>JAIRSI010000010.1 GCA_031255515.1 Oscillospiraceae bacterium | reverse complement strand
AAGTGATTTGGATAATTTTGGATGAATATAAAAAAATAGACGAAAACGGTTTGGCTTGAGGTTTAATTTGATAGTCAGGATCTGTAATTTTAAGCCCAGGGAGCTAGATTCGAAAGAGGTCTAATGGGTATTTCTTTAGATTTCAGTGGAGGGTGATTTTTTCGGCGATGAATGGTTTTCCTATAGTTCAGAGATTATCAGATGCTCTTAATTTGTCCTTTTATGGCTGATTTTGGCGATGAACAGTTTCTAGCCGTTGGGGTTATCCAGGCTTTTAAAATTTACCCCCCCAATTAGATCTATATCCCTTTTACGCATCACAATAAAATATTGATCAAAATCTAATGCCTGCTTAAATGATATCTTCGATTTTAACGCCTATATTTTTTTCAAGATCGGAGACGTAATTTCTTACAAAACTTTCAAGTTTAAGGTGCACCTTCTCTATATCTTCTCTAAATTTATTAGCCAAAAAATTCCCCGCCATTGCGGGTGCTAAAAAACATAGTAAGCAAACTAAAAATGTACCGAAAATTTTTAACATATTTTTGGTCTTCATGAATGAATATTCTCCAAAGTCCAATTTCGCTGTTTATTTTAACCACTCGGACACCTTTATATTAACAAAATTAGTTTTCACGCGAATACGAAATCCCAACAAGGCGCTGTTTATACATCGCTGCGATCAAGATTGGCACAAAACCTATCATTTCTTAAATAATTATCTATTTTAATTTGCCATTTTAGATTTTTAAGAACCTTCAAAATTTTAGCTTTTTGCCTAGTAAATCAAATTTAAAAATTTTAAGGTGATGGGAATCCTTAAAGAATAAACGTTGAAAAAGTAACCTGTTTATCATTCTTCCACCAGTTTATATTTTTGTCAAGCCATAAATTAAACACTTTAGCAGCAAAGGTCTAAAGCCCCATGAGTAGCTCACATAAAAAATTATAAAAGTCTATTATTTTAAGTTGACAATTTTATCTACTCTGAGATATAATTGATTCCAGGAGCTCAAAAGTTAAAGAATTTTAGCAAAAATCTACAGGTGTTTTTGATACCTTGGTGTGATTAAAACAAAAATATTTAGATAAGGAGGAATTATCTTGCGTAGGACGTTCCAACCCAAAAAACTTCACAGAAAAAAAGAGCATGGCTTTATGAAAAGAATGTCTGACAGAAATGGGCGAAAAGTGCTGTCGCGCCGTAGGGCGAAAGGCAGAAAACAGCTTTGTCTTGCTTAAAATTCGAGCGAGATTTTAGGGCTTTTAATCTGTGAAAGCTACAATAAATTTGACGATAAGTTTGAGTGAGGTTTTAGAATTCTTGATCTATGGAGGCTGCAACAATTTTGACGATAAAAAAATAGGGATTTTCTCTATAAGGGGCGTGTCTTGTATCCCTGACAATCTTGTTACTTACCCAATAAAGAGAGGGTGTTCAGAATTTAATAGACTTGGAATAACTACCAGCAAAAAAGTGGGTTGTGCTGTTCGGCGTAACCGGGCGCGCAGAGTTATTAAGGAGTCGTACAGAAAATTGTTACCCTGCATGTGTAAAGAAGGCAGAAAACGACTCTATTTTGCTTAAAATTCGAGCGAGATTTTAGGGTTTTCAATTTGTGAAAGCTACAATAAATTTGAGTGAGGTTTTAGAATTCTTGATCTATGAAAGCTGCAATAATTTTGACGATAAAAAAAAATAGGGATTTTCATTTTCTCTACAGAAGGGGCATGTCCTGTGTCTCTGACAATCTTGTTACTTACGTAATAAAAAGAAGGCGTTCAGAACTTAATAGACTTGGAATAACTACCAGCAAAAAAGTGGGTTGTGCTGTTCGGCGTAACCGGGCGCGCAGAGTTATTAAGGAGTCGTACAGAAAATTGTTACCCTGCATGTACAAAGGTTGCGATGTGGTGTTTGTTGCGCGCACCAGGACGTCTAGCGTTAGCTCTAACGAAATCTTTGCCTCTATGCAGAAGCATTTAAATAGACTGGGGTGCATTAAAAAAAGTGAAACATTTGTCAGTAGAACTGATTAAATTTTTTCGGAGAATTATTTTTTCAAAGAAGATGTCATTGTTAGTGGAAAAAGTTGTTTTTCCAAAAAGGGGATCATCAGCAAAGTTAACCGAACTTTATCGAAGGATTATTTCTCTTAAAAAAGTGCCGCTTCCAGCAATAAAGATTGCCTTCCTGAAAAGAGCACCATTACCAGCAAAGTTAACTGAACTTTATCGAAGAATTACTTCTCTTAAAAAAGTGCCGCTTCCAGCAATAAAGATTGCCTTCCTGAAAAGAGCACCATTACCAGCAAAGTTAATAGGACTTTATCAAAAAGTTATCTCTCTAAAAAGAACGCGGATGCTAGCAAAAAAGATTGTCTCCCTAAAAAAAACATCGTCGCTAGTAAAATTAATTGAGTTTTATCAAAGGATTATTTCTCCCAGAAAGGCGCCGTGCTGCAGGTATTCGCCTACTTGTTCTACTTATGCCAAAGACGCGATAATAAAGTACGGTAGTTTCAGAGGCAGCGCCATGGCTTTGCTGCGTATTCTTAGGTGCAATCCTCTTTTTGAAGGTGGGTATGATCCTGTGGACTAAGCGTCCCCTTTAAGGTAAATATTTACGCTTTTTATCTTAATTATTTTGCTTATTTTGAAAATAGCAATTGTGGTCAACCTCAATCACTGACGCGGCTTTGTCTTGGTATCTCTATAAAGCGTGATTTTTTCACTAAAGAACAATTGAGCATCTGTTTTGAATAAGGAGAAATAATTATATGATGTGGGATCCACTGAGTCTTGCACCCTTTTTAGGATACGTTATTTTATGGTTTTTTAATTTAACAGGTAGCTATGGTTTTGCCATAGTTTTGCTAACTTTGTTCGTAAAACTTCTTATGTTTCCTTTTGTCGTGAAAAACCAAAAAGCCATGGCAGGCTCCATCAGATACACTGAAAAACAAAAGGAAATCAGAAATAGATACAAAAATGACCGGAAAAAACTCAATGAAGAACTTATGAATCTTTCTCAAAAGGAACACGTTAGTATGTTTGGAGGGTGTTTTACTAATATTTTTCCGCTAATAGTTTTTCTTGCGATGAGCTCAACTGTTACTTTCCCCCTGAGCAACATTTTACATGTTGATAGTCAAAAAATCGAGGAATCAAATAAGATCGTGAAAAATTTTAGCGAAGTTAAAGATAAAAAAGAGGCCGAATACTACAATCAGATAAATATAATAAAACTTTTTCCAAGTAATAAAGATAAATTTCTCATGTTCAATAAAGAAGAAGCTAAGAGAATAGAGGACTTTTCTGGGAGTTTTTCTGTATTTGGCACTGATTTGCTGGCAACTCCTAAGTACAATCTTTTTGAAGGACTACTTTGGGCCATTCCTCTTTTAAGTTTTTTGATATCCGTGCTTGATTATTATATTTCTCAGAAACTCAGACAAGTTCCCCTTATGCAAGACAACGAGGGCTGCATGAAGTTCGTTTTGTATTTACCGATGGTTTTGGGTGCGTGGTTTGCCTACAGTTATCCTGCAGCAGTGGGGTTTTATTATATAGTTGTCAAAATTATAGATCTGGCGCAGAGATTTGTGATAGAGAAATTTTACGGCGTGTATTTGATCAACGCAAAAAAAGAAGCTGCTAGAATTTTAAGGAGGATTTCTGAAGAAAAAATGGTAAAGACACTGACATAACTTTGATTTTTAAAATTGATTTTTTATCAGCACAAAACAGGATTCGTTGCAAAGATTTGCGCTGAGAAAATTTTACGATGCGCAGCATAACAGATCTGAAGTTATAAAAAAATTTACGGTGCCCAACAAAAAGACTCGGTACAAAGATTTGCATTAGAAAAATCTTGCGAAGTGCAACAGGACTCAACACGAAGATCTGTAGCAGAAAAATTTTACGATGTGCATTTGATCAATGCAAAAAATAGTTTGATAGAATTTTTAAAATGGTAAGAGTGCCGGCGTAAGTTGCGAATAACTGGATCATTTTTCATTAATCTTACTGCTTGTTTTGCCAATACTCACAATTCTTACGAAGGAGCAAAAAAGCGACGCATGAAAATTTTACACCTATATCCCGATCTTATGAACTTATACGGCGAAAGAGCAAACCCCTTAATGCTTTCATTTTACCTGCAAAAAGCGGGCGTGGACGTGTTTCTTGAAAAAAAGAATTTCGGAGAAGAAATAAATTTCAAGCAGTACGACGTTGTTTATATTGGTTCAGGATTTGAGAGCAATCAAAAAGAAGCAGCCGCCCAGCTTTTTAATTATCGCGATGAAATATCAGAAACGATAAAGTCAGGCACTGTATTCCTTGCTACGGGAAACTCATTTGAGATTTTTGGTCGAAACATTCACTCAGAGACATCTTCTTACGAGACACTAGGTATTTTTGATTTTGAAGTGTCAGAACAGACAAAAGAAAGATATTCCTCTGACATTATTTTTGAAACGGAGTTTTGTAGTGATCCTGTAATAGGTTGTATCAATAAATGCGCCGAGATACATGGCATAGAGGATCATCTTTTTAAGGTGAATTATGGTATCGGTGATTTTTACAATTCTGAACACGAAGGGATACGCAAAAATAATTTTTTTGGCACTCATGTGTTGGGCCCTATTTTAGTCAGGAATCCGTGTTTTCTTAAAAATTTTTCGGACATTGTGTTGAAAAGAATTAAAACGGATCAAGAAAATGAGATTCCCAGCCAAGAGAAATTAAAAGAAGAAAATTTAAAAACAGGTTTTTTAAACGAAAATTTCGAGAACTATATGCGCAAAGCTTATGAGTCAACACTTTTAAAACTAAAATCTCTAGATCCTTAATTTGAGTCATATTTCTGTCCATCATCGTTCTTGAAAGTCTCCAAACGGCGCGTTTTTTAAATTTTATCTTTCCATTTACAAATCTCAAAAAGTATCTTTAAGAGACAGAGCCAAAAATTTTATTCCCCGTTTATAAGCCTTAAAATATCTCCAAAAAATATCTCCGAAAGAAAAAAGAATTATAATTGCTAAAATTTCAAGAACTATATGCGCAAAGCTTATAAGTCAACACTTTTAAAATTAAAATTTCTAGATCCTTAATTTGAGTTATATTTCTGTCCATCATCGTTCTTGAAAGTCTCCAAACGGCGCGTTTTTTAAATTTTATCTTTCCATCTACAAATCTCAAAAAGTATCTTTAAAAGACAGAGCCAAAAATTTTATTCCCCGTTTATAAGCCTTAAAATATCTCCAAAAGAAAAAAGAATTATAATTGCTAACAAAAATAAGAACCCAATTATGTGAATTATACCCTCGTATTTTTCCGAAACAGGCTTTCTTCTTATGGCTTCTAGCAACAAAAACACAAAACGCCCGCCGTCCAAAGCTGGTAGTGGCAAAAGGTTGACCACGCCCAAATTTACACTTATCATCATCATCGTCAAGGTTACATTTGTTAATGCTTTGCCGATGCTAACTTTCAACCCGGCGGAAGCCGCCTTGCTTACTCCAGACACTATGCCAATCGGACCAGACATTTCTCTAAAGCTAAATCTTCCCGTAATCAAGCCCACGAGCGAAGACCAAACTACCCTCACCGTCGAAACAGTTTCTTTAAATGATTCGGTGGTCGCAGTCAAAAAGTTTTTTTCAATTTTTTTCACTGAAAAATCGACAATTATCTGCTGCTTATTTTCACCCACTTTTTCGGAATTAAATTTTACTTTCTGCAATTTAACTTCTTTTCCGTCTCTTATAACTGCCACGTCGACCTCAGGTTTTTCGCTAACCGCCATGGCAAAATTCAGGTCACGCTCCGAGTGAATTTCATATCCGTTGAAATTTTTAATCCTATCATTTGCGTGTAACTGTTGGCTTGAAACCGCATCCGCAGAAAACCTATCTATGGTTGTTGAAGCGAAATAAGGCCTTTGAACAAAAATAATAAAAGTTAGAACAAAGCCGAGCAATATATTAGAAAGCGCGCCAGAAACTATCACCACCATGCGTGCCCACACCGATTTCTTTTTAAAAGAGCCTTCGTCATCGCTGTCTGAGTCCTCGCCCTCTATGGCACAATATCCTCCTACAGGAAAAAGCCTTAAGCTGTAAAGGGTCTCGCCGCGTTTAAAACTCAAAAGCTTAAACCCCATACCTATCGCAAATTCGTTCACGCGGATTTTAAAAAGTTTAGCAGTGAAAAAATGGCCACACTCATGGATCACTATCACAAACAAAAAGAACAAAACGCTAAAAATAGTTAAAAGGCCATTAGTCAGCACGTCCAAAATTTACCTCTCCGTTTCAAAAACCTTATAAATGTCAGTTTAAAATAAATACTTTAGACTTTAAGTCTACATCAAGTATCTAATATTTGTAAAGTTCATTTTTATTTTTTTACAATAAAGATTGCAAAAATTAGCTCGCCACTCAGACAATATCGATTTTGAAATTTAGGATCGAAGGTACTTTGGAGCATTTCGTCGCAATTTCGTTCATATGACATATAAAAAATAATCACTATATCACTCGTGATTGACAATTAGCAAAAAGTCTGATAAGATTAAGAGCATGAATAAGATAGCGAATTTTTTTAGCAAATGATGAGCGCGAACGTTCAAAAACAATGCACCGCAAAGAGTTAAAACGACGTACAGCCGGTAGAATCAAAGCCGTGTTATTGATTGACGAATGGTTTTGGGTCTACAGAAAAATAGCTAAAACGCTGCTTCTTGTCGTGATTGACAATTAGCAAAAAGCCTGATAAAACTAAAAGTATGAATAAGATAGCAAATTTTTTAGCAAATGATGAGCGCGAACGTTTAAAAACAATGCACCACAAAGAGTTAAAACGACGTACAGCCGATGGGATCAAAGCCGTGTTATTGATTGACGAATGGTTTTGGGTCTACAGAAAAATAGCTAAAACGCTGCTTTTTGACGAAGATACGATAAATAGGTATGCTAATTAATATATGGAAAATAAAAAATAAAGATTCAAACCGGCGGATCAAAAAGTAAGCTTTCTAATCGAGCAGACCAAAGAATTAATTACTCCATCTTAAAAGAACCAGAAATTTATCTCAAAAAGCCGCGGAAGTTTGCGATTATGCTGAAAAATTTACGGCATAAAATATGCTCCCGGTTGCAGGAATGGTAAATTGGCTAAAAAAGAATAATTTTACTTACAGGAAACCACACGGAATGCCGTCAAAAGCGAGCGCCTAAAATTCATATTGTCTTGGATCGAGGACCATACAACAAAAGTAAATACCCGAGAATTTGCCACTAAAAACGACACAGTGCTATATCGCTTACCGCCACATAGCCCAAAATCTAAACTCGATTGAGTGGCTACAGAAAGTAATGAATGAAAATGCCAGAAATAACGTGTTCTTTAGTTCGGCCAAGAAGTTTAAAAACGATATCCAAAATTTTTCCAAGCAAGACTCAGGGAATATTTCCCATGCTATGAAATCATGTATTAGTGACAATTTACATATTTTTTAAAAACCGTAGTTTCAGTTTAGATAAGTATAGAAACCGAAAGTTTGCTCGGATTAAGCTGTAGGTTTTTAGATTTTTATCGAAATGGTTTGAGATAAACTCCGATTTATTGTTCCACGATGGTGTTGTTAAAAAGGTCTTTAAACTCGAAGTTTTTGTTTTTATGAATAGATTGTCTTTCATTGTGAATATTATTTCGAAGGATTTTTACTCTTAATTCCAATCTTTCTTCGAAGCTCATGGAGGCTTCAATGCTACTACGGTACGAGTCACCGCTTGCTTGTTGCCATCTTGTCTCCCGATCCTGTATATATATCTTGAGCGACAAGAGATTTCCATTCGAGTAGGATTTTTTATTTTTGAGGTCGTCTATTTTCTTCGGATCGTTACGCAGCTGATCGACTTTGCAGGATAGGTTGTTAAGCTGTGCGAGATTCTCGAATAAAATCCCTCATTTTTGATGCTGCAAATTTTCAATTTGCGAAGTATTTCCTTGGGGTTATTCGTCAAATTCTATTTTTCTTCTGGCGTTTTTTGTAGTTGCTCGTCGCAATTTTTAAAATCCGCTTTAAATTTCTCTTGTTGTTCGAGAGCGTCGGGTACGTTAAAAAGAATTTGCGCTTTACCGCGTGGCTTTTCCGGGTTTGCCGGTTGATCTGGTGCGTTTGAAGGTACGGGAATCCGATTATTTTCGCTCGTCCTGTCAAGCCCTATAAATTGTGCAAATTGCCACAGATATTGGGCAATCGCTTCACATTGTTGACCCTTTTTTATGATTTGTCCCATCGCCCAACGAAGTTAGCCTTTTTTCTCGAACTTTAGCTTGTAAATCCCGCAGTGTAAGTTTGTTTTTGAAGTCATTATCTAATTCATTCAAAGTAAGCTCCGAATTTATAAGGGCCAGGCCAATTTTTGTAGTCAATCTGTTTTTTGTAGTCATTGATGACAGTTTTGATCAATTCAGCAGCACTTTTTAACTGAGGCATACCTAATCGACCCTCAGTAAAGTTAAAGTGGAACTTGTTTTTAGATTTTTCATGGGCGTCATAAAAAAGTAAGAAATTGCTTCGATTTCTTGTTTTTCACTTTGAGGACTGTCGATAGCGGCTATAACAGATCGCTTTTACTCGAGGCGTTTTTTTGGGATGCTTCTTGAGAGTGCGCGCGGTGGGTGGATGCGCGGTTTTTTGGTGGTATTTTTGCTAGTGAAAAGGAAATGCGCCCCCCTGGGGCTCCCGTAGATTTTGCAGCGCCTCAGATTTTATTGTTCATAGTTTTTGTTAATAATATGCTCTTAATTGTAGATTATTTTACATTTATAAGAAAGAAAGTGAGAACATGTATTAATAGATAAAAATACAATACAATGCAGCAATGATACAAATAAAAGGGAAAAAGTAGTACAGGTTCTAATTTCTAAAGATCTATAACTTCATTTGTTACCACGAGTAAATTTTGATGATATATCGCTCTTTTTTGGGTAAAATGGGCCCTAAGTGAGGGGAAGATAGTTATGAAAAAAGGAAAAAGCCAAAAGAATAACGTTATTGTATCTCCGTTTAGAAAAGACGACGAAAATGACGCAAATGATTCCGATCAACAGATGGAAGATATGAACTATCCCGGGTCGATAATAACTAGCAACGGAAAGTATAAGATTTACTGTTTAACTATTATAGGCGAAGTCGAGGGGCACAATTATTCTTGCGACGATGTAAAAACTACTAAATATGAGTGCGTAATTCCACAACTGATTGCTGTGGAACAAGATCCCAAAATAGACGGAATGCTGATTTTGCTCAACACCATGGGCGGTGATGTGGAGGCTGGACTTGCTCTTGCAGAAATTATATCAGGCATGGCGAAACCCAGTGTTTCCGTGGTAATAGGAGGGGGGCATTCTATCGGCGTGCCTCTTGCTGTCGCCGCTAATAAATCTTTTATAGCGAAATCCGCATCCATGATGCTGCATCCCGTTAGAATGAATTCGGGGAATTTAGGCATTCCTCAGACTTTCCAGTATTTCCAGAGAATGCAAAACAGAATAACGAATTTTGTCTGTGAAAATTCACACATAAAGCCGAAGCGTTTCAAAAAATTAGTTACAAACACAGAGGAATTGTCCGCCGATATAGGGTCAGTTCTCGATGGAGACGAAGCTGTAAACGAAGGTATTATAGACTACGTGGGCACAATTTCGGATGCTTTTAGATGTTTGTATAGTATGATTGATAAAAAGCCAAAAAAACCTTCAAAAACTAAAAATAAAAGTAAAAACACTACTTCGCAAAAACGTTCTGCCAAAACCAAGAGGAACTCAAGATGAAATTAAAAACGCCATTTCGTAAAAGTGCACGCATTAAGGTCGGAGGAAATCCCCCGCATACGAAACTACAGACACCTCCACACGAGCCGTATGGGTTTTATGTGGGCCGCGGAAATAAATACCGCGCAGCACTAATTTTGTTCCGTTTCAATTAAAACTTGCCTAGCCTTTGAACCCTCGTGTGGGCCGACTATTTCTCTTTGCTCCATTTGATCCATAAGGCGCCCTGCCCTCGCGTAGCCCAGCCGAAGCCGTCTTTGTAGCAGTGAAGTAGATGCCTGCCCTAGTTCCACGACGCATTTAACGGCTTCAGCAAACATCGGATCATCTTCTTTAGCAAAGTCGTCCTCATTTTTCTCGCTTTTTTCTCTATTTGCAGCGGCATTCTTTTCTATTTCATCGATGAT
>JAIRSI010000001.1 GCA_031255515.1 Oscillospiraceae bacterium | reverse complement strand
CTAAATACAGCAGCTGCAACTGGTTGCACGTCAGCAGCTGCTCAGCAGTACTAATTGATCGAGGGCTTGACCTTTCGCAATTTCAAAAGGAGCCCTGGTGTATCTCTTGCGTATCTTTTCCCTTTCTTCTTTATTCAGTTTTTGGAGTGTAAGTCTCAAACAAATCCCGAACCTGAAATCTGCCTTGCAGCATTTGTTTTTTTGTTTCTTATTTGTTAAGTTTTTAGAGTGTAAGTTTCAGACAAATTCCGAAAATTTATAAAAAATGCAGGTTGACATTAAAGTTTACAAAACAATCAACAGCGAAAGCATGATTGATTATTTTGAATTTTCAAAAACTTGCTATCCGAAAGCGCCTAAAATTTATATCATCTTGGATCAGGGGGGGCATACAGCAAAAGTAAATACCCGAGAATTTGCCACTAAAAACGACATAGTACTACATCATTTACCGCCACACAGCCTAAATCTAAACTCGATTGAGTAACTGTAGAAAGTAATGAATGAAAATGCCAGAGATAACATGTTTTTTAATTCGGCCAAGAAGCTTAAGAACGACACCCAAAATTTTTCCAAGCAACATTTGGGGAAACATTTCCCATGCTATGAAATCATGTATTAATGACAATTTCTATATTTTTTCAAAAACTGTAGTTTCAGTTTAGAGAGGTATATAAAATACAATTTTAAAAAATTAAAATTGAAACGAAGGACTAATTTCGATTTTTTGATGGTTATTTCACCCAAATTTAGGTGGAATTTTTAGCCAAAATGCAATAACTAGTAATAAAAGATAATTAAATAAGATGCTTGATCTTGAATTTATTCCGTGGTACAATGACGCTTGTCGGCGATCTTTTGCATACGGATCGTTGTGCTTTACTTTGACTCACAAGTATTGAGTGGGCGGTTTAGCAAGAATCTAGCTTTCGAACTTTTTAGGTGTCTTGAGCTCTCCATTTTTAGAGTTTATTGTGGCGAATTTTGAAGAAATATCCAGAGCATGTAAATTTGTGTTCTGAGCAGTGAAAGGAGTAGAAATTACAATGAAAAATATCAATCAAAATTACATAACAGAAACTCATTTAGTTGATACTGCCTGCAATTATCTTGTTAATATTCTTAAAGCATTTGGCTCCGATGATATAATTATTGACAAAAAAATTAAGGAAGATAGCATTATTTTTGATGTTAGAGGCGACGACGTGGGACGTATTATAGGAAAACGCGGGAGTGTTCTTGATGCTATACAATATCTGATAAATTTAGTTGTTAATCGGGACGTTACCAAATATTTTAAGGTAAAAATTAACGTGTGTGAATATAGAGAAAAGCGAGAAAAAGCTCTTAATTTGCTGGGCAAAAAAATAGCCTCAAGAGTTGAAAAAACTGGTGAACCATATAAGTTAGAAGCCATGACTGCGTATGACAGACGCATTATTCATTTAGCGGTCGGAGATTTTGCGGGGGTTAAGTCGATTTCTGAGGGCAACGGAGTGAATAGACACGTAGTTGTAATGTCTGCGGACAAATCCTTGTAAAAATTGCGTTTTGCGTTTTGCGTCTTGAGTTGTAATGTCTGCGGACAAATCCTTGCAAAATTGCATTTTGTGTTTGATAATTTTATTGTTAAATAAAATAAGCGATTCCAAATTCCGCCCGGATGATTTTAGATTAGGGTGAAATTTTTAGATAGACGCTAAATATTTTTAAAATTTAGGATTTTGAACTTTGAAGATTTAAGTAAAACTTATTTGATGCTGAGGAATTCTTGTTCCCAGCGGGGCGGATATCGGATATTCGTGCAAATCTTGTTTTGCACAAGTTCGGGTGCATTTCCCATCACGCGAATTTAGAAGTCGGGGCCACGATTTTTTAAAGTATAAAATGGCAAGCTTTATGATCGAAATACGCGGCGGCGCTCATAACTTGGTTGCGGTGTTATTGTGATGAGCTAGAAATGGGCAGCGATAAACCAAATTCGCATAATGTGCGAGCGCACCCGAATTTTTGCAGATCAAAATTTGCATAATGCCAGATGTTCACGCGGGCAAGGGTTGCACCATAGGCACGACAGTGACTATAACGAATAGAGTTGTCGTGCCAGGAGCTGCGGGTGTTGACATTAGCTGTGGCATGAAGGCGGTTCAAATTTCTAAACGCAATGTTGGCTCCAGACGGCTTGATCGTGTGATCCGCGCCAGTATTCCTGCAGGATGCAACATACGAAAAAATTGTCATTCTTTATCAAAAAAATCGATTCATCTAAACTTCGTTGCGCCAAAAAGGTCAATATCAACCGTGCTCTGTGCAGTATTGGTACACTCGACAGGGGCAATCATTTTATAGAAATTGACCGCGCGGAAAATGGCATGCTCTTTCTGATCGTACACTCGAACAGTCGTCGCCCAGGCGTCGAAGTGACCAGCTATATCAGGATAAAGCTTATGAACAAATGAGTTCTAATTCTAAAATTGAAATTAATGAAATTATCGAGAGATTAAACGGTCAATTAAACGAAATTTTGGATAAATCTAGGGATTTTGGCACACAAAATTTGCTCACACCAAGGGATTCGACCTACGTTTCGGAAGGATTATTCGACAATTATATTTATGACATGAAGATTATCCAGCAATTTGTCAATCTTAACAAAAGAGCGATGGCAGAAGAAATCCTTAATCAGATGAATTTTGTTAAAATTAACGAATTCACCACAATTCACAATTATATTGACACCGAGCTCATCCTTCGCAAAGGTGCGGTCTCTGCAAAAGCAGGCAAGAGCCTTTTGTTGATACCCATAAACATGCGAGATGGAAGCTCGGGGCCCGCGTGAGAAAGGGCAATGGGCCGACTGGAATTATTCTGCCCCTCACGGGGGAGCCCAGGCGGCGGGGAGAATAATGAGTAGAAAAGCGGCCGCTGATCGCCGACTGCCGAAGTTGTTTATCGGATGAAACCCGTGTACAATTTTAAGGTGGCGTGATAGATCGCGCAAAGGCAAAATTTTAATTTTACAAATAAAAATTAGAGGTATCAAATGCAATCGAATAAAAACAGCAAATATCTAGACTTAAATTTTGCCTTTAAAGAGCTCGGTGACAAGAGGTGCGTTCTTTTGGGGGCAGCGCCTGTGAAAAATTTAGATTTTATAAATAATTTTCTGCATGAAAGCGATTTTATAATTTGTGTTGACGGCGGGCTGAATTTGCAAAATAAACTTAAATTTAAAGTAGATTTAATTGTTGGCGACATGGATTCTAAGACATCAAAACTTCCAAAATCAAACGATATCGTATTTTTAAATAAAGAAAAAGATGAGACAGATATGATGGCTGCTGCCAAACAAGGATTGTCCAAGGGGTTTGATAAGTTTGCGATCTTAGCCGGAGTTGGCGGAAGATTGGATCACACATATGCTAATTTTTGCACACTGAATTTTTTAGCGAAAAATGGGGCTAACGCAATTTTGGCGGACGAATATAACCGTGCCTTCATTTTACTTGAGGGTTTTAAGATTTTATTTGATACTTTTGCCAAAAATACTGCAAAATATGTATCAATATTTCCTTTTGGATGTAAATTCTGCCAAGTAACGGGAGAAGGCTTCAAATATAGACTTGATGATGCAATTAAAATTTTTATCCACGAGTCCAGGGGCATTAGCAATGAAATCACGGATGAAAGAGCAAGGCTCTCGGCTGACAAGGGAACTGCTTTGGTATTTTCATCTAGTGACCAAGCTTTTTACTAAGAACTCGTACCGATTTTTGCATACTGAATTTTTTAGAGAAAAATGGGCCAACGTAATTTTGGTGGACGAATATAACTGCGCCTTCATTTTACTTGAGGATTTTAAGATTTTATTTGATGCTTTTGCCAAAAATACTGCAAAATATGTATCAATATTTCCTTTAAATTGGTCTTGGCGCAAATGTCGAGAATCTTTTTTTATCCGAAGGAGAAATACTAGACACGGAAAATAAAATGGTGTCAATCTTGTGTATATCGCAAATCTTTGGAATTTCAGAAGTGGTGCCCACTACTTTAACACCAGATATGCTGCGTCCTGTCTTGATTTTGTCGTCGTCAACTATACATACGGGTAAGCAGTCGCTGTCCGGAGATTTAAAAATTTCTTTCGAAACAAAAAAAGTTGCCTCACCGCCGCCTACAATTAGCATCCTTTTTCTGTAAAATCTGGGCGAATTTCTTGCTTCTAAAATTCTGTTTAGCCTATATGCCAGCCTGAAAATAAAAAGCAAAAAAGAAGACATGAGCATAGTTAATATATGAGTTCTAGGTCCCAGGGCTATCCCCAAAGGGATTACTACTACAAAGAAAAGTAGATTTGAAGATACGACGGCAATTTCTACATAAAAAAAATCCTCTATATCTGCATATCTCCACATTTTTTGATAAAGTTTAAAATAGTAAAAAACCGCGCAACAACAAATGTTTAAAATAACACAACTCAAAAAAAACTCTTTCTCGTTACCAAGCAAAGAAAAACTGTCCCTGCTAACCGAATACGAAAGATAAAAAGAGATACTCCACAAAAATATGTCGCATAAAAATAACAGAGATCTTCTGAGTTTCTTGAGTTTGATGTAGAGTTTAGTCATAATTCACCTGGAATATCAAATTTTTAACCCCCTTAAAATAACAATCTACACTACCAAAGGTTTTGCATTTTACTCAAAAATTTAACATAAAATCTGCGCCGTCAATAGCGCAGTCTAACACTAGAGTCGTTGCAAATCCTCACTATTCCCACTCAAATCTACTCCATGATGCTCTAAATGTCAAGTAGATATTATGTAAAATTTTTCCGGAGAATATTTTTAAGATTTGCCCAAAATACCCATTAGCCTATCTTTAATTTCTAGAACATCGCATTCTGGAATTTGAGTGCCGGCCGTGGTATAATGCCCGCCCCCTCCAATTTGTTCCATAATTATTTGGACGTTCAGTACGCCCAAAGATCTAGCACAGATGCCAACTCCGTTTTCGAATGGGTATAAAACGAACGACGCTTGCACGTTCTCTATTTCCAAAAGTTCATTGGCAACTTGAG
>JAIRSI010000084.1 GCA_031255515.1 Oscillospiraceae bacterium | reverse complement strand
ACCCATATCATCTGCATTACCTATTTCTTAAAAGCTTTGCTATTACCGCCCTTGCAATCTAATACGGCTTGCTAATTAAACATTCACATCGTCTACCTTTTTAAAGATCCTGCTATTGTCGCCTTTTTAATCTGCCAACACAACACCCATATCATCTGCATTACCTATTTCTTAAAAGCTTTGCTATTACCGCCCTTGCAATCTAATACGGCTTGCTAATTAAACATTCACATCGTCTACCTTTTTAAAGATCCTGCTATTGCCGCCTTTTTAATCTGCCAACACAACACCCATATCATCTGCATTATCTATTTCTTAAAAACTTTGCTCTAATACGGCTTGCTAATTAAACATTCACATCGTCTACCTTTTTAAAGATCTTGCTATTGCCGCCTTTTTAAATCTAACAACGCAACACCCGTATCGTCTGCCCGTTTGAAAGCTTTGTTGTACGCTGTAACCCGATGCGCGCGCTTTCTGAAAAATTAAAAATGATAACTGTCCATCTAAAATCAATTACTCATTCTAAAAACTATTCAGATATCCGTTTGATTGACAATTATCTTCATCAAAATAAAATATCAACCTAATTCAGCAGTCACTTGCTCTCAATCAGCGCTGTTTTGCGATAAAAACTCAAAATTTAATTAAGTGACTTTACTTGCTCAATAAGTTCTTTAAAAATCCCTTCTTCGCTAATCTTTTTGATTACTCTCCCCTTCTTAAATATAACACCCTCGCCATCTCCGCAAGCAACACCCAAATCTGCCTCTTTGGCTTCTGCCGGGCCGTTGACGGCGCATCCCATTATTGCTAGTTTTAAATTTTTCCCATCATAATCTTGATAATGCTCTTTCACGCGATTCACCAAATTTATAAGATCAACTTTGGTTCGACCGCAACTAGGGCAAGAAATTATCTCAATTCCGACTTTTCTAACGCCAAGCACAAGAAGCAAGTCCTTAGCTACAGATACCTCTTTCAATGGATCATCCGTCAAGGTTACCCTTATCGTATCGCCTATCCCGCGGGCTAAAAGCGAACCTATGCCACAAGCAGATTTCACAATACCCTGCTGCGTACACCCAGCTTCCGTTACGCCAAGATGTAAGGGATAATCGCACCGCTCGGAAATCATCTCATAGGCGCGAATCATAGTGCAAACCCTAGAAGACTTTACAGATATAATTATATCTGTAAAATCAAGGCTCTCTAACAATTTTACTTGATCAGAAGCGCTCTCACACATAGCTTCAGATGTAGGTCCGCCATATTTCTTTAGGATCTTTTTTGGTAAAGACCCGGAATTAACTCCAATTCTTATCGGAATACCCTTGTTTGCGCAAGCACTAACGAGCTTCTTGATACGACCTGCATCCCCTATGTTGCCCGGATTAATCCGAATTTTATCCGCACCAGCAGCAATCGATTCCAAAGCAAGACGATAGTCAAAATGGATGTCAGAAACAATAGGAATGTTAAGTCGCTCCTTCAGTAAGCTTATAAGCTTTACAGAAGACACGTCAAGCACGGCAACTCTCAAAATATCGCAGCCAGCACGCTCAAGTTCCAACGCCTGCGCGACGTTCCCCTCAAAATCCGACAAAGGCCTTTTGAGCATCGACTGTATCGAAATCCTAGAAAAATTACCAACCGAAACCTTGCCGACCATAACCTCGCGAGTTCTATTTCGTTCCATCAAAGCCCCGTTAAATTTCTGTTATAAATCTCCCACAAATTAACTGTACACCAAACCTCACATAAAAATCAATAGTAATTTAAAAATTTACTTTAAATTAAATTAAAAAGGTGGTAAAGTATTCATAGGAGAGCTTTTTATTTGAATCCCTACACGATAATTTAAAGCCCCCTTTTGTTTTGTATATTTGAACGAAAAGACGTGAGGCGTGATGATTTCTAAATTTTCATCCAATGTTATACTCTCTAAAGTCCGCACGATGTATTCAAGACGGATGAGCCCGAAAGATTATAACACTATGCTGGGTTGTAAAACTGTGGGTGAGATCGCCTCTTTCTTGAAACAACAGTCAAGTGAATACTCGCAAATTTTGCTTTCTCTAGACGAAAGCGACGTCCACAGAGGCCAGTTAGAAAGCCTAATACGCAAAAAAATATTTAAAGATAGCATATCGATCTGCAGATATGAGCTTTCCACGGGAGAACATTTCTTTGAATATGTGATAAAACGCACGGAAATTGAGCAAATTCTTCACACAATTAGGCTGCTTTTGGCTGGCAGATCCCCCGATCTCATCTACACGATGCCAATATTTTTCACCAAACACACGAGCATAGATTTCCCCTTACTTACTAGGGTTAATAGCCAGGAAGAATTTTTGAAAGCCATCGAAAAATCGGACTACGGGCGCATTTTGAGCGAATTTAAGACTCAGCTTTGCAACGGAGATGAAGTTCTCACAGAAATCGAAACAAAACTTTATTCTTACCTTTATGACAGAATATATAAAGTTGTCCAAAAACACACCAGGGGGAACACTAAAGAAGAGCTGCATAAAATTTTCGATTCTTATCTAGATTTGTTTAATTTTGTAAACGTGATTAGAATGAAACGGTATTACAACATGAGCACAAGAGACATGAAGGCGATTTTGTTGCCTTTTGGAACCTTAAAACAAAAGCACTTACATGCTATGATCACGGCGTCGGATTATAAAGAAGCCATCAACATAATGAAAACAACTTCTATAGGCAAAAAATTAGACGAGGTAAATTACAATTTCGTCGACGGCTTGCCGCTTAGATTCATATATAAAATCTGCAACCATTATATCAGATTTTCTTCAAATCCTTCCGTAGTTATGTTTTCGTATATCAATCTCACAAGAGTTGAACTTTCTAATATTATAAATATAATAGAGGGTGTGAGGTACAAAGTCCCGAGAGAAGAAATTTTAAAGATCTTGATTTTAGATCAAAGGAAGGCGTTATAAAACTTGGCTATTTCTGAAATTCGCGTCATAAGTATCATAGGCGTTATATCCAGTCTTAATTTCGTCGTTAAGACCTGCGGTGAATCCTGCTCTTTTCAACCCGATGACGCCCTGTCATTTTATCCGGATAATAAAGAGATCGGAAAATTTTCTCCAGTTGTTGAAGAAAATCCTTTTAACAAACCTTTAAAAACTCTAAAGCAACTTGCTAGATCAGTCGATTTTTCATTGAAAATTATCGATTCTTCGGATTTTGACGTAGAAAAAGAAGATATAGATGAATTTGTAAATTACTCAATGGAAAATCTTGGTAGTTTTTTAAAGCAACAACAAAGCATTTTGGAAAAAATAAAGAATTGCGAGAAATCTTTGACAAAAATTTCTCATTTTGTTGGTAAAAATATCGATTTGGACGAAGTTCATGCCTGCTGCTACCTAAAGAGCCGATTTGGACGCATAACCAAAGAGAATTTTGAAAAAACCAAAACCAGCTCCAATAATCCATATATTTTGTTTTTTCCTTTCACAAGCGACGACACACACTATTGGGGAGTATATTTTTGTCCTATTGAAAATCTTGAAGAAATCGACCTTATATTTTCAAAATTCGGGTTCGAAAAATTAGACACCCTTGGTATACATGGTACTCCCGAGCAAAAAATCGAGGAAATTGGACTAGAAATTAAAAAATATAAGGCTAATCTGGTTAAAATCGACAAAGAAATTAATCATTTTCTTGAAGTAAATGAAAAAAGATTTTTAAAATTTTACACAAAATTATCACAACTTAAGACATATTTTGATATAAAAAACCACGCCTTTAAATATAGCGACAGTTTTATATTAGTTGGCTGGATACTTGCGGAAAAAGCAGATTCGCTCAAAGAAAAACTAGAAGACATACAAGGAGTAGAAGCCCAGATAGAAAGAGCAGAAAAAGTTCCCCAACACGAAATTCCCGTAAAACTTAAAAATAAGGGGTTTTTTAAGCCGTTTGAATCTTTCACCAGGATGTACGGCGTGCCTAATTACGAAGGATTCGATCCAACACCTTTGCTGGCGGTCACCTACACTATAATTTTTGGAATCATGTTCGGAGACGTTGGCCAAGGTTTGGTTTTGTCCATCGGAGGATACCTCGCCTTTCGACTAAAAAAAATGGTCTCCGCAAAAATACTGATCTTTTGTGGAATATTGTCTGTGATTTTCGGCTTTGTTTATGGCTCATTTTTTGGGTTTGAACATGCTCTTGACCCTCTCTACAAAAGATTTTTTGGCATGCATGAAAAACCAATAGAAGTCATGCTTCCCGAGAATATCAACAGGATACTTCTATACTCAATAGCCATCGGTTGCGTGTTGATCTCAATGGCCATTTGTGTAAATATATTCTACTCTTTCAAACGAGGCAAATTCGCTAATGCCATCCTTTCTCGCAACGGCGTAGCCGGCTTGATATTCTATTTATCGGCAGTTTTATTAATCGTCATTAGTCAAATTCCAGTTAATATGGGCTTTTTTCTCTTTCCTTATATATTCTTTTTGATGATTCTACCTTTAACGTGTATTTTCTTGCGAGTGCCTTTGGGAAAACAATTATTCGAAGGAGGAGACGTATCCCAAATAAAATGGGGAGAATATCTTATAGAAAGTGTGATTGAAATTTTATTTGAAACTATTTTGGGCTTTTTGTCTAATACACTTTCATTTTTGCGAATAGGCGTTTTTGTTTTGGTACACGCTGGCATGATGTCTGTGGTATTTGGCTTAGCAGAAATGTGCGGGGGCGTAGGTTACTGTGCGATAATAGTACTTGGGAATATCCTAGTACTGGTGCTCGAAGCACTTCTGGTGAGCATCCAAGTTATGAGGCTAGAGTTCTATGAGCTTTTTAGCAGGTTTTTTGGCGATACCGGCTCAGAATTTAGGCCCGTTGTGGTTGAAGACGGATAAGGAATTTAAAATCAACCAAACACAAAATAGTTTTCGGCTAAAAAATCTAGATCGATTGAGCTTTAAAATGAGAAGGGCAGTGTTTTTTTGTTCATAATTTGAATCAGTTATAACTAAAGAACGAGTAAATCAGCGTTTCTTTAAATTTGTATTTTTAAATATTATTTTCAGGAGGGGCTTAGTATGGAGGTTTTTATAGCGATCTTTCCGGCTTTGTTTTTGGTATTATCAGTTTTTGCTTGCCTTATTGCGGTTAAATATGGTGGAAAGCCAAAATACGTTATTCTCAAACAAGTCTGTTCTTTTGCGGTAGTTTCTTTGTCGTATTTGATTTTCCCCATTATGGCTTTTGCTCAGGGCAACTCTAGCGCTGGTGCAGAGTTTGGAGTTGGCAAGGGTCTTGTTGCCATAGGATCTGCACTTGCTATAGGGCTATGCTGCCTCGGTAGTGGCATTGCCGTTGCGTCCTCGGTTCCCGCAGCTATCGGGGCTACTTCAGAAGATCCTAAGATGTTTGCTAAATCGCTAATATTCGTAGCCTTAGGCGAAGCCATTGCCCTGTATGGCATCGTGATTTCCTTTGTCCTTGCGGGGAAAATTTAATACTAGTGATAATAGCAAGGGGGAATTATCTGTGCGCTTTTTTTTGATAAGCGATAATATAGACACGATTGTTGGAATGAGGCTTGCCGGGATCGATGGCACACTTGCGCACGAAGGTCATGAAGTTGAAAAAGCTCTCGAAAAAGCCGTGACAGACAAAGAAATTGCCGTCGTGCTAATTACCGAAAGACTCGTCGGGCTCTGTTTTGAATTGGTAGACAAACTCAAACTTCATAAAAGACAACCCCTTATCATCGAAATACCGGACAGACACCACAACCGCACCAAAGATTCTATATCCTCCTATGTGCGCGATGCCATAGGGCTAAAAATATAAATGCCTCTTTATTGCCGCAATCGTTGCTGGTAATAGTGCGCACATTTAGTAACACAAGTCTCTGGTTTAGACCGTCGTTGCCGATAATGGTGCATGTTAAATAACTAAACGCTCGGCATATTATTTGAGTCTTCGTTGTCGGTATAAGTGCTTATATCTGGACTGTCGTTGTCGATAATAGTGTACACATTTAATAAAATAAGCGCTCATATCTAATAATTTAGATCGTCATCGTCGATAATGCACATTTACTAACACAAAGGGCGAGTGTATCTAGCAATTTAAGCCTTGACTTTTAGTTTTTATTCTAGAAATTTGTGCATATTTGAAGGCGCAGCGAGTCTTTAAAGTTTATTTCTTACTGTATCTGCTTACTGGGGCATTTTAACTATGTTTAGAGGTGATTAAGACGATGCTGAACGAAATTGAAAAAACTAACAACTTTTTAAATGCCATAAACAAGTATGCCGAGGAACAGCGTACAAAAATTCGCAGAGAAGGCAAGAATTTCAAAGAAAAAGAGTTAGAAGAAGCTGAAAGAGAAGCTTTGAAAGAGGCTTATTCACTAATACAAAAAGAGATGGCAACTGTTAGAAGTGAAGTAGAAAACGAAATTTCTAAAGAAGAATTAGCAGGCCGCAGAGAAATATCAAAACTTAAAGAAAATATCTGTGAGGACATTTTTAAGCTCGCAAAAAACGCTCTGATTAGATTCACTGAGACTGACGAATATTTTCAAATAATTGTTGATTCTCTGAAAAAAATCTCTGAATTTAACTTATCCGAAACACTTTTTTTGTTAAAAGCAAAGGATAGGCGTTTTTTCCAAAATATAAAGGATTTATCCCACGGCAAATGTGAAATAGAGGTTTCGGAAAAAATTGAAATTGGTGGAATAATAGCATTTAATAGCAAATTAAATATTTTTATAGACGAAACCCTTGATGCCAAGCTTGAAAGGGAGAAAAAATGGTTCATTGCAAACTGTGGTATAGGTTCAATTTAAACTTGCTGCAAATTTTCTACCAAAAAAGTGCATTTTATTTTTAACATTAAGAAAAAATAGTCCATTGTAGGCTCAATTTAGACTTATTGTAAAATTGTTTTTACTTGAAAAAGCACATCTTATTTTTTGGAATTCGCAAAAAATACTTTTACTATGGCTATTCCGATCTGAAATAGACGCCAAGTTCTTTTGGTGCTTTCTCCCTTGTGTCTTTTCGCTAGATACAAGAAGTACTATTTTTCTTGTGTCTTTCGAATATGGCATTTTTATATTTCGCCTGCGGTTTATTTTAAATCGGAATAGCTATAAAAAAATTAAAGCGCAGTTTATTTTTGGCACTTGCAATAAATCAGAAGTTATTCGATAATACTAACACATGGTAGAATCTTTTTTGGATTATTCGATAGTATTGATATGCGACAAGATCTCTTCTAGAAAACACTTAGTAACGTAACAGAGTTTCTTTTTAGAAGTTATTCGGACATCAGAACTAATTTACCAAAGAAAACAACATTGGCATCGCGCGACTAGATTTTTTTAAAGAACTATTCGATAATGTCGGTGTTTGTGACGGCGCGGCTCTTTTGTATCTTAATCACAAAAACAGTAAAATAACCTATTATTCTGTTAATTTTGATCATTTGGCGAGATATTTTCTGTAGTAAAATTGTTTAACACGATGTTATATATCATATTTGCTCTGATTGGGGATGTATTTGTGGAAAATTCAGATGCCATTTATGGGATTAACGGCCCCATAGTTACAGTCAGAAACAGCAAAGAGTTTTCTATGATGGAACTTGTGCTAGTCGGCAACTCGCAACTTATCGGTGAAGTTATTGCCATAACCGAGGAATTCACGACAATTCAGGTATACGAAGATACCACAGGCCTCAGGCCTAAAGAACCAGTGATTGGCACGCAAAGGCCAATGAGCGTAAAACTTGGACCCGGAATCATTAACAATATTTTCGATGGAATTCAAAGGCCTCTGCTTGACATAGAAAAGCAGTCGGGCGGCGCGTTTATAGACAGTGATATAAAGGTCTCTTCGCTCAATGAAGAAAGAGTTTTTGAAGTAACCACCGTAGTTTCTGTAGGAAATAAACTTTTGCCAGGTCAAGTTTATGCAACGTGCCCCGAAACTGAAGTTATATCCCATAGATGCATGGTGCCGCCCGGCATTTCTGGAGAAGTCATTAGCGTTGTAGAAGATGGTCCTTACAGGATAAATGACACTATAGTTGTCCTGAAAGACGACAACCACAGCACCTACGAACTCACTCTTTGTCAAGAGTGGCCGATACGTACGCCCAGGCCCGTCGCAAAGCGCCTCCCCTGCAGCATCCCTTTGGTTACTGGGCAGAGGATTTTTGACACGCTGTTCCCTATCGCAAAAGGTGGAGCCGCTGCAGTTCCGGGCGGGTTTGGCGCTGGCAAGACTATGACTCAGCACCAGCTTGCCAAATGGTGTGATGCAGATATTATCGTCTACGTCGGATGTGGCGAGCGCGGCAACGAGATGAGTCAGGTTCTGAGCGAATTTTCAGAGCTTATAGATCCTAAATCTAATAGACCTATGACTGACAGGACCGTACTGATAGCCAACACCTCAAATATGCCGGTCGCCGCAAGAGAAGCTTCTATTTACACCGGAATCACGCTTGCTGAATATTACAGAGACATGGGCTACCACGTTGCAATGATGGCTGATTCCACCTCTAGATGGGCGGAAGCGCTAAGAGAAATTTCAGGGCGTCTTGAAGAAATGCCGGCCGAAGAGGGATTTCCCGCCTATTTGCCATCCAGACTTTCAGAATTTTACGAACGCGCATCCAGGGCCAAATCTCTCAGCGGAGCAGAGGGCTCCATAACGATAATAGGCGCGGTTTCCCCGCAGGGTGCAGATTTTTCTGAGCCCGTTACCCAAAACACAAAGAGATTCACAAGGTGTTTTTGGGCACTTGATAAGACGCTCGCCTACGTCAGACACTATCCGGCCGTAAATTGGATGACCAGCTATAGTGAATATTTTAGCGATCTTGACCCTTGGTTTACAAAGAACTGCGGCTATGAATTCATAGATTATCGAAAAAAAATCAGCGCCATATTACACGAAGAAGATAAACTCATGGAGATCGTAAAGCTAGTCGGGTCCGATGTTTTGCCCGACGATCAAAAACTTGTTATAGAAATTGCAAAGGTCATTAGGGTTGGATTTTTGCAACAAAACGCTTTCCATGCAGAAGACACTTACGTCCCACTCGACAAACAAAAACAAATGATGAGAATTATTTTGTATCTCAATCAAAAAGCAAAACATTTAGTTTCGTCCTCTGTCCCTATTTCTAAACTTGTAAAGCTGGGAGTATTCGAAAAACTTACAAAAATGAAGTACGATATACCGAATAATAAACCGGAGATATTCGATGATTATATAAAGGAAATAGATGAAAAATTTGAAACTATATTCAAAGAAATTTAGGGAATTTTTGGAGAAATATGAATTACTCTTAAAAAAATTCTAACGTCGTCACTTAAAAAGGCTTTTATTGTCAAAGGAAGTGTAGAGATGATTATTAACTATATTGGCGCAAAAGAAATAAACGGCTCGCTAATAGTATTAGATGGTGTAAAAGACGCATCATTTGACGAAATAGTAGAGATCGAAATAGAAAATAATGGTAGACGACAAGGCAGAATTATTCAAATTGACGGGCAGCGTGTCATAATACAGGTGTTCGAGGGCACCGAATCAATATCGCTAAAAAACGTCAACACACATCTAACCGGCCATCCCATGGAGTTGCCACTCTCGCCCGACATTTTAGGACGCACCTTCGACGGCGCCGGCAGACCTATAGATTCTTTGGGAGAAATATTTCCCGTCATGAAGCTAAATATAAACGGAAGAGCCATGAATCCCGTCTCGAGAATATATCCAAGAAGCTACATCAACACCGGAATTTCCGCCATTGACGTGCTAGCTACGCTGATACGGGGCCAAAAACTCCCAATATTTTCTGGTTCCGGCATGAGACACAATGACCTGGCTGTGCAAATCGTTAAACAAGCTAAAATTTCGGATGGGAACGAAAATAATTTTGCCATTGTGTTTGCCGCGATGGGTGTTAAAAATGACGTTGCAGATTATTTTAGACAAAGTTTTCAAAATTCCGGCGTCCTCCCCAAAGTGGTGACATTTTTAAATCTTTCAAACGATCCTATCGTAGAGAGAATTTTAACACCTCGCTGCG
Source organism: Oscillospiraceae bacterium (assembly GCA_031255515.1). Classification (GTDB taxonomy): domain Bacteria; phylum Bacillota; class Clostridia; order Oscillospirales; family Acutalibacteraceae; genus JAITRE01. Next base: position 9,773 of record JAIRSI010000084.1, on the reverse strand, counting down.
CTCTAACGGCCGCCGAGTACCTAGCTTTTGAGCTTGATAAGCATGTGCTAGTGATCATGACCGACATGACTTCTTATGCCGAGGCTTTACGAGAACTCAGCTCATCCAAAGGCGAAATTCCGGGCAGAAAGGGCTATCCGGGATATTTATATTCTGATCTTGCCTCACTTTATGAGAGAGCCGGGATGATCAAGGGCAGGAATGGTTCAGTCACACAAGTGCCAATTCTCACCATGCCAAACGACGACATAACCCACCCGATTCCCGACTTAACCGGATATATAACCGAAGGACAAATAGTCCTGGATCAGTCTTTGTCTGGAAAGGGCATTTACCCTAATATCTCTATTCTCTCTTCGCTCTCACGTCTGATGAAAGATGGCATAGGAGAGGGCTTTACCAGACACGATCACCCCGCGCTCGCAAACCAAATTTTTGCCTCTTACGCCAAAGTCATAGACGTAATATCGCTTTCATCGGTTATCGGCGAAGACGAACTTTCTTCCATAGATAAAAGATACCTAAAATTTGGCCGCCTGCTAGAATCTAAATTCATTAATCAAGCCTTTAGTGAAAATCGAACGATCGAACAAAGCCTCGACCTTGCCTGGCTACTCGTTTCTTCCCTACCAAGATCGGAACTCAACAGGCTCGGCGACGACCTTCTCGATACCTATTATCGCGATGAAGATAAAATGGAAAAAGGCAAAGTCGTTCTGAGCGCAGCTCTTGATGAACTTTCCAAAGATTGAGCAAGTCCCGAGTAATATAGTTTAAAACTTCCTGGCAAAAGGAGATTCATCATTGTGAGTATTCAAGTTGTAGCAACGAAGGGCAATTTAATAAGCGCAAAAAAATCATTGCAACTAGCAAAAGTTGGCTTTGAATTGCTGGACAAAAAAAGAAATATTTTGGTGAGAGAATTAATAACGCTTATTGACCATGCAAATGAAATACAAAGTACCATAGATGCCGCCTACAGCAAGGCGTATTCTTCTTTGCAAAAAGCCAATATGACACTGGGAATCTGTAAAGAACTCTCTTGCACCATCCCCATAGACAACACACTAAAGCTTTCTTACAGAAGTGTTATGGGTGTCGAAATTCCTATTTTATCTATAAAAGAATCCAAAATGAGAACCATCCCGTTTGGTGTAATGTTCACGAATTCAGCTCTGGATGAAACGTACAAACTTTTTTTAGAGGTCAAACAAAAAACAGCAAAACTCTCCGAAGTGGAAAATAGCGTATATCGCCTTGCAAAATCTATAAAAAAAACTCAAAAAAGGGCCAATGCTCTAAAAAATATTATCATCCCTAGATTTGAAAAAACTGTCGCCTTCATAACCAACGCCCTTGACGAAAAAGAGCGAGAGGACTTCTCTAGGCTTAAAGTTATTAAAGGCAAAAAATAACGCTCAAAATTTTTTTATTTGTTAAACTTTATCACTTAAATAGCACGACTCTTTAAAGTATCAAACTTCTCTTACAGTTCTGGCCTTATTATTTTTGACTAGCCAGCCTCTTGAGAGCCTTTTAAAAACACCAAACTACTTCTCTTGTGCACGGGAAAACACGGATTTTGCTGGGCAGCTGATCTCTGAAAACATTAAATCCCGTTTGTATTTTGTCGCTGTCTAGCTGGTTTTTGATACATTTTAAAAGCACCAAATCTCTTATTTATGTGGACCTTCTGGACATTATTGTTAATCATCCAGATTGGGGTATTTTCATTATCTCTTCTTTTGTGAACCTTCTGGGTATTATTGTTAACCATCCGATTTTTTAGAACATTTTCATTTTTGGCAAAAACTCTAAACTCTTTTATTCCCTTCGTTTGCGGCGGGGCAAATTTTATTGCTACTTCTTTGATCTTTCAAAGACAGCTAACACGCACTGTCTTTATGTTGCATAAAAATTACCCTGACACACCACTCTTGAGCAGTGATCGCAAAAAGCTAAAATTTTTCCTGACACCAATGCTCACAGTCGAAGATCTGCCATTTGTTTGAAAGCCAATATCAATGCTGTTTGTAGCTCGCGGACCATTATTATTGAATGCAACAGGAAGGAGATGCTGAATGTCATATCGGGGAGGATTGTGCCAAAGTAAAGTATGTATAAATCAAAATATCAAGCGAAGACAACATTAAATCTTGCTTTTCTTTAAACGTATTTTAAGTTTTATTACGAAATAGCTGCATAGCTATTCCAATTTAAAATAGACGTCAAGTTCTTTGGGTACTTCCTTGAATGTGTTTTTTCGATTCGGGGAAGGATTGTAATAAAGTAAAGTATGTATAAATCAAAAAATCTTGCTTTTCTTTGAACGTATTTTAAGTTTTATAACGAAATAGCTGCATAGCTATTCCAATTTAAAATAGACGTCAAGTTTTTTGGGTATTTCCTTGAATGTGTTTTTTAAATAGTATGAGAGTATATTCCCTTTACGTCTTTCGAACATGCCATTCTTATACTTTGCCTAGTTTATTTTAAATCAGAATAACTGTTATCACATATTCTCAGATAAAATCAATAACCCGGTGTGCTAATCATCCGAAGAGAATAAATCTGAAAGAACCAGAATATCGGAAATTCAAAGATGTGTCGCCTGCAGAATTGGCTACACCATATCTTCAAATGGATTATTTAATGACGAGCTGTATATTTTTTTATGGAATATTTTAATAACTTATTTATTGCCATTTTCCCTTAAATATGACATTAGACTTATGCTTTAATGAAAATATGGAACAAATGCATAAAAGCCTGCAGCGAATTTTTGTATTTATTCTTAAAAATTTTAAAATTAAAGGAGTTGATTTTTGGGGATAACGAAAAAAATTAAAAAGGAGAACTGCAAGTGAATTTCTATCGAGAAAATTTTTACCTCCCGGCAGAAATTTCATCCTTGAAATACTTTGTAGAGACGAAAGAAATATAGATATCGCAAAGTCTTTTTTGTCTGCTTTCCCAGAATTTGATAAAAAAGATTAGAAGATCTGCAAATAATTGACGTCTCATCTAAAATAGAAGGAACAAGGAATGAAATAAGCGTTAGCGGCATAAAGCAAAATGATTTTGATAGAGATACAAATTTTACTGGGCGATTCTCTGTCGGAGTGCGTTCAACTTGAAACTCAACCAATAAATAACATCAACCCCCTGAGGCTGGAAGGTAAATACTCTGAATCCGAAAAATTCACAGCAATTACACTTGTTGCAAATCACAGTGATTTGGCCAGGGAGAAAGTTTGAAGACGTGTATTTAAGACGTTTTAAGTGTCTCAATGAAAAACGTTTATTAATGTCGAAAAATCCAACTGTTTTTTACTCTTTGGTAATAAGAAAATCGCCAGAAGAAGAGGATCTTACAGCGCTGTGACTTAAATTTTTTAGTATTAAAAAAGAAGAGAAACTAAAAATGCTTGGTAAGAAAAATACTGCGATTGACAGTGTGATATCCGAACTTATAAGACTAAATAAAGATGAATCCTTTGTCGAAGCGGCGGCGAAAAGATATCGTGATGAGTTTTCAAAGCTCTAATATGAGGATCTCTATGGAAAAAGGTATACAGGAGGACACGAAGAAAGTCATGACGTCTTTGACTAAATATTAATATTCTTGAGATAGCTCCGGATCCATTTCAAATTCGAGTTAACCTCTCCTTTAAAAGGCTAATAGCTTTTGCTTTCAACTAGACGCTCGCGGGATCTTTTTCCGAAGTTAATCTCAAGAAAAATCCTCTGTAAAAAGAGCATTTTACCAACTCGACACGCAGCTCCGTCTCATCAGTCTATCTATGCGTTTTAATTTTTTAGCAGCGCCTTCCATCCTTTTCGTTATTATTTCTTCTATGATTTTTTTAGGAAGTTCCTCATTTAGTAAAGCTCTAGTTATGGCAAAAATCTGCGAATAAAATTCGGTGCTATAATGCTGACTAATACAAAATTTATTTGGATCTAGAAGCATATGATATGCAATAGAACCACTAACATCCAAAACTTCATCACAATCAAAGTCAAATCCTGGTAGAAAAAAGTAATATTTTAGCATAATTTGCTGAGCATTAATAATCTGATATCTGATAAAATCTTCAGAAATTACACGCACATCTTCAGGCTTCTCAATGTCTCTAAAAAGTTTTCTGAAAGCTTTATTAGCCGCCCCTTTTAGAGTATTTTCTTCAAACGCATCGTAAGGATCATCAAGATTTTCAAGAAAAACACTATTTACCTTGCGAATAAACTCATTAAGCTTCTCATCAGAAGGCAGAATGTTGTCCTGCCAATAACAAGGACCTTTTTCTGTAAACTTCCCAGTGTGCAAAAATCTGTAATTAAAATTAAATGAGCTCAAAGTAAATTCATAAAACTGTTTAATTCTTTCCAGCCTTTTTTTATCACTCCTGATAGAATTTTGCAAAGCTAATTTGCACTGCGATAAACCACTCAAGCTCTCACCAAAATCCAAATTCATCTCCATAGGAAAATCGATAACTCCCAGATAACAACTCTCAAGCAAGCCCAAATTGTCAATAAGTGATATTAAATCCATGTTTTTCTCACCCTCCATATAAATAAACTCCCCATATAAAGCTTTCCAGCAGCCTTAAATTGAATGATTTATTATTAAAATCGTCAGCGATTTTTACTTATTTTAGAAGAAGGTAAATTAATCTCATAGTCAAAATTCTTTATCGAATAATTTGATCATATTATCACAACACTGTTTAATTTTATCGTAAAAATCAAGGGTAGTCAACTTAAATTTTTGCATTGTATTCAATTTATTCACGATACTAACCTATAAGGCCCTGTTATCGGCAATTTTACACTCAAAAAAAGAAGAATAAAATAATGCCACTTGATAATCTGGACCATTTGGTATACGCTGAATTTAGCAGTCGTAGATTTTTGGCCTTTTGTTTGCTCTATCTTACTCATTGCTATTTATCACTTGATGACCAAACTCATTTCATATACGATAAACTCGGCGACTATAAATCTTTAGTTTTTTTACTTTGTCTTGATATCATCATCCAGCTGCTGATTTTATTGCGCAAGGAATTTATGACATGAAAGTTGGTGTTATTGAGCTTGACGTCAAAAATTATAAACCCAACCCGAGCCGAACTTGAATCTTTAAAAAAAAAGCTGGCAACGGCAAGGCGCGGGCACAAACTGCTAAAAGATAAAAGAGACGGCCTTATGCGAAAATTTTTAAAGCTGGTTAAACAAACTAACGTGCTTCGCATAGAGGTCGAAAGAAAAATTTTAGAATCAAACAAAAACTTCTCACTCGCCAGATCCCTGATGACGAGCGCCTCCTTAAAGGCTGCGCTAATGGTTACAAAACAAGAAATGACGCTAAATTACTCACTAGCTAACACATTGGGCGTACAAATTCCCAAATTTACACTAAACACTCGAATAGACACAAAAAAACCAGTTCATCCATACGGTTACGCTTCCACTCCTTACGATTTGGACTTAGCCATCGAATCGCTGCTCGAAGTTAGCAAGGACATGATTGGGCTCGCAAATTCTGAAAAAGCATGTCAACTCATGGCCTCTGAGATAGAAAAAACTAGACGCCGCGTCAATGCCATCGAGCACGTCATCATTCCTCAGGCCGAAAGTAATATCAGATTTATATCTATGAAACTTAGCGAAAATGAAAGAAGCACCCAAGTAAGGCTCATAAAAGTAAAAGACATGATTCTAAAAAATATATATAAAAATTAAACTTAATAACTTGACACTTTAAGCCTCATAAAATGTGTATTGACACATATGTCGCATCCCCAAGATGGTGCGCTTTTGCGCGTTCATTTTGCTGAATATATATTCATAAAAAGCCTTGTTTTTTTAATTTTTAAAATGAATAAACTCCCATTTTAGCCTGCTTTAAAATCTTAACAAACGCAGCGTTTATTATCGCAAAATAAAAAAGCGCAGTATTCATAAAAGACACCTGGAACCACGCGAAGTCAACGGTCGGTGAATAAACCCTTTACTATAATCTACTTAAAATCTTAACAGACACAACGTTCACTACCACAAGGTGAAGCAAAAACTCATCGCATCTATAAAACGCGCAAACCAATAACTGTGCAGTCAACGACGGGTGGACAGATTTTCATTTTGCCCCGTCTAGAGTTTAATAATCATAACGCTTGTTATTAGAAGATAAAACAAAATCCAACCTGCATTCATAAAAAACACCTGCAGCTGTGCGAAATCAATACCGATGGATGAGCTCTTATTTTACCATGCTTAAAATCTTAACTGAAACAGCGCTCATTGCCACAATAAAACAAAAGATTTGTCATCGTTTCTAAAAAAGGCGAAAACCATTGCAGCTAACAATTTAAATATACTCCCATTTTCCATGCTTAAAATCTTAAACAACACGACGCGTTTATGAGTAAAACCTGCCTGCATTCATAAAAAGCACCTTCAGTTGTGCGGAATCAATACCGATGGATGAGCTCTTATTTTGCTATGCCTGAAATCTTAAAACCCGTATCAATAAATTAAAACCTGCGTAGCACAAGGTACGAATTTAGGAAATTTTAACCATATCAGCGGATAAAACTGTTTTAATTTCATAATCTTTAGACAATCTGCAGGAATGACTTATCCGTAAAAAGTTCGCTCAAGGTCCCATCGCTTTAGCGAAATCTTAAACTTTGGTTTGATATGCGTGCCCCAAGAACACGACGCATTTATTGTACGAAAGATAAGCCGAAATTTATCCGCATTCCTAAAAGATACCTGCAGCTGCAAACTCCAAGCAGATAGCGAGTACGGTTTTTATTTTTGCTCTGCTCAAAATTCTGCAAAATACAACGTTTATTGTCGCAAAAATAAAGAAAAAAATCCACACCCTCGCGCATTCCGACGCTAAAGAGACACAAACCTGCCTTCACAACCAGCAACACGGGAATAAATGGTTCCTCATTTTGTCTTGATTGGAATTCTATCTATTGCCACAAAATCATCGTATTTTTGCGACTGCGCGTAAAGACGAGTGACAACGAACGAGTTTTTACTTTGCTCCTAGAACCTTAGCAAGCGCAGCGTTCTTCGCCACAAGAAAAACAAAAAAATTTGTCACGTTTGTAAAAGTCGCAAACTATAAGCCAATTTTAACTCGCTAAAAACTAACAAACGCAGCGTTTGTTAGCGCAAGATAGAGCAGAAAATCCCGTCGCATCGGTAAAAGGCGCAAGTTCTAATCGTACAAAGAAACCTTGATTATGAGAGCAAACAGGACAACTCAAAGGGGCCGATTTTCCTTCATAGACTTCTCCGCAGTTAAGACACATCCATTTCGTCTCCACATCAGAAATAAAGAGCTGCTGTCGTTCTAAAAGATCAGCAAGATGTTTGAATCTGTTTCCGTGAGTCTTTTCAATTTTGGATATCATGTCAAAAGTTGATGAAATCTTCACAAAACCTTCCTTTTTAGCCGTCTCTGCAAAATCCTTATAAACGTGATTGTATTCGTCGAACTCATTGTTTTGTGAAGCCCTTAAAAGCTCCAAGGTGCTTTTGTAAATATCAACTGGATAACTACCGTCGCCCGAGATTTTCTCTCCAGAAAATTCCTTCAAAAATTTGTAAAAAATTTCCGCATGTTCTTTCTCCTGGCCCGCCGTGAAAAGAAATACTGACTGTATAACAGCTAAATTCTCACTTCTAGCTTGTGATGCAGCAAAAGTATACCTGCTTACCGCTTGACTTTCTCCGGCGAAGGCCTTAATCAAATTGTGTTTCGTTTCACTGTTTCTAAATTCTACACTCATCGTCTCGTCCTCCTTTAGAATTTAAAGCTTTTTGGCCCAAGGCGACAACTTGCTTTGACAAAAGCAGTATAGCTAACAAATTCGGTACCATCATAAAGACGTTTAGATTATCACAAATTTCCCAAAGAAGTTCCAAATTCATAGTTGCGCCGATAACAATCACAAAAGGCACTGACAATTTGTAAATTCCGATATGCCTTTCACCAACTAAATAACTTACACACCTCTCACCGAAGTATGACCATCCTATTATAGTAGAAAACGCAAAAAAAATCAAGATGATGCACACCATCACGCCACCAACGTTCCCCAACACACTGGAAAATGCAGTGCTAGTGACGGTAGTGGGATTCTTTACAGTTTGATCGCAACCAGTAATTAGAACACAAAATCCCGTAATGGAACAGACTAAAATTGTGTCAATAAAAACTTGAAAAATTCCCCACATGCCTTGTACTGCTGGAACCGTTATGTCAGTGGTAGCATGCACAATAGGAGAACTTCCAAGACCCGCTTCATTTGAAAATAATCCGCGAGATATTCCGTATTTCATAGCTCCGATGGCAGAACATCCCACAATCGACCCACCAACTGGCCTAAAATCGAATGCGCTTTGTATAATTCTTAGCATAACTTCTCCTAGCTTATCTAAATTGCACAGGATAACAAGTAAACCTCCTATGAGATATAATCCTACCATTACAGGAACCAGTTTATCGGTCACCTTTATTATTCGATCTATGCTACCAAGCACTATTATCCCGGCGATGGCAGCTGTTATAAGGCCCGTTATCAGCGGCGAAATACCTAAAGAATCGTGAATGGAATTAGCTATAGAATTAGATTGAATCATATTGCCCATTCCGAAAGTAACGCCTATGCAGGCCACAGAAAAAATCATAGCAAGCCACTTGCAATCAAGAGCTTTTTCCATGTAAAACATAGGTCCACCGTAATAGTAACCATTTTTATCTTTCTCTTTATATTTTACTGCTAAAACGTTTTCGGCAAACGACGTCATCATCCCCAAAATCGCCGCCACCCACATCCAAAATAAAGCCCCGGGGCCACCTAACATAACAGCCACTGCAACGCCAACTATATTCCCCGTTCCGACGGACCCCGCCAGTGCCGTTGACACAGCTTGAAGAGGGGATACTCTTGTTTTTTTTGATTTAATGTCTTTTTTTTTGCCAAGAAAACTGCCAAAAGTGATGCTACACCATAGTCTAACTTTTGTAAACTGAAAAAAATTCAATCTATAACTAAACCAAAATCCGACAAAAAGTACAAATATGAGCGTAGTTGGACCCCAAGTAATCCGGGATATTGTCTTGTTTACGCTATCTACATTGCGCAAAAAGTCATCCAAAATTAGCACCACTCTTTTATAAACAGAAAATAGACCCCCCGAGCCAAAAGATTAATCTTGGCTGTACAAAAGCAAAACCACCTGTAAAAAGCTCTTGAATTAAACTTACGCAAAAAAAAGTCGTAAAATTACAATTTGGAGCAAAAAACTAAAACAGTTAAGATCAAAAAAACAGCCTAACGTGAACAGATCTCCTCTTGTAATTGTCGCCTCTTTTTACTTTGCAGCTCTTGTTTCTTTTTCCTTAGCGGCAACTCTTGCTTTTTCTCTACTTTGCAGCTTTTATCTTTTTCTTTGGAGTGTCTCTTGACTTTTTTCTTTAACGAACTCTCGTTCTTTTTCTTCTTGTGAATTCTTACCTTTTCTCTACTTTGTGTCTCTTTCTCTTTCTTTGGAGCGTCTCTTTTTCATTTCTTTGAAGAACTCTTGCACTTTCTTTTCTTCTGAATTTCTGCTTTCTCTCTTTGCAGTTCTTGCTCTTTTCTTTGAAGTGCCCCCTTGTTTTTTTCTTTGACAAACTCTTGCACTTTTTTCTTCTGAATTCTTACTTTTTCTCTGCTTTATAGTTCTTGCCCTTTTGCTTTAAT
>JAIRSI010000076.1 GCA_031255515.1 Oscillospiraceae bacterium | reverse complement strand
GCTCCCGTTTCTGCCCTTTTCTATGCATTTTCCATGCTTTTTTTCATAAAAGTCCTCATATTACAGTTGTAAAAAAAATTCATCAAGATCTCTTTTCATCGCTGCTTCGATGACAGATTTATCTCCGCACCGCCTTATTAGTTCGGATACCTCTTTGGCAATCCCAGGGATTTCTTGCTCGTCATTTTTAATTCCTCCTCTTTTTTAATACTAAAAAATCTAAGCCACGGCACCAGAGGGTCTTCGAGTATTCTTCTGGTATTTTTTTACTTCCAAAAAGTGAAGAGTATTTAAATTTTGCAGCATTAATACTCCCATTTCGTCGCATAACTGAAAGCGATTTACATACCTATTTTCAAATTCTTTTCCTGACAAAACGCTGTGACCTGTAGTGAATGCGATTGCCGTGCATTTTTTGATTTACCCCTCGCTGCTATACGGTTGATGCTAGCCATCCACGCCTCAAATTGGATGCGCTCCAATAGATAATCATCCGGTAAAACTTGACATTTCTAACAAAATTACCTCTCGCTTTACCCCGTTTTAAATTTTACGTCGCTAATGCTCTTATTTTATCCCCTGCCTCTTTATATCTTAGACGCGACGTCAATTATTTGCAAATCCTCCAATCTTTTTTCATCAAATTCTGGGATAGCAGACAAAAAAGACTTTGCAATGTCTACATTTTTTTCGTCTCCAAAAAGTCTTTTAAAGATACAATTTCTGCCGGGAAATAAAAATTTTCTCGATAGCAATTTAGTTGCAGTTTCTTTACTTAAATTGTTTAAATTTTTTTCATCATTCAATAAAATTAGTCCCTTAGCTTTAAAATTTTTAAGAATAAATACAAAAATTCGCCGAAAATTTTTATGTATTTGCTCTATATTTTTATTAAAGCATAAGGTCAATGTCATATTTAAGGGAAAATAGTCATAAAATATTCCATAAAAAATACATTAGCTCGTCAAGGCAGAATTTACCTGATAGACTTTTCCCTTGATCGCTGCTTTAAACTTCGTCTCCTTCGCGTTTAAAGTTTTTCCTTCATCATGCTTATTTCTACATAAAGTTCTTTGAGATCCCATCTTGCAAGTGCGTCCTTACACTGGGCATAAAAGTGCTATTTCTCTTATGTCTTTTAGGTACGCCTTCTGCATCTTGTGCAGTTTATTTTAGATTGGAATAGCTGCAGCCTTCGAGTGCAATCTTCGATTAGGGAGTCGTAATACCAGTGACCATCAGCACGGTTCCCCACCTTTATAGGGAGTCGTAATACCAGTGACCTTGGACTAAAAATAAACTAATTCGTGCAAGATCTATCTATTTTTCTATGATGCGACAGCAAAAATCTCAAGACGCACGGCAATCTTGACGTCTGAGCTGTTTTTTTACTCTACAAAAAATATAAAATGATAAATCGATTGGTCGCCGTTTACGAGGAAGACATCAGCACGGTTCCCCACCTTTATAGGGAGTCGTAATACCAGTGACCTTGGACTAAAAATAAACTAATTCGTGCAAGATCTATCTATTTTTCTATGATGCGACAGTAAAAATCTCAAGACGCGCGGCAATCTTGACGTCTGAGTTGTTTTTTTACTCTACAGAAAAGATAAAATGATAAATCGATTGGCCGCCGTTTACGAGGGAGACATCAGCACGGTTCCCCACCTTTGAACTGACCTTTTTCATAACTCTTTCCGCCTGGCTTTTTGTGATGTTCTCTCCGTAAATAATAGTAATAAAACTAGTGCTACTGGTGAGCATAGAAAGAACAAGCTTGATTGCAGCTCTGACAGAATTCTTTGACTTAAAAACTAATTTTCCATCAGAAAGAGCCATAATGTCACCTTTTTTAATTTTAATTCCGCCAAATTCTGCGTTTCGAGAAGCGAATGTTATCTGCCCAGTTTTGACGTTCTTAATGGATTCAGACATGATCTTCAAATTCTCTTCAGCACTTGCATCTGCGTCGTAAGCCAGCATGGCAGACAAGCCCTGAGGTATAGTCTTTGATTCTATAACCACAATACGACGATCTTCGACCAAAGAAACAGCCTGATTCGCGCAGATCAGTATATTTTTGTTGTTCGGCAAAACAAATACCGTCTTGGCAGGAGTCGCAAGAACCGCTCTGACAATATCGTTCGTGCTGGGGTTCATAGATTGACCGCCAGTAACTACGTTATCGCAGCCGAGATCGCGAAAAAGATTTTTTACTCCAATTCCGTTGCAAATCGCCACGAAACCAATTTCGCCAACCGGGTCTACTTTAGCCGTGCCTTCATCTGACTGAATATTGCCCATTGTTGCTTTTTCTCTTAGCAAACGACTTTGCTCTCGCATATTTTCTATCTTTACAGTTAAAAGTTGCCCTATCCCTAGCGCTTCTTGTAAAGCATGGCCGGGATCATTGGTGTGGACATGCACTTTTACAATTTCGCTGTCGGTGACAACAACAACACAATCGCCAATGCTTTCGAGAAAATTCCTGAATTTAACTGTGATTTCTTCTTCTTTTTGGATATTTTTCTGGACTATAAACTCAGTACAATAGGTAAACGTTATCTCCCCCTCGAGATCATTTGTAAAATCTAAAAGGCTGTCGTTCTTAAGAGGGGATATTTCGGGGTCTTTGTCTGCCTTTTTTCCTTGAAAAATTTTTCTATTCTCGGACGAAATCTTTATAATTTTGCCCTCTTTAAAAACAGAAAGCATTCCCTCAAATATCAAGCATAAACCTTTACCGCCTGCATCCACAACACCAACTTTTTTTAGGATAGGCAAAAGCTCAGGGCTCATTTCTAGTGCTTCTTTGGCTCCTTGGCAAACTCGCGTCCAAAACTCCGAAACAGAAACATTTTTGTGGGTATCCAAAAAATCCCTACCCTTTTCGTAAGCCACTCTAACAACCGTTAACATTGTGCCTTCGGTGGGCTTCATGACTGCGCCGTAAGAGTTTTTCACCCCAAAAGAAAGTCCGTTTAACAAAAGCTGTGCGTTGGCGCACTCAGCGCCCTCAAGTCCGCTTGCCATTCCTTTAAAAATCAAAGAAAGAATGGCTCCAGAATTACCCCTGGCAGCTCGTAGCAAGCAAGAGGACACGCGAGAAGAAATGTCCCCAACTGATGAAAAATCTACATCTGGTATCTGCCCCATGGCAGAGTTGATAGTCAAAGACATATTCGTACCTGTATCTCCGTCCGGCACAGGAAAAATATTCATCTGATCTATCAGATCTTTATTATTCGTCAAATTATTAGCGCCAGAAACAATCGCATCCCTAAAAGTCGCAGAACTCACCAACTTAAAGCAACCCCTTAAACTAAACTGCAACACGTAAAAATGGTGGGCCATCTAGGACTTGAACCTAGGACCGACCGGTTATGAGCCGGTTGCTCTAACCAACTGAGCTAATGGCCCAACTATACTCGTGAAACTACCAAAACACGCCAGAAAGTGATCAAAAAACATTCCCCAAAAAAACAAACTAGAGAGCAATTAAATTAAAGTCACGTAAATTTCCTTTAAAAAACACAAAAAATAACTAAAACGAACCATCAAACTAAAACCATCACAAACACCAAGCACAAGAAACAAACATTACAAGCGTTCCTAAAAAATACACTATCAAAAATAAGATCAAGGCCGCTATAAACATTGAACACGGGTGAAAGCCACGGACCAAAAAGCAGCAAATCAAAATTGCCCTAAATGCACCAAAACATGCTAGAAGTCAAGCGGGTCAAACTAGAACTGCTAAAGGGACAAATAAATTAAAATGCCGCAAATGTGCTAGAACTGCTAAGGGAACAAACGAATTAAAATACCGTAGATACGCTAGAACTTTAAAACCCGAGTAGACCAAAATCGCTGCGAATGTGTCAAAATGCGCCAAAAACCAGGTGAACCAAAAATACCTTAAACATCCTTCTAAGAGCGCAAAAACAATTGAATAAATCGAGTAAATCAAAGCTAAATAAAGTGCTTAAAACGCCAAACAAACCGAAGTTATCACAAACACCGAGTGCGACAAAAAAATAACCAAACAGACCAAAACCTTGCAAACAACCAGAAAAATCACCAAAAGAACAACTTGCGCAAACGCCCAGAAAAGACATGCTCTAACACCACTAAACGTTTAACTAGATGCTAGCATATGATGCGTGAACCTGTCAAGATGCAAATTTTATTTTTGCAAGTTTTGCGCATAAAAACTACCCAAGCACTAAGATGTCAAAATGGATGTCAGGTTTTCATATATATGTAAAGCAAAACAATATTAGCTTATAAATCGGAAAATTGGTGCTCTTTGTATTTTACTTGTGGTGCGCAATTCTGCTATAATGACTTTCGGGAGAAAGTTGATGCCAAAGAAGTGTAAAGGAGTTAAATATGAAGGTTTTAGTCGGAATGAGTGGAGGTGTGGATTCGAGCATTGCCGCGCTGCTTTTAGTAAAACAGGGCCATGACGTTACCGGAGTGACGGCTAAATTTCGACCAGATTCCGACAAAAAAAATAGGGGTTGTTGTTCTCTTGAAGACATTGATGACGCTAGAAGAGTGGCTTACAAACTGTGCATAGACCACATTGTTATGAATTTTACTAAAGAGTTTGAAGATGAAGTTATAAAGGATTTTGTCGAAAATTATAAAAATGGAATAACGCCAAATCCTTGCATTATGTGTAATCAAAAACTAAAATTCGACTCGCTTTTAAGAAGAGCAATCAGTTTGGGTTTTGAAGGGATAGCCACGGGTCATTATGCAGTTATAGAACATAGCAGCGAGTATGATCGATGGATACTTAAAAAATCTAACAGTTCTAAGGACCAAAGCTACGTTCTTTACGGAATGCGTCAGGAGCAGCTCTCGCGGACACTCATGCCGCTTTCTAATATGCAAAAAGAAGAGGTCAGAAAAATTGCCGCCGAGTACGATCTGCCGGTGGCGAATAAACCCGACAGCCAAGAAATCTGCTTTGTGGACGGCAAGTACTCAGATTTCATACACGACTACTCCGGCGACAAGCCGATACCGGGCTATTTTGTAGACGACAAGGGAACGACGCTGGGCAAACACTCTGGCATAACAAAGTACACAATAGGACAAAGAAAGGGCTTGGGGCTGTCATTCAAGGAGCCCATGTTCGTTACCAAAATAGACGCCAGAACCAATACTATCACCATCGGAAACAATTTAAAACAGTACAAAAAAACTCTAACCGCAAGGGATTTAAATTTTATACCGATAGAGAATTTAAAAAAGCCAATGAACGTTTTGGCAAAACTTAGATATCAGGCAAAGCCCTGCGAAGCTCTTGTGACTCCCATTGGCAAAAACAGAATTAGAGCTGATTTTTTAGAGCCTCAAAAGGCCATTACTCCAGGGCAAGCCGTGGTTTTTTACCAGGGAGATTTGGTTATCGGCGGAGGAATTATAGAGTAAAAAACTGGGAATTTAATTTTGCTCACTGAATATCCTCAAAAAATTTGGATTTTCGAGCAGAATCCCGCAAATTCCGTTGGCAAAATCGAGATTAGAAGAATTAGTTTTTTAGAGCTTTAAAAAACCGCTAGTTCGAATCAAGAAATTCCATTGGCAAAATCGAGAATAGAGTTGATTCTTTAGAGCTTTTAAAAAACCGCATCTAGAATGGGAATTTAATTTTGCTCACTGGATATCCTCAAAAAACTTGGATTTTCGAGCAGAATCCCGCAAATTCCGTTGGCAAAATCGAGATTAGAAGAATTAGTTTTTTTAGAGCTTTAAAAGACCGCTAGTTCGAATCAAACAGAATCTAGAGTTAGTTTTTTAGAGCTCTAAAAGATCATCAGTTCGAGTTGAGTAAAACTCAGAGTCAATTTTTAAAAGTCTTAAAAATTGTTATTCTAGCGTAAATTGTAATTTTTATCGAGAAGAAATTTAGTTGTCTTATCTCGCGCCAAACATGTCTTTTAGTTCCCTGCGCGCGAGTATTTATCTTGTGCGCAGCGCTTTGAATTCTTTTAGGCTTGCACTTCGAATTCTTTTGGATTTATTGCAGCGAGCATGTTCTTGGCTCCACGATTTAGAACAACCTGCACTATATCGAACCCCGGACCTCTATTGCCCTCGATTATAACGGGACCATCATGAGCGATTGCCACATCCCAACCAACAACGGCCACCTTTTTGTTCACGAGGGCAGCGTCCAAAACCATTTGTTTTATTTCTTTCCAAAAGGGTATCGAAAAAGAATCTATCTCAACTTTGGTCACGGGCGTGAACTCATATTCTACAAGATTCTTGGTTATTCCCTTTCCTCTTAATGTGCCAGCTTCAAGGTCAACAAGCGCAGCCAGACCTCGTTTGTGAAAATTATCGGTTAAAAATTCACCCGAACCAATTCTCGCCACGGCGAAAAACAATTCCGATTTTCCGTTTACAATTCTTGTCATAGCGCGTATAGTGTTCACACTTTTCGGGGAAAGCTCGGCCCATTCGCTGTGCTGTAAAATTTTTTCTTCCAAGAAGAACCCTTTTTTCTTTAATCCTTCATAAAATCTCTCTAAATCTTCAATATTATCGCGATCCATCTCGTATACGTCGGTTCCGCCTAAACCAATTATTGGTTTAACCACAAAATTTTTATGTTTTGAAATGAAATCTTTTAAAGATTCCAACCCTTCATCAATTTCAAAAAAGTCTCTTTTTGTATATTTTTTAAAATTTTTATTGAAATTTATCTTATTGGAAAAAAAATTCGCATGCTCTATGCTGCATGTTTTTTTGTAGAATCTCGCTTGATATCCTATTGTTACGTAGGTTTTTCTTTCTTTGAAAGTTTTTTCGTAAAATTTGTAGTTTAGGTAGTCTGAAAGACCAGAACCCACAAAAATTGCGCTTAGTAGCATGTCTAGAAATAAAAATATCGCTGGTTTGTGAATTTTTTTGCCTAAAGTCCTTATATTCTTTATAAAACCCATGTAATCGCCAGAAAGTGCAAATCTTATTAAATCCACAATAATTTCCTTTCTCTGTAAAGAATCGATAAAAAGAGGTATTTAATCTTATAATATAACTAAAACGGATATTGTTAATTTTATTTAGAAAGAGATACCATTGCAAGAATTATTCGATTTTTTTGCTACACTTAGAATATAATCCCTATTTTCTTTCATATTTTTCTCTAAAAGAGTCGAAATGCAGGTTTGATATGCCAATTGTGTCAAGTTATTATTTTCACTTAAATGGCTGAGCACTATATGTCTTAGTCCTAACTTCACAAGTTCCGGTAGTTCTTTGGCGCAATCCTCGTTGGAAAGATGCCCAATGTCAGAAATTATACGTCTTTTGATATGATATGGATATGAGCCACACGCGACCATATTTACGTCATGATTCGACTCTAAAAACAAAAGATCGCAACCACGCACAGCGCTCCTTATCTCTTCGGTTATGCATCCTGTATCCGTTACAAATGCTGCCTTTTTTCCGGTTTGAGTTTCGATAACATAGCCTACACCCTCTTGGCAGTCATGCGAGAGATTAAAAGTTTTAATAAAAAGGTCTCCTATTCCTACTCCTTCTTTTGGAATTACTTTAAAGGAAAATTCATCACTTAAAATTTTTCTCTTTTTGAGGAATTTTATGGTACCTTTTGAAGAATATACGGGTATTTTATACCTAGAAGCAAAAACGCGCAATCCTCTTACGTGGTCCAAATGTTCGTGGGTTATGAAGATAGAATTTATTTTTGAAGGGTCAAGATTCCTTCGAATTAGACTAATTTCTAATTGTTTAGCGCTGCATCCTATGTCTACAAGTATGGCTGTATTTTTGCACTGTAAAAAATTGCTGTTTCCTGTACTACCGCTAAAAAGAGGAAAAGCTAGCGACAAAAAATCACTCCTTTTAAAAAAAATTTACTAATAAACAAATAATTTTCCCGCTGTTCATCCAAAATTTGTCAAAATAGTAGCTTGTCTGAATACGGACCGCGTAGTAACCTTATCTGAGTATGGCTTCGAAGAGCAATTGGAGCAAACGCTCAGTTTCCTTTAAATCTTCTAAATCGATCACGGAAAAAGCGCTGTGTAAATATCTGCAGGGCAAAGATATCGAGATGGTTTTTATTCCAGAGCGTGAAACGTGAATTGCTCCGGAATCATTCCCCCCCGAAACAAGCCGTTTCATCTGCACTTTTACCTTATTTTCTTTTGCTAAATTATTAGCAAGATTTAGATATTCTCTGCTATAAACAGTGGTCTTGTCCATGTAAGTTAAAACGGGGCCATCTCCAAGCACACAGACTTTTTTTTCATCTTTAACGCCTAAAATATCACAAGCTGTGGTCGCCTCAAGAACAATTGCCGCATCAGGATTTATCCGATAACTTGCCGCTTTTGCGCCTCGAAGACCAATTTCTTCTTGTGCTGAAAAAGAAAAAAAGAAATCAAATGGCGACTTTTTTTTAATAAATTCTACTAAAAGTGCACAACCAACTCTATCATCTAGGGCTTTCGATATAATAGAAGAACCCTGAACTTGAAATATGGAATCAAAAACCGCAAAATCTCCAATATTTACGCTATTTTCAGCATCTTCTCGATCTTTCGCCCCCACATCTATACATAGTTCGTCTGCATTAGGCACGTTTTCGCATTCATCTTTCTGTTTTACTAAATGAACTGGCTTTAAACCTATAACTCCAGGTATTTTATTTTTGCCAACTAAAACTTTTTTGCCACATAAAACCAAAGGAGATATGCCGCCGATAGTCGAAAATTTTAAAAAGCCATCATCTGTTATATAATTGACTATGAAGCCAACTTCATCCATGTGAGCAGAAAGTAAAAGCTTGGTTTTTGTATAACTTTCTCCCTTTTTAAAGCCCGTAATATTCCCCATCACATCAATATTTAAATCGGCAGAATGATCTTTTAATTCGTCCATTACAATTCCCATAACTTCGTCTTCGAAACCCGAAGGTCCACCTGATAAACATAATTCTTCTAATAGTTTAAGATCCAAACAGATCGCCCCCCTTAAATAAACTATCCTAAAAAACACCCAAAAAGTAAGTAAAAATAATAAAATAGCCCAGAAAAAGCGCGCGCAATAGGAAAGCGGCTGCGCAAAAAAGAAAATACTTCAAAAATTATCGTGCGAAAACGGCTGCGCAAAAAGGAAAATACTGCAAAAACGATTGCGCGAAAAGAGGAATGCCCAAAGAAAACGTTTGCTGACGCAGCCCTGACTGCAATTCGTATTTTGTTGGAATTTTAATAGCCCAAAAAATAAGCAGATAATAGTCGAACTGTGTTTTCTATATCTTCTAAATCCATAACCTCGTAAGGAGTGTGCATATATCGCAGTGGCATGGAGACAAGAAATGTTTCTACGCCTTGCGCGTTCGTGCAAATAGCATCGGCATTCGTGCCAGTTCTATCGCTCATAACTTCAAGCTGATATGGGATGTTATTGTCGAAAGCGATACTTGAAAATACATCTAGCAACCTTTTGGAAAGCGAGGGGGCAACGCCCAAAAGAGGACCTTTTGAGAGCTCTCCGGCCCTTTGGCAATCGACCCCCGGCTGGGTCGCAAAACTAACGTCTAGAACTATCGCTTCCGTGGGATCAATAACATACGAACCAATTTTAGCGCCAACATAACCGCCAATTTCTTCTCTTGAACTAAATAAAAAGTTAATGCTACAGCCGATTTCATCCCAATCTAAATTCGCTTCGTGGATAAGTCTAGCGCAAAGAATAAGCGCCGCCACACTCGAGCGGTTGTCAAGACCGCATGCACAAATCCTTTTACCGAGTAATTTCGACCCAGAGTCCAAAAAAGCTACATATGAGCCAATAGGTATAAGATTTTCCGCTTCTTCTTTGCTGAGCGCAGTGTCTATGCATATCTCTTTAACGGGCGTAATTTTATCTTTTTTGTCGCTAAGATGTGGCGGAACAGAGGACACAACTCCGATTAATTCTTGCTTTCCAAAAATTTTTACGGCACTGCCGGCTAGTATTCTAGAGTCAAGAGAACCGCAAGACGCAACCCTTAAAAAACCATCTTCAACTCTGGTGACAATCAGGCCAATTTGATCAATGTGGGCATCCAGAAGCACCCTTTTTTTTGCCCTTGCACTACCTATTCTTCCAAAAACATTGTTGAAATTGGTATCTAGGTAAATATCCGCGCATTTAGAAAGCTCATCTGCGGCAATTTCTGCTACTAATTTCTCTCCGCCAGAAACCCCACTGGTCGCACAAAGTTTTGAAATTAAATTCTGCAAAAAACTCAGCTCCTACCTTAAAACATTATTAAATCTACTGTCAATTTATAGAGGCCAATTCCTCTTCGCTTCTGCCGCCAATTCCTTTCCCCCAGAAATAATAACAATTTCTACTGCCAACCCCCTCCTGGCCAGAAATTCCGTTGATCTCTCACAAGGCCACCGGCATTCGCAAAAAAACATTTCCCTTTAGAAATTCTTGACAATTTTTTTAAAATGCTCACCTCTTTCCACAAAATCTTTATAAAGATCAAAACTTGCCGAGGCAGGCGAAAGCGAAACTATGTCCCCCAATTTTGCCGCCTCTCTTGCCAAATTTAAAGCTTCTTCCATATTTTTTACCCGAATAATCTCGGGATTATTTTTTGAATATTCCGGACTGTTTTTGACGGCCGCCTCAATCGCATCCGCAGTCTGCCCCATCAAAATCAAAATTTTCACCTTTCTAGGGATAACTTCTCCCAGCTTATTAAAGGGAATTTTTTTATCATATCCTCCGGCAATTAGTATGATTTTATCGGGAAAAACAGATAAAGTTCCCTTAATAGTTCTGGTTGGACTCGAAGCAATAGAATCATTGTAGTATCTGACACCTTTAACTTCCCGAACAAACTCTAAGCGATGCCCCACACCTTTGAAATTCATCGCCGTTTTTTTGATAGACTCAGCGTCAACGATCCCGTAAAGCGCCGAAATGGCTGCCAGATAATTTTCAAGATTATGCTTTCCTGCCAAATATATCTCGTTCGACGCCATAATTTTGAATGTCTCTTTGTTCCTGGAAAAATAAATATCCTCACCGCAAACGAAACTTCCGTCCTTGCACTCTTCTTTTCTACTAAAAAAAAGCTTGTTGCCTCTTGCCAAATCAGAAAGCTTTCTGGTAAGCTTATTATCAAAGTTCAAAATCACTTTTGAGAATGCATTTTGATGCAAAATTATATTTTTCTTCGCGTCTATGTACTCGGCCATATCCTTGTGAACGTCCAAGTGGTTTGCTTCAATATTGGTAACAACGGCGATGTCTGGACTTCTTCTCATAGAGATTAGCTGAAAACTCGACAACTCTGCGACAACAATATCTTCAGGTTTTATTTTGTTAACGATCGAAAGCAGAGGCCTGCCGATATTCCCTCCCAAATGCACGGTTTTGCCAGCCTCTTTTAGCATTTCAGAAATAATAGTAGCGGTCGTAGTTTTGCCGTCACTGCCAGTTACGCCTATAATTTTGCATGGGCACAGATCGAAAAAAACTTCCATCTCAGAGGTAACTACGAGGCCTTTTTTCCTTGCTTTTACTAGTTCGCCAGAAAAAAAAGACATCCCCGGAGTTCTAAAGAGTATGTCCGCCTCCAGATCCTTTAAGTAGTCCTTGCCAAGTTTTAACACCGCTCCCTCGCTTTTTATTCCTTTTAAAAAATCACTGGAAAAAGAGTCGGCTTCTCGCTTGTCGCAGGCTAAAATTTTTGCCCCATATCGTAAAAAGAAGCGTATGAGCGGAAGATTGCTCACGCCAAGCCCCAAAAAAGCTATGGTTTTATCTTTCAAAGATTTTAAAAAAAATTCTTTTTCCATAATAAAAACAAACCACCTAAAACCCAAAATACTTTAAAATTTTATAAAGAAATAACAAGCGCTCGCGCCGAACTGCGAATCCGCAAAACCCCCACGCCCACAAGCCCTAAACTAATTGCATTATATGTTATTGGCACAAAAATAGCAATTAAAATTCGGCGCCCAAATTAGCAAACGGTAACATTTGCCTTGAGGAAATCACATAATGGTTTAAGCTATTTTAAGTTGTTGACTTTTTTCTTATGTATAGGATAAAATTTTACAAAGGTGAGCTAGTTTAAAATCTGTCAAATTAATCCTAAAAACTGCACTTTTCAGCTGGCGCTTTAAATTGCTTCAAGAAACACCAGGCCTCTTTAAGTTTAGATAGCATAGGAGATGAGAGCTCCATGTCAATAAAAAGCAAAAATAGGTTAAAAGGCAAGAACTTCTGGTCTAAAGTTTTTAACGAGCCCGCGGCTTTGCCCGCTAAAAAAGACAAGGCGGATGTGTTTCGTCAATACATTTTTTGGAGAAATTCAATCTTCATAACATCGTATTTGATTTATCTGGTTGCGTATTTGTGCAGAAAAAACTTTAATATAGCGGCGCCGCTCACCAGCGGGCTGGGCTCAAAAGATATGGGCTTAGTGCTGGCGGTTGGGTCCATCTTTTACGGCATAGGAAAATTCATAAATGGCTCCTTCGCCGACAAGAGCAACGTTAGATTAGCGCTGCCGATAAATGCGATGTTAGCTGGTATTTGCAGCGCGTTGATGGCATTCACTCCGTGGATAAGCAAAAATCTTTTCAAATCTCACACCGCGATGATAATTTACATGTGCCTATTTTGGGGCGTAAGCCAATGGTTTCAATCCGCTTTGTTTCCATATTGTGCAAAATCTCTCGTGAGGTGGTTTCCAAATTCTACCAGATCAATTTGGTGGGCCAGATGGTCGACTTCGCACGAATTTGGCAGTTTTATATCGATGAATATTTCTCTACCCATCGCCGCGACAACTGAACATTTTTTAGGGAAATATGGCTTAGAAGCTATGTTTGTAGTGCCATTCATTTTATCTATGATTGTAGGTATTTTGGCAATTTTTTCCTTAAGAGACAGGCCCGTCAGCATAGGTTTGCCGGATGTGGAGGAAATTTGCTCGACAAAAATGACGGAATTCACTGACGAAGAAAAAAAAGAGCGGAGCAAAGACGCGAATCTAACGTACTTCCAAATACTTAAGAAATATGTTTTGAAAAATAAAGTTATATGGAATTTGTCTTTAATCTATTTTTGCGTATATGTGTTCAGAAATGGGTCTATGGACTGGGTTTTTAAGATACTTGTTGATCAGCAAAGCTCAAAACAAAACTTTAAAACTTTCTCAGAAACACTTCAAAGCGCCGATCAGTTGGACGCTTTTAAAGCATCAATGCTCTGTTTGATAGGATTTTTTGGCACACTTTTTGCTCCATTTATCTCAGAAAAACTCTTTCGAGGAAAAAGGGCGTCCGCCAACTTTTGGTGCTTGCTCGTAGGCGCATTTTCTCTGATAGGAGTGTGGCTCGGCAGCTCATCTTTCTCCCCTATCGCCGGCAATCCAATGCTTAAAAACATAGTGATATTCACTTCGCTTGGCATAGCGGGTTTCGCGGTCTGCGTGCCACAGGTGCTTGTCGGCGGAATTTGTGCCATAGAATCTTCGTCCAAAAAAGTAGCTTCGGCCGCCACTGGATTTGCAAGTTTGCTCGGCTATCTTGGCTCCGCCTTTGGCCATATTGTGAACGGATTTATTCTGAATATTTCAAATGAAAACTACAAAGACGCAAGGCTCGTTCTGCTCTACTGGGGCTCAGTAGCCATTTTGGGCGCGCTTCTTTGCATACCAATTTGGAATGTCAGGGCGAACAAGGAGTACTCTCATTAGCCTTCACGCGACATTTTTCATAAATTTTAATAAAATGACTAAATTTTGGAAACAATCACATCTACCAAAATATTCTAGGAGGTAAGGCAGATGCGAGAAGATTTAGAAAATTTTTTTAAAAGCAAAATGGATAAAGAGGCGATTGACAGACTTCATCACTTGGATGATTTGGGAGAGTTTTTGCAATATATAAACAGTAAATTTAGCGATAAAAAAGCTTTTGTATACAAAGAAGGTGAAGAAGTTAAGTCTATCAACTACGCTCAAATGTATGACGCAATTTCTAAATTATCCGCTTTTCTCCAAAAAGAAAATAAAAATGGCGAAAAAATTGCAATTATCGCTAATCCTAGCCCAAAATGGGTGGAAACTTTCCTGGCTATTACCTCCTCTTCTAACGTCGCCGTCGTAGTTCCGTCATCTGCAAAACTCAACTCAATTATTGGAATTTTAAAAATGAGCAACGCAAAATGCGTGATATATGATAAGGCGAATGAGGAAAATATAAAAGGTTTAAAGTCAAAATTAGAAGATATACAATTTTTACCTATGGATCCGTTGTTTGAAACAAAAAGTGTAGATAATTTACAAATTTCTCCAATATCACCAGACGCACCCGCAGCCATTTTTTTCACATCGGGAACCACCGCGCTCAGCAAAGGAGTAACGCTCACTCACAAAAATATTATGGTCAACGCCTACAACGGAATGCTCGGCGTTCCGCTGCCCGGCGGCGTGTGCAGGTGCCTTTTGGCGTTGCCGCTATTTCACGTATTGGGGCTATTGCGGAGCGTTTTGACAATCCTTTATCAGGGTGGAGAAGTTCATTTCCCCGAAAATATCAAAACCTTTTTTAAAGACTTCGCCTGGTCGCGCCCCACAGTAATGGTGCTCATTCCCGAACAAGCTAACGCCGTGACAAACATGATAAAAGCTAAGGGAGTTTCGGTGACGGGCGGCGAGCTCAAAACCATCATCACCGGTGGCGCTACCATGCAGGCAAAATTTAAACAGACACTTTTTAGCTACGGAATTGACCTCTTGCAGGGATATGGACTGACCGAGTGTCTGCTGGTGTGCGCCAATGCCGAGAGAGAAAAAAAGCTCTCTTCTGTAGGCAAGCCGTATCCTGGCAACAACATAAAAATCAAAGATAAAGAGATTTTAGTTAAGGGTGAAGGTCTATTTTTGGGGTATTTGTCCGAAAAAGACACCAAGAAGTCGTTCGAAGACGGCTGGTTTAAGACGGGTGACTTCGGGCATTTTGACGAAGATGGATTTCTTTATGTCACGGGCAGAAAAAAATTCCTGATAATACTCTCAAACGGAGAAAATATTTCCCCCGAAGAGCTAGAATCAAAAATTCTTGAAAACGATTCTGTTCAAGAAGCCCTGGTCTACGAAACTCAAATCGGCTCCGAAACTAAAGTGTTGGGTGTAGAACTTTACGCTCCAGAGCTTGAATATCAAAAAGTTTGCGAAATAATAAACCAAGTGAATGATACGCTCCCGTTTGGAAGCAAAATGCGAGTTATAACTAAAAGAGACGAGCCTTTTGCCAAAACACCGTCAAATAAAATTATTAGAAATGGCTTTCAAAATACAATTTTTACTCGATTAAAACAGACATTTGTAGAATCTCCTTTAATTAATGCCAATCCTGATTCTGTCGTGATGGACGCACGACTGGTCGAAGATTTAGAGATGTCTTCAATTGCTTTTGCAGAACTTCTATGTGACTTTGAGGAAAAATTTTCAGTAAAAGCAGATTTAGATGAAATATCAAAAATGTCAACAATTAGAGACGCATACAATTATTTGCAGAAAAATTATAACGGATAAAATTTAAAATGAACTTTATTTTAATATCAAAAATATCGACAATTAGAGACACACAGTTATTCGCAGAAAATTGCAATAAATGCAGAAAAATTATAACAGATAAAACTTAAAATGAACTTTATTTTAATATCAAAAAATATCGACAATTAAAGACACACAGTTATTCGCAGAAAATTTTAATAAATAAGACTTAACAAATTTCATTTTAATACCAACAAACACGCACAGTACTCGCAAAAAATTGCGGTGGGTAAGACTTAGCAAATTATACTTAAAATCGACAATAATAGATACGAAGTATTACTTGTAGAAAAATTATAACCAAAGTATAGCTATTTCGATTTAAAATAAACTACAGGCAAAGTATAAGAATGGCATCTTCTAAAGACGTAAAAGAAATGTACTTTCATGCCTATCTAAAAAACACATTTAAAAAAACACCCAAAGAACTTTACGTCTATTTTAAATCGGAATAGCTATAATTTATCAAATTTTATTTTAATATCTGAATATGCCCTAGAAAGGAATGATATTATTGACAGAAAGTGTAAAATACTGTTATTATCAGACCATCTCACAAAATTTTAAAAACAACGCCCTTAATTATTTCGCTGCGCTTGTAAGGCACCCGGAAGAACAAATATTTGTTGTGCGCAACACGCAAGAAGAAATTGTGGGCTGCGCGATTTTACTGCTTCAAAATTTGGTGGGAAATTCAATTGAGCTGAGTTACATCTTTGTAAAAGACGGCAACAGAAGTAAAGGGTACGGCAATTTGCTATTTGACGCGGCACTCAATTGGGCGCACAAGCTCGGAAAAAGCCTAACTTTTAGACTGCAAGACATTAACAATTATAAGAATATCTTGCTTCATATGTTGGAAAAAAGGAGCGCAAAATTAATCGACATGGTTTGTGTTTATCAGCATTCCGTGAACGATCAGTCCCGGGCGCAGTGGCAAGAAGTAACAGATAAAAGTTTTTCAAAAATCAGAAATCTTTTGCTCGCACAAGGGTTTGAGTGTAAAAGTTTTGAGAGCGCAGAGCCCGCGATTCTTGACAAAATTTATAAAAATAATAATAATTTTGATAAAAAATATGACGCTGCAGGAATAGCAAAGGGGCACATGGGAATTTTTTTGCCGTCGTATAGTTTTGTTTCTTACAAAAACGGTGAACCAGCCGCCATCGTGATGACCACAGAATCTTGTGAAGAGTCCGCAGTTGTGCAGCTAATTTCTGCGGCCAAAAACTACGAAAAATCAGGGGCTGTGTTAATTTCGATAATGAGCCTTATGGAAAAAATTTTTAATTTTAAGTATAAAAAAATTGGATATTGTGTTAGTTCCGATAACAATAAAATGCTAAAAACTATTAGGGACACGTTTTTGAATATCGAATATTTAGAAATAAAGCAATTTAAATATTTAATTAGCTAACGCTAAATGCCGACATAAAATTCGTGCACAACACATAATCTGCATTAACGTTTGACTTAATGATCCTCTTATGCTAGCATTACTTAGCAGCGACCAGGGAGAAGTACTCAAGTGGCTGAAGAGGCGCCCCTGCTAAGGGTGTAGGTCGGGAAACCGGCGCGAGGGTTCAAATCCCTCCTTCTCCGCCAAAAACGAACGTCAATTGAATGAATGTTATCCCCGTAGAATGGTATTTTGTATAAACCATCCTGCGGGTTCTTGTTTTATGGTGCAAAAACTCATTATTTTTGTGATACGATTGTATGCAAGTTTAAAAACAATCGCAAGCACGCATTATTTATATACCAGGAAATAAATGTCGGTATTTATAGTATGCTTATCTGTTCAACACTAGCTTCGGTAATTTACCTTACAGCAACTGTAAGTAGTATCCGACTGCTCCGGATGTTACAATACAATAAAGGCAATCAATGAGCAGGAGGATGGCCATGAACACAAATAATCGCATTTTACAGGTCGATGGCCTGACAAAAATTTATGGTAAAGACAACAATAAAACAGAAGCCCTTCGGGGCATTAGCTTTGATGTATTGGAAGGAGAATTTCTCGGAATTATGGGAGCCAGCGGCTCCGGTAAAACAACGCTACTTAACTGCATTGCCACCATGATTAAACCCAGCTCCGGCAAAGTTGTTTTGCGCGGCAAGGACATATCTACCTTTACAGGATCTGGGCTGGCAAACTACCGAGGGAAGAAAATCGGCTACCTGTTTCAGGAATTTGAACTGCTGGATAATCTAACGGCAAGAGAGAACATCACGCTTCCGCTGGCTCTGCACGGCATTACCGGAAAAAACGCGGAAAACGATATTCGCCAGATTGCCTCCAAATTGGATATTGCAGAGGTTTTGAATAAGTTTCCCTCCCAGATGTCCGGAGGGCAGAAGCAGCGCGTTGCGGCGGCAAGAGCTTTGATTTTAAATCCAAGCATCGTGCTGGCTGACGAACCTACCGGCGCTCTAGACAACAAAAACTCCAAAATATTGATGGATAAACTCTGCGCTATCAGTGATGAAGATCATAAAACGATTATGATGGTCACCCATGACGCCAACGCGGCAAGCTATTGCTCCCGTATCCTCTTCATTCAGGATGGCCGTCTGTTCCACGAGCTCAGAAGAAACATGGCGACGGAAACATCCGCTTCCTTCTATAAACGGATTGTGACAGTTATGGCACAACTTGGGGGAGGAAGCGCAAATGTTCTTTAAGCAAGTTCGGCTCAATGCCGCCAGAAATCGAAAAGGCAATGGTTTGTTTTTCGGCTCTCTCGTTATTTCCATTATCGCTTTCTATACGCTTCTTTCGCTGGACAAACAGGATGTCATGCGCTTTTTAGGCTCAATCGAAAGCGACGCCGTGCGGAAGCTCATGACGCTCATACCGCTCGTCTATGTGGTATCACTATTTTTTGTGTTTTTTCTGGTATACTTTGCCTGCAAATATCAGACGGACAGCAGACGCCGCGAATTTGGTATGTATCTCATGCTCGGGATGAAACGCGGCCGCCTGTTTTTCATGTTGTTCTGTGAAACGCTCTGGAGCGGTCTTGTGTCCCTGCTGATCGGACTGCCTGTGGCGTTGTTTCTCACAGAAGGGATCAGTCTTGTAACGGCGAAACTCATTGGGTTTGGCATTATCGGTCACACGATCTCTTTCTCTGCGGATGCTATCTTGTGGGCAGTCTGCGGTTTTGTCATTGTGCAGCTTCTCTCCATGCTGATCATCTGTATCCCGATAGGGAATGCGGAACCGGCAAAGCTTTTAAACTCCGCTGCTTCCGAAAAGCAAGCCCTCACATCGGCAAGAAAAAGCACCGCTTTCTTTATTTTCGGAATACTTCTTCTTCTCACAGCCTATTATTTTGGGCTATCCGAGCCAAGCGGCACGAATATGTCAACGTATTACTTGTCCATTCTCGCTCTTTTGGTCGCCGGTGTTCTCGGAACGTTTTTATTATACCGCGGACTTGGCAGCTTGATAGGAAAACTAATCAGCCGCAAAAGCCAGAAAGTCGCGGGACTCGCGACTTTCACCGGGCGTCAGGTTCAGGAGAATGTGCTGTATCAGCATAAATCACTGGCAGTATCGTCCTTACTTCTGCTGATCGCACTTTCCTGTATCTCTTATGGAATCGCTGTTGGAATTGGCAGAACGACAGGTTCCAGAACCACCGACTTTTCGGTCATAGGAACAGAAACGGATGTTGCCACCGCTTTGAAATTGCCGGAAATAGAAGAAATGGTTGAAACCTCCTATCCTGTACATTTGTCCAGAACGAAGACTAAATTTGATACGGGCAATATGATCGGCGCATTAAAAAAGATTCTAAAAGCCGACAATATTGTACAAAACTTTCATACGGAATATGTTCTGTCAGAGACATCTTATAACCGTCTGATGTCTGCTATGGGAAAAGAGCCGATTGATCTCAGCGGAAACAAATCGGCACTTTATTCGACAATGGGCAGCAACCTAGGCGACTTTTATAATTTGCTTAACAAAGCGCTGAAAAGCAGCGTGACCGTAGGGGTAAACGGCGAAACCTACAGCCTCCTGCCGAAGCTATATTATGACAACATTGTAGCCGACCGTTCCATTACCCTTTATACCGCGCTGATTGTTCCGGACGAGTTGTATCAGAAGCTTGCCAAAGATACCGAACCGTTTTGCTGGAATATACACTTGAAGAAAAGCCTAACGGACAAATTGGGATTAATGCAGGCGACTCAGAAAATGGGAGGCTATCTTGCTAAAGCAGGCTTTAAGTATGACAGCTATCTCGGCAGCATCGGGAGGAATCTGTTTTATACGGTGGCAACAAGCTATCTGACCATCTATCTCGGGATTCTGTTTTTGCTGATTTCTAACACCGTAGTGGGACTGAAATATCTGATTCAGCAAAGAAGAAACAAGCATCGGTACATTACGCTTTTGATGCTTGGCGCGGATACGGAAGATTTATGCCGGTCGGCGAAAAAACAGATTCAGATGTTTTTTACACTTGTACTCAGTGTTGCCGTCTGCAACAGTATTATCGCAATCTTTACCATGTTCACAAATCTTACACGATTACCACCAGCCGTCACTTCTATGACAACTACGCTCGCCGCAATCGCACTCTCAGCCTTTGTGATAACAGAAATCATTTATATAAGCATTGTAAAACGCACGGCTTGCCGGGAAATCCGGATGCTTGAAGTAACAGATCGGGGGTAACGCCGCTTGACAAAAATCGCCATAGTGGAAGACGATGAATATTTGCGTAAGGAAATAATCCTGACCTTTAAAAAGAAGGGATACTTAGTTTCGGGCATCTCTTCCTTTGTTGCTCCCGAGCGGGATATTCTCGATCTTCAGCCTGATCTTGTTGTGCTGGATATAAACCTCCCCGGCAAGTCCGGGTTTGAACTCTGCAAGTGGCTGAAAGCCAGAACGTCGTTTCCGATCCTGATCTTGACCGCCCGTGATAAGCTGAACGACGAGCTTACGGCACTGGGCCTCGGTGCGGATGATTTTCTGATAAAACCGTGTCATCCAGATCGTCTGCTTGCCCGCGCCGGGCGGCTTTTGCAGACTTATGGTAAGGTAAAGAATATAATTCAGTGCGGCGAATTGTCGCTTGATACCGATACCTATAAGCTTGTCTTAAAAGACAGGCATAGGATACTTACGGAAACGGAAGGCAAAATCCTTCGGCTGCTGATGGAAAAGCACCCTCAGCTTGTTTCCCACAAGGAACTGCTTTCCGGTGTGTGGGGTACGGAGGAATTTATAGACGAAAACATTCTACAGGTCAATATGACGCGGCTTCGCAAAAGCCTTGGGGAAATGGGCCTTGAAGGTATTGTCATGACGATTCGGGGGCAGGGATATAATCTGGAGGTTTCGGATTTATGAAATCATTTCTGAAAGACGGGCACTGGCTTCTTTTGTTTCTGATAACGGACATAACCTTTATCATACTTACGTGGCTGCTCCGTCCGGACGCGATGAAAAGTATCTGCCTGTTTATTCTGCTTTTCACGGCCATTGTGGTTGGCGTGGGTTATATTCTGCAACGCAGTAAACAAAAAAAAGGAATCAGTGCGGTCAACAGTTTTCTTGACGATCCGAATGAGCTTTCCAAACAGGCTCTTGCATCTGCACTCAATGATTCATGGACCCATGTTATTGATAATGTGTATGTACAGCTACAAAAGCAAAATGCTGAAATGAACAAGAAGCAGACCAGTTTACAGAATTATCAGGAGTATATAGAAGCGTGGGTGCACGAAATCAAAACGCCGCTGTCTTTGATGACTTTGGTGCTTGAAAACCATGAGGACGAGATGACTCCTTATGTATACAACAGAATGGAGCATTCAAAGCGTCAGATCAGCGAAGATGTCGATAAAATTCTCTACTACGCCCGTTTGCAGACAGATCATGCGGATTACAATTTTACGCGGTTCAGGCTGGATGAATGTGTCGAAGAAGTAATCCGGGAATTCGCGTCTCTCGCGGAAGAAAAACACATCCGCTTTGAGACAGAATCAAAGCCTGTAACCGTCGTTTCGGACAGCAAAGTTCTTGCCTTCATGATTTCGCAGCTACTCAGCAATGCAATCAAACACGCAGCAACGGAAAACGGGAAAGCATCTATCCTTATCCTGCAAGACAACAATAATAACATCCATCTCTTCGTGAGAGATAACGGCAAAGGTGTCCCGCTGGAAGACGCGCCATTTATTTTTGATAAAGGCTTCACCGGTAGCCATCCTGACCGTCAGAAAGCAACCGGCATGGGGTTGTATTTGGTTAAAAAATACGCAGAGGCACTTTCTCTTGAGGTAAGACAAGAAACTGACGTTCCCTCTAGCAACGGGTTCGGCATTGAGTTGATCTTTCCATGCGTATTGTAATGAGCCTCCATAATGCTTATTATGAGCAAAATGTGAAGCTCATCGTAGTTATCGTGAAAAGGTGCACACCCTCTGTTTGAAATTGCACCCGTAAAAGCAAAAATGCACCCGCGCAGTTTCAGCGGGAACAACGTAAAATTGTATCAACATTACCGCTATTAGACATACAGCAATCGCGTTTTGATACAACGCTAAATACCGCAGTAATATTGCCGCCCCATCTTTCGGTTACCATTTCTACAGCCTCTGCAAAAGATTTCCTAACACATCTATAATTATTAACCGACTGAACATCAGAAGATAGTTATAAAAGATGAGGGGGCATCAGTTGCAGAATTTAGATGATCCAAGGCCGCATTAGCATTTTTCTCGACTACGTAGGAATCTTGAATTATATAATTTTCACTATCAAAATAAATATGAGGTACTATGACATTAATTTTTCTGCTTTCAATCACAGCGTTTTTGATTCTGAGACTTTGTTTACCCCAAGGAATCGGAACTCACAGGATATTTCCACTTTGATAAAATTCTAAATTTTCTAAACTATCCCGTACATCGAGTCTGCAATCTTCGTTATTTTCTTTGCAAATTACAGCTTTTAAAGGTTTTAAAATTTTAAGGCCATTATTACCAAATAGTTTTTCTTCTGGTGGATGAACTGAAATCAAGAATATCACTCCCAGCCATCAAAATCTTCAGTTAATTCTCACAATTTATAAGTTTCTTTAGCTGAATCATCATAATTCAAATGTCCATAAACGTATAAATCTCTTGGTGGTAAAATTATTACTATTGGCAGTGATGCGCATGTTACTGAGTATCTTGGGCATGAATTTAAAGTTGCTGAAAATTTAATGAAAGAGATTGGATTTAATTGTTACGCCGTTTACAAAAATCGAGCTCCAAACTTTAAAAACTTGCTGTTAGTTAAAAAGGCAAATATCATTTATAAAGGTAATATAGAAAAGGTGTGATTTTTTTTGAAATTAAAAAAATTTAAATTTGGATACCCGTTTTTTTTTATTTGTATTTTTACTTTTTTTGTATTTTTACTTCTTTTAGCAAATCTTACATCAACAATATTTTCACAAAAAACAAACTCTTCGACCACAAAAATTGAAGACTACGACTTGCATGTTTACAAAAAAATAGAAAGCAAGGTTCAAGGTTTTGATAGGGTCGAAATGTTGGACATCGAAAAAAAGTTTTTAAACGGGGTTATAAGAAAATACAAACCTAAGAAAATTTTGGAAATCGGTGTTTCAAAGGGTGGTTCTTCAGCAATTATTTTAAATGCAATTGAAGATATGGAAGATGCAAAACTTTACTCGGTTGATATAAGCGAAAATTGTTACAGGATTCCTAGTAAAAAAGTAGGTTTTTTAGTTGAAGAAGATTTTCGACACCTTCAAAACAAGTGGGAATTACATACTGGTGGAATCTGCGCAAATTTTATAGAAAAAATCGGTAAAGATATTGACCTTTGTTTTATAGATACAGTTCATGTAACTCCTGGTGAAATGTTAGACATATTAGTAGTTTTGCCATTTTTAAAAGAAAATGCTGTAATTGTCTTACACGACATTGGCTTACATTTTCCAAACGCTAGATATAAAGGCAATTATTATTGTGACAAACATTCTAACAATCAAATTTTTGCTTATTTGAAAGGAAAAAAATTTATGCCAGAGACAAAGGAAACTGGCAATGATATGTTTAAGGATATCTTTTTTAATATAGGTGCAGTCGAACTTGATTCAAATCAAAAAGACTCTTATTTTGATTATTTTTTTCCCTTAAGTTTTCATTGGGAATACATGCCTGACATCACTCAACTTGAAGTTACAAAAGGCCTGCTTAAAAAACACTATGAGGATAAATATATAAAAATGTTTGAAGCAGCAATAGAAGCAAATAGATTACTTAAGATGCCAGTTCCTACGAAGAAAGTGAAAAAATAATTATTGGACAAGGAGTGCTTTTAGTTAAAATATACATACAAGACTTCCGGAACTTGTGCAAGAAAAATCACATTCGAGCTTGATGTAAATTGTGAAAAATATGGAATTTGAGGGCGGATTCAGCGGAAATGCTAGCTGAAAACAACTAAAAAAATACTACAAATTAGAAGTCTCTTTTAAAAATACAAAAACCTTGATAACTGTACAGAAGAAACTCCGTTAATTCTGGAAACCTCAAAGCAACTGAAAGAATATTTTCGTGGCAAAAGAAAAAAATTTGATGCAGCGTTATCTACTAAAGGCACAGAATTTTAAAATAAAGTTTGGGATGCACTAAAATTAATACCTTGTGGTAAAACTCGGGACCTATAAAAAAATTGCCGAAAAGATAAATTCACCTAAAACACCTAAACTAAGCCAATCATAAAAAGCGTCAAAAGATGTGCACACACGTGGTATTTTAAAATACCCGCTTAAAATAGACGCCAAGTTCTTTGGGCACTTCCTTGAATGTATTCTTTTCGCTAGGTACAAAAGTACCATTTCTCTTGTGTCTTTTGGACATGTCATTCTTATATTTTGCATGTAGCTTATTTTAAATCAGAATATCTTCGGAAATAGCTATAGAAATCGCTTTTTATGAAAAAATAAAAACTGGGTTAATTTTTTATGCCATCAATTGAAGGCTAAATTTTAGCGCCTGATAAATTTATAAATTCAAAATCGAGCCTATTTGTTTGTCTTAAGATGTAAATTGCCCCACCACCAAGATTTGCTTCGGAATTAAAAGGCGTTAATTATCATGAAAAATAAATAGCAAAAGTGACGTAATGGGGCGCCATCGCACGACTGGCTCTGTAAAAAATTGCGGTTGAGTTTTATTATTTTTTGATAAACTTGGAATCTTTGAGGAAAAATTAATGGCAGCAAAGTTATGTTCGATATCGCAAATAAATTGTAATTACTGCAAGAATTTTCAGAAAGAACATTGACAAAATGTACCCAGCGGTGGTAAACTGACTCTGGGTGGCTACGAAGTGTTGCAGTTTTTAGTTTATATGTGGCTCGTTGGTCAAGCGGCTAAGACGCCGGCCTCTCACGTCGGTAACGCGGGTTCGATTCCCGCACGAGTCACCAAGTGTCCCTTATACGAACTTTCAGAGTTGTATAGGGGAATTTTTATTTTTGATTCTTCTGCGTTACAGAAAACATAGAGCTTGTCTTGAAATATAAGCATTTTACCGATGAAAGTATCGACTAAAGCCTGACGGAATTTTATGTCGTGAACCGCATACACAACACTTTTGTTTGAATAAGGACTTGCTGCAAAAGGTGGAAGCAAGCGAGGTTTCCTGCAAGCAAAACACAAAATGGGGACAGAAGAACTCGCGCGAATCCGCTCTGCATGGCGAAATCTTTACGCTAACAGCCAAGAAAATATGATTGTTTTAAATGATGGGTTGGAATTTAAAGATGCTGGAGCAACAAGCGTTGAAATGCAGCTTAACGAAAACAAAAAGTCTACAACTGAGGCCATTCGTGATATTTTTGGCATTCCAAACGATGGCAATTATGAAAAGTTTATAAAGCAAGCTATCATGCCAATTCTAACTGCTTTTGAGTGTGCTTTAAACAAAGCCGCTTTTAGATGAAAATGGCGAAAAATTTGTTGAGCAAATTGTTCCAAAGACTTTTCAAAGAGCACTCGAAAAAACTGATAATATTGTGTGTCCTTTAAATCATCTAAACAATTATGTTTTAGGTTCAACAAAACAAGGAAACATCAGTCTTTGGGAAGATAACATCGGGCTTCGTGCATTTTGTGAAATTACAGATGCCGAAGTTATTAAAAAGCAAAAGATGATAAACTTTCGGGCTGGTCTTTTGGATTTGAGCTTTTGAAAGATAGCGAGGAGCCTATAAAAGATGGATTAAAGCGCAGATTCATTGAGGATATTAATCTTTTGGAAGTATCTATTTTAGATGACAACATGCTTCCGGCGTATGTTGGCACATCAATTGAAACAAGAGGTGAAAAACCAAAGAAAATCTACTATCGCAGCGAAAACTTTGAAGCAAAGATTTTTGATAAAACCACGCCGAAGCCGCTTGAAGAAGTGGCTTTTGATTATTCAGAGTATGACAAAATTATTTCTTCCCTCTCGAAAAAATAATCCTGAGGGAACAAAAACTGCCAGTATATCAAATTTTTCAAGGTATGCCAAGGCGAATAAGAAGGAGAAATTACCATGACAAACAATTTTAAATTTTTAACCGAGCAAAGAGCTGAAAAAGTCGAGGAAATGAGAAAACTCGTAGACACGGCAAAATCTGAAAAGAGAGCTTTAACTGAAGAACAAGTTACTCTTTTTGAGGAACTCAAAAAAACTAATCGCAAACATTGACGCTACTCTTGCAGCCGAAGAAGCTGCCAGAAATGAAGAAATTGACGAAAAAGAAGAAATAAAAAAAACTTCTGAAAATAGCGCAGAAACCAAAGCGGTGAGAGCGTTTGCGGATTACGTCCGTAGCGGTAAAATTGAAAGCCGTGCCAATAATCTTACTTTTGGTGACAATGGAGCGGTTGTTCCTGAAACTATCGCAAATAAAATTATTGAAACTGTAAAGCAAATCTGTCCTGTTTACGAAAAGTCCGAAATTTTTCATGTTAAAGGAACTCTGCTTGTTCCCACTTATGGCTTGAATTCCGGTGAGGACATCACCTGTGCTTATGCCGCAGAATTTACAGACCTGACTTCAACCTCCGGAAAGTTCACAAGCGTAAGTTTAGGTGGTCACCTTGCAGGAGCTTTAACAAAGGTATCAAAACAACTTGCAAATAGCGCAGACTTTAACATTGTAGATTTCATCGTAAAACACATGGCAGAAGCAATCGCACAATTTTTAGAAAGTGAACTTTTAAACGGCAGTGGCACAAATGCCTGTCAGGGTATTTTGACAGGCGCCACAAATGTTGTAACCTCAGGCACAATAGGCCAAATTAAAACTAATGACCTGATCGACTTACAAGAAGCCGTTATTGACCAATACCAAAGAAATGCGCTCTGGATTATGCATCCACGCACAAGAACAGCTATCAGAAAATTAAAAGATTCGCAGGGGAATTATCTCTTGAATCCTGATTTGACCGCACAATGGGGCTATACGCTTCTCGGCAAACCTGTTTACACAAGTGAAAATATGCCGGAAAGCGCACTTGAAAGCTGCGGTTGAAATGTTCATGGCTTTTTAATTACTGCTGTTCCCAAAATAACAATTGAAATGGTTAAAAGTTTACCACAAATAATTCAAGGAATTGTGAAAGCAATCGGCGGTTGGTGGTCAACGATGGCAGATGCCGGAACTAATCTCTTAAAAGGATTATGGCAGGGGA
The DNA here is from genome assembly GCA_031255515.1 of Oscillospiraceae bacterium. GTDB lineage: Bacteria > Bacillota > Clostridia > Oscillospirales > Acutalibacteraceae > JAITRE01. The sequence continues at coordinate 21,566 of JAIRSI010000076.1, read as the reverse complement.
TTTCAGATGCTGGAGCGTGGCTGTGGAATAAGATAAGCGGATTTTTCGGCGGCATTATGGATAAAATCAAAGGCTTTTTTTGGTATCAAATCGCCATCAACTCTTTTTGAGAATATGATTGGTAAAAATTTGGCACTGGGTCTTGGCGAGGGTTTTGCAAATGAAATGGATATAGTTGCAAAAGAAATGCAAGATGCCATTCCGACTGATTTTGATTTAGATCCAGTGGTAAATACCGGATACTCAAATGCTTATGAAAGTCCGGTTGCAGCTATTATGAATGACCCGGATTATCTTGTTTCTGCTTTTCAAAAGGCTTTGACAGGTATGGCATTTATGGTTGACGGAGATAAATTCGGTGAAATGGCGGTTAGTAAAGTTGGGAGAGTGATTTTTGCGTGAATTGTATTGTTTGGAATAACATTGATTCCCGGAGTATTCCGGGATTACTTATTTGTGAATTGCCGTCAATTTCGCGCCCGAAAATAAGAACTCAAATTACAGAAATAGAAGGCAAAGATGGTGATATATCTGACAATTTGGGTTACTCCGCTTACGATAAAACCTTAAAAATTGCTCTTGTTAAAAACTATGATATAAACGCTATTGCTAAATATTTATCAGGTTCAGGGAAAATAACTTTTTCAAATGAGCCTGATAAATTTTATAACGCCCAAATCTCGGAACAGATTGATTTTGAGCGGCTTATAAGATTCAAAACGGCCACAGTAAAATTTCACACGCAGCCGTTTAAATATCTTATAAATGAATCCCTAGCAGAGCTTGAAATTACCCATGAAACCGAGTTTTCAGTTATAAATCAAGGATTGGAAAAATCGAAGCCAATCATCACTTTGACAGGCAGCGTAATTGTAGAGATTGTTATAAATGGTTACGCTCAGTTTCAAGTCGATATTGATGATGAGTATTTAACAATAGATTCAGAAAAAGAAGAATGTTATAAAGATAATTTACAAACGCTCAAAAATCGTAATATGACAGGAATATTTCCTGTTTTGCAGCCCGGAGAAAATGTTATTACTTGGTCGGGTAATTTAACAAAAATCGAAGTTCAACCAAAATCGAGGTGGCTCTGATGGCTAGCATTTATCCTTCTGAAGAAAAGCTGTTTTCAGATAACGGACTTAAAATTTTGAATCCTTTAAAAGCAGTTATAAGAAAAGAGAATAATGGCGATTATAGGCTTGATATAAAAGATGATTTAGAATTTTTGGAATATTATCAAAGTGGAAATATTTTAAGAGTTACCACACCTTGGGGAAAACAATGTTTTCGTATTAAAAATACTGCAATTGAAAATAGAAAAATTAATGTCACGGCACCTCATATTTATTTTGACAGTGAAAATTATATTATCAAAGATTCTTATGTTGTCGAAAAAAACGCCAATGCGGCACTTGACCATTTAAATTCTGCAACATACATTGCCACGCCATTTACAACTATTTCAGATCTGCAAACTGTAAATAATTATCGTTGTGTTAGAAAATCTCTTGCTGAAGCTGTGAATGACGTAATAGAGCGATGGGGCGGCAACTTAAGTTCGTAACAACTGGAACATTGAAATCAGAGAGCAAATGGGGCAAGATCGCGGTGTTGTTTTAAGCTACGGAAAAAATATTATAAATATCCAAGCTGACGAAAATTGGAGCGAAGTTGTAACAAAGTTACTTCCAGTCGGAAAAGATGGCTTGCTTCTTCCTGAAACTTATCACCAAGTAATCAGGTGAACAACATCTATGCGGCAGAGAACACAAACGAATGCGTTCAATGTAACCGAATTGCGGATGCAGCAAAAATTGCTTTAGAAAGATGTAGCTTTCAAGTCAAAAAAGCTCCACAAGGCCAAAATATCAATACCACTATCAAAGAAAGCAATTCGTGGAAATCTGATTTGCACATACCAATTCATAGCAATGCCTTCAATAAATTCTACTTCTTTAATTTTAAAAACACCATTTTTGCTCGTCAAAACCTCTGTGGTTTTGATAATCATACTTTTAACTATCTTTTTACAGGCTTCAATATCTAGGTAATCAAAATCTACTATGTTTAATTTTTGTGCATCTGTGTTTGTTCTAAAAGTTTTTTCGAATTTATCTTTTGTTTCATCAACTGTAACTAGAAACAAGATTTTGCTACAGTCAATCTCTCTATTCATAAATCGATATTTTCCTGTTAATGCAATAGAGCTTAATATTTCATCTGCACTTTTGTCTGATTTTTCTGCAGCTGCATTTTTGCTTTTCAGCTTCACCTTATTGTAGTTTTTTAAAACAACAATTGATTCTTGCCAATTTTCTAAATGATAAAGTAAATTTGATTTTTCTTCTTTTGGAAGTGTTGGCACCATTCCTAAAACTGTTTTCTGTCCCCATGGACTGGAAACATCTTTCAAAGGAACCGTACCAAAGAGTTGTGACGCTAGGTCAGATTCGCTATTAATCCGCTCACTTGAACACACAAACGTAGCTTTATCAGGATACTTAAGCATCGCATGAGTTATAGCACTGATTGTTACTGTTTTTCCTGTTCCGTTATGCCCTGTTAGACAGATAACATTTCCACCGCTTTTTTCCGATGAAACAAAACCGCTAAGTAATTCTGTAATTTCAATTTTTGCTTTTTCTTGACCAAAAACTTCAGACTCAAAATTGCTTTTCAAGCTTTTTATAGCTTCAGTTGGCTTTTTATAACCCTGATATGTACTCACTTCATATTTGGTATAAATGGTTTTACAAGCTGCTGTAAAAGCGCTTATTAAATTGCTGACTATATTAGGAAGTGTTGCACCTAATACAAAACTAGCAGTTCCTGTTAACACCACCATGCCTGCACTCATAGCCGAAACTGAAATTGCAGAAAGTGGTGTAAAAAAACAGTGTTATTGACAGCAGAATTGCTGCTATTTTTTTCATTGCAAAACTTTTCCTACTTTAAAATTTTTGATTTTGTGTTTTTGCAAAATTTTTGAGCTTAAAATTGCAGCTACCAAAACAGTTGCATTTAGAATTACGTATTTGTAATTAAACAAAAAGCCATTAACTATATACTGAACAAGGGGTTGTCCATTAGCCCAACTTGGCAACGCATAGTAGCAGGCTATATCTACAAATAAACTATAGATTAATATAGAAAGCACACTTAAGCTTGCGTTGATTTTCGGATAAATTTTACTGATGCAGTGAATTACACCTGTCACAAGTAAAAACACGCTTATGTTAACAAGCGAAAAAACTAAATTAAAATTGAAAAATGAAGCCGCAATTGCATACAAAACCCAAATAACCTTAAAAACATTTGAAACTTTGCGATTTTTCCCATGCTGACTGAACATTAAGATTAACGAATTTAACATTGATTTTCCTCCAATAGATTTTTAAGCTATAAGTTCCAATAACAGAATTTTTTATCATCAAGCATTTCTTTGTCAAAAATACTTTTGACATCAATAATAATTTTCTTGGATTTTGGATTATCTATAAAATATTCAGAAATTTTATCAGCTGACATTTTTTTTAAATTCATCATGAGCAACTGATATCACTAAACAATCAATTTTTTGCATATCAGCTTTCTGAAAAAGCTTAAATCCATACATTTTTTCTACATCTGAATTATTAGCAATCGGATCTGAAACAAAAACTTTTAAGCCAAAATTCAATAATTCTCTAACCATATCTGCGGCTTTTGAATTTCTAATATCTGGACAATTTTCTTTATATGTGATCCCTAAAACACCGATACTAATTTCTTGTAAAGGCTTGTTACATAAAACTAAATGTTTTAAAATAACTTGAAAAATATATTTACTCATGCCTTCATTAATAATTCTTGAATTTAACATTATTTTGTTATTGTATTTATGCTTAATCGACTCATAAATTAAATAATATGGGTCTATACTTATGCAATGTCCACCTAAAAATTTTCAGTCCGGATTTCATTTGTTGGATCGATACCTTTTTTGTAATTATTGATTTTATTGCTATCAATATCAAAACCAATAACATTGCATTTTTTCGCAAATTCCGTTGCAATTGATATGCCTACATAGCCCAACCCTATAACGGATATGCATTTATTATTATTTAAAATGTCATTATAGATATCCATTTTATTCTCCTAAAAATTTTAAGTATTTAAAGTAACCTTATTTTCTTTAGACCATCTTATACACTTTTCAATAATGGTATCTATATCCGAAAATTTATAATTCCCAACTAATTTCACAAGTTCATTGTTATCTGGGACTCTTATTTCAATATCCTCAAAATCCTCACCATAAACTAATTTTGATGGAGTGTGTATAATGTCTGATACGCTACCAGTTTTTTTCTTTATTTTTTCAGCAAGCTTTTGAATTGAGATGCTATTTTTAGAACCCAGATTGATCGTTTTGCCCCAACTTGATTGATTAAATAAAAGCAAATATAAAATATTTTTTAAATCATCGATATCTGTGAAAGAACGAACTTGTTGTCCAGAATCATATACGGTCATAGGTTCTTCACTTAATGCTTGTTTTACCAGTCTTGGTAAAAACATACCGTAATTGCTTAATTGGCGAGAACCTACTATGTTAAAACATCTAAGCGTGATGTATTGAAGATTACTTTGTTCACCGTAGGCTTTCAAATAATATTCTCCGACCGATTTACCAATAGAATAATTCCATCTAAAAGATGATCCGATTATCCTATCACTGTTTTCTCTTAATTCTTCATTGTTTTTACCATAAATTTCAGAACTCGAAAAGAAAACAATTTTTTTGTTATGTGTCGCTGCATGCTGGACAACTGAAATAGTATTTAAAATATTTGAATTCAGACTTCGTAATTTATTTTCAAGAACATATTTAACCCCTACCGCACACGCTAAATGAATAATACAGTCATTATTTGCAATCAATTCAGACAATTTTTGAGTATCGCCAATATCCGCTTTTATAAACAAAAAATTCGAATTGTTTAAATTATGCTCAATATTACTTTTAAGACCCGTAGATAAATTATCTATTACTGTAACGTGATGATCTTCTAATAAAAGTTTATCTGCAATGTGAGACCCTATGAATCCTGCTCCACCAGTTAATAAAAACTTCATATTACTACCTCATTTATAGTTTTATATCCAAAAATCAGTATATTTAAAATATTAGTCTTTTGATCATGTAGGCTTCAGCTGCTTCAACTGAAATTTCATTTCCTCTGTATCGAGCCGTATTAACCATGCCGTTTATGCTAATTGCATATTTAGCATCATTTATCTGAGATGAAAAATATTTCAACATCTCAACCTTTTCTTCTATTACAGATGAGATATCTATATAACAATTTGGCATGAATGTTTTGTCATCAATAATCCAATTTATTTGAGGATACTCATAAATAATAACGAAGGGTTGAGTTCGTACGTTTGTTCTTCTACTCCGTAACACAGCTGTGCTGCATTGATATACAATTTTATGATCTTGATTAAATGAAGGAAAGGGAATAGCTACTACTTCAGGGTTAAATTTTTGTATTATTTCATCTATTTTGTTAATTATTTCAAACATTGGAACGGTATCAAGGTGCAAATGATATTTATCTTCATACAAAATATTATGATTTTTAATATTAAAATCGTTTAAAAAACGTTCAAATTCTTTTCTTCTTTCCAATGAACCCATTGTAAATTCTGCAATGTAAACAGATTCTTTTCTATGTTTAGCGATTAAACCGCCACAACCCAAAATTTCATCATCTGCATGCGGAGAAAGAATTAATAATTTATCGTTAAATATATCCATTTGTTCAACACCACTCCTTGATAATTGTAACAAATATTTGGAAATAAAACAGAGGCGTTTTCGACCGAAGATGTCAAATATTTATATATGTACTCTTATATTCTAGCACTCATTAAATTACTTGAAGAATATTTCTTAAGACCTTTATTGAAAACATAAAAAGCAAGAAGCGCAAAAAACGATGCAAACAAAATAACAGATATCATAGAAATAAGATTAAAATTTAAAATTATTCTGATAGGCAAATAAATTATAAAACCTGTAGGAACAATCGTGTAAAGTATGACTTTAATAAAATTGTTAAATATTCCTTCAGGATATAGACTCGCAATCCTAATAGAAAAATCTAAATTATGTGCGATTTGCTCGCCTCTTTTTATCCAGAATGTAAGGCTTGATGCTAAAATAGAAAACGATGTTAAAATTATCGCTCCCAAACAACTAAACAGCATAAATAAAAAGATTTTTTGAAAATCTGCACCGATTGATATAATTGCTAAGACTATTCCGTATAATAAATCCCCAAAAGCTGAGGGCTTGGTTTTAGAAACTGATACATTCCATAAAACATTTAGAGGCTGTGTAATATAAGCATCTAGTTTTCCGTTACTTATTAATTCAGGGATATAATAAACATTTTCGAAGAAAAGATGTGATATTCCGTACGAAGCAGCGCCCAAAGCCCATAAAATCAAAATATTATCAAAACTATAACCACCAATCGTGCTTTTAAGCCTATAAAACACAAGCCATTGTACAATGTACAAAGCATTATTTAGTAGAATAAAAATCACTTGTGAAACAAAACTAGTCCTGTTTTCCATTTCTTTTGCCATATTATATTTTAAATTTATTGCTAAAATTTTTATATTCTTTTTTAATTCATTTAACATTATAATCCCCCTATCCTCCGTTTGCATTTATTTTTTTTAACCCTTTTTTGTACATAAATAACGCTAAAAAAATCGATCCCATAAGCCATAAGCTTTGAGCAATGATTATTTGGTAAAAAACTTCCATAGAAAAATCAACTGTTAATTTCATTGGACCATAGGCACATGCGAAAATAGGTGTAAATTTAAATATTGGCTGAAGTTGAATAGGCAACATTTCTAAAGGAAATTTTACTCCAAGCATTATTATAATTTTATCATAAACCCAGTAAATGGATTTGTTTTCTTCAAGCCAAAATGATGATAAACTAATAATTATAAAAATTGCTGAAGCAATAATTACCCCTAAAACATATACTAATGCTATTAAAGGTAGGTTTTTTATATGAAAATTTTGAAGAGACCCTATAAAAACAATGCCTAAAATTATGCCAACTAATATGAAAATTACTAGTTTCAAAAAAATATCACCAAGGTATTTTGAAAGAGAAAAAAATATATAGTTATAGGGTTTGTTTATTTTACAGGCAATATTTCCGCTTTTTATATCATAGCTCATTTCTTCAGAAAAGATTCTATTTCTGCTACCAAACCAAAACGCTTCTGCAAGTAACGCATACCACATTATTTGATTTACCATATAACCATTTATAATTTCTGCATCTGAGTAAATATAGCGCCAAATGCTCGTCAATATAAAAACTATTAAGCTAAAAAAAATAAAATCAAATGCTAAATTTGAAAGATATTGCATTTTTTCTATTAAGCTGACTTTGAAAATATAAAAATATTTTTTCATATTACACCTCGCCTTTGGAGGAATAAATTTCAGAAATAATATTTTCAAGAGGAATATTTGAAATAGTGATATCCACAATATTTTCATAATCGAGTGTTTTAAGTACTTCACTTATATCTCTTTTAGATGTATCTACTTCAGCTCTAATTATTGATTCTTCATCTTTCAAAATTTTAAGGCCATTAATATGAGTAAGTTCTACTGCTCCTTTTATTTTGATTTCTAGAATCTTTTTTGTTAGATAATTGCATCTTAAATTTTCCATTAAACTGTCGGTAACAATTTTTCCATTGTTCATGATAATAATTCTCTTGCAAAGCTTTTCGATATCACCAATATCATGTGATGTTAAAAAAACTGTGGTTTGATATTCTTTGTTCATTGTTTTTATGAACACTCTTATTTTTTCCTTAACTACAGGATCAAGACCGATTGTAGGCTCATCTAAAAATAATATTTCAGGATTATGTATAATTGATGCCGCAATTTCGCACCGAATTCTTTGGCCGAGGGACAGACTTTTCACAGGAGTATTTATAAATTTTTGAAATTCAAATAATTTGTTTAGCTCGCTAATTCTTTTTTTGGCTTTGTTATTTTCTATATCGTAAATAGCGGCGAAGAATTTGAAATTATCGTAGGGTGTAAGGTGCGACCACAATTGTTCTTTTTGCCCAAAAACAGTACCAATTTTATAAGCAAGTTGTTTTCTCTTTTTAACGGGATTAAGTCCCAAAACTTTTATATTTCCGCTATCTGGATGCAAGATGCTTGTAAGCATTTTTATCGTGGTTGATTTCCCCGCTCCGTTTGGCCCAATAAAAGCAAGTATCTCTCCTTTTTTCACAGAAAAATTTATACTGTTTACAGCGTTTATATTTTCAAACTTTGGAGAAAAAATGGATTTCAGACTTCCCTTAAAACCGCTTTCCTTTATTTTAACTTTAAAATTTTTTGATAAATTTTGAGCTTCTATGATATTCATGCCAAAACTCCAATTTTTATTGATACACTCACTCGGTATTACAAAATAATTATCTGAAAGTTCCTGCATTTACTAATAATAAGAAGTCTACCCTTTAGCAAGTTATGGAACAAAATATTCTTGCGCTTTTTTACAATAAATGTATCACATATTTACTTTATCATGCTTATTTGATTGTATAATAAAATCTAATAAAAATCAATGTAGCAGCAGGTGACATTGTTTTTCGAATTTGGTATAATATACTTAGATTTAAGAAAGCAACAAGAGAATTAAATTGTGTATGTAGTGATGCAAAAGTTAAGATTAATAGGTGAATTTCATGATTAATATACTGGATTATAATCGTATTGTTATTGTAGGCAACAATGGTAGTGGTAAAAGTTTTTTAGCTAAAAAACTAGCTGATTTAACAAGTTTGCCATTAATTCATCTTGATGCCGAATTTTGGCGTCCAAATTGGGGAATGCCCTCACAAGAAGAGTGGTTAAAAAAGAATAAAGAGTTTATATCAAAAGAAAAATGGATTATTGATGGCATGTGTAGCCATGGAGGAACGATAGAATTAAGATTTGTAGCAGCTGATTTAGTAATATTTCTAGATATAAATCGTCTTTCATGTTTGATAGGTATTTTCAAGAGAAATGGCAAAAAACGTACCGATACAGTAGCACATCAAGATGAAAAATTTGATATAAGATTTATTCAATTTTGCAAAGGTGTGTGGGATTTTCCAAAAACCAGAAAACGCACTATAATAAATTTACATAACAAACATTTTAATAAACCATTTTTTGTTATTAACAGTAAAAGAAAGATGAATAAATTACTAGATCAATGGAATAAGTCGATACCATATTGTCTAGCTAATGAAAAGCATAATTAATAGGGGGAAAATCATGTTTAAAAAGATTAAAGTTTCTGTAGTCATACCTGTTTACAACGTTGAAAAATATTTAAAAAAATGCCTTGACAGTGTAGTAAATCAAACTCTCCAAGAAATTGAAATAATCTGTATTAACGATGGTTCTACAGATTATTCTCTCGAAATTTTAAAAAAACTTGCAGAAAAAGACCAACGTGTTATTCTTATTAATCAAAAAAATTTAGGACCTGGCAGTGCTCGTGCTGCAGGTGTTAAGATTGCTAAAGGAGAGTATGTTGGATTTGTTGATGCCGATGATTACATAAAAAATGAATGCTACGAAATAGCATACAATAAAGCTACTCAGCATAATGCAGATGTGCTAATGTTCGGAACTTACTATAAACGTGATTCGATAAAAGACAAAGAGTGGTCTATTGCACACTTCGGTTCTCAAGAAGAAAAAATTTTTACTGGTTCTGGGCCAAAAGCACTTTTGGATTTAGATGGTGTTGTGGTTTGGAATAAAATTTTTAAGAACAAAATGCTTAAAGAAAACTCTATTAATTTTAAAGAGAGCATGCGCCGAGGGGAAGATCCTTGTTTTGTCTATGATGTTGCTCCCCATGCATCAAAAGTTGTTTTTATAACTGATATGCTTTATTTTTATAGCATAAAACCCTCGGGAATAATACGTGGAAGCTCTGAAGAAACACATTTAGATGGTTTGAAAAATGCCATACAAGAATTATCCATAGTGGCTAAACACCCTAATTTATCTAAATATAAGAACGAAGTAAAAATTAGAATGAGAAGAAGATTAGAAAAATTTTCAAAACGTTCATTGCAAGATCAAGAAGTCAGAGAAAAATTTAATGAATTTAAAAAGTATGTAGAAACAACGCTAATACCTGCAATTTACAACATTACTTAATTAATAAATAATTAATCGCATTCAACTTCCTATGTTATGTTAAGTGCAATTGAAATAACGGAGCATTAAACACAATACTTTTCTTTAATGTTTTTTTAGAAAATCAGTTTTTTGCATATTCCATCCATATGTCTCCGCTAATAATGCGATCGTTATGTTTAGATGACCAAGGTTTAACAATACAATGAAGAATATATGGATCTTTTATAGCTTCTTTAAATTCATCAAAACTATATTTTAAGGAATACCTTAGAGAGTTTAGATAATCAATTATTTTTTTATCAGTTCTCAAAAAATTAAAAACCCCATATTTTGCTGGCAAAATTCCAATATTTTTGAAACATACTACATTTATAACAGTTTGATCATGGTGTATTAATTTACTATTATTTTTAATAAATTCATTAAATTTTTCAACCATCTTATCTCGGCGTAATTCTTCTAAATTTACAAGCATAACACCAGCACATATGTAATGATCATTATAAATTTCAAATTCATCCATTGCATTGGAAGAATCATCTAAAAATCCCTTATAATAATATCCATTCATGTCTATGGAAAACATTTCACTTAGATCGTAGAATGTTAAAGTATCACCATCTAACCATATTATTTTATTTAATTTGGGCAATAAATCAGATAAAGCAAGTCTATAGTAAGAAGGAATAGAAATACGTTCATCTGTATACACATTTTCATATTCGTTTCCCATGTCAATTGTGTTAATTTGACATTTATCATATTTGTTTTGTAAAGATTGCAATTTTTTCTTAGATTCTTCATCTAAATTTTTTGAATGCATTATATAAAAAGAATAATTAGTATCTATATTTTTATTTTCCATTACAGATGTTATGGCAACTATAGTAGGATATAAATAATTTTCGTCCGTAGACATGGCTATGGGAATAGTGAGATTTTCGGTGCTATAAACTTTGCTACAATGTAAAGGGAAAAATAATAAAGTAAAAACAAGTAATAAAAGGCAATTTTTTCATTTTCTGTCTCCTTAAATTCTACAAATTGGTTTGAACATTAAAAATACTAGGCGTTGTATACTTACAAATTGCTTGTATACTCAACTTTCATTATCCTCCATTTTTCCCGTAGAAAAATTATCTATCATAAAAATTTCATAATTACTTTTTGATAATTCAGAAACAATGTAAGAACCAATGAACCCCGCACCGCCTGTAATAATTACTTTCATAAAGGGTACCTCCGCAAACCGACTTTTAATTTTGTCTAAAGTTTTTTTTGAGATGTTACATGAGGTCAAATAATTTTCAAAATTCCCATAATTTTTGTGTACATAATCTATTGAAGGTTCTATGTATTCTGGAAGCGATAAATATATCTTTCGCATTGGTTCGCCGTGTTTTTCGATTTTATTTTTAATTTTTTCGGTATCCTTTATTAACTCCCAACTTGAAGAATAATTTTCAATAATATCTTCTTTAGAAACATTCATTAAACCGAGTAAAAGCATTGTTAAAAATCCAGTTCTATCTTTACCATTAGCACAATGAAATAAAATTCCACCGTCATCAACTTCAGCTATAGCATCAAATAATTTTTTAACAGTTTCTTTTTCGTTAAACATAACCACATTTGCTTCAGCTAATGTTATCTTCATTTGAAGTAAATTCTGAGAAATTTTTTCATTAAACATTATAGGAATATGGTAATAGGTTACCCAATCTATATCCTTTAGTTTATCAATTTCTCTATCAATTTCATCTTCGCTTCTCAAATCAATTACAACTTTTAAATTATACTGTTCTTTTAGTTTTTTTATATCATTTTCAGTTAAATTATGTGTGTTGTCAGAACGAAAAAACACACCATGTTTCGTAATTTTATCACAGTTAGGTATTTTATATCCGCCTAAATCTCTCGTATTTTTTGTGCCTTCTAAACTAATAATCTTATCAGAAGTTTTTATTTTACTTTCGTGATTTTCCCCTGTCGCAAGATTATTAGGTAATAAAAAAGCTGTGCAAATAAGAAATATCGAAACAATTTTTTTAAAAAAATTCATAATTTTCCTCATTTAAGTGAAAAAGTCATCATCAGCCATATAAGAAATACCTTCTAAAACAAATAATTCTTCGACTTTATCATTATAATCATTAAACCATAGAGAAGTTTTTTCAATTGACGTTTTAATAAAATAGTTCAAATATTCAGGAGATTCACCTTTTTCAACTATATTTATAACTTTTCCCATAAAATCTAAATCTTGTTTTCTAATATCTAAATATAAATTGTAAAAAGTTGCAAGTCCCTCATCGCTTAAAACTCTAGGCTTATTAATAGGTTCTATTACCATGTTGTACATCCTCATATGACTTATATGCCACTCTTTCAACGCATCGTACACCATCTTGGCCTGAACGTCTTTAATTTCATAATAATAATTCATTAAACGTATATCGCCTTTAATTAAGCCTTTTTTATATAACAACTGAGTGTATGGTGTACCTTTCGCGGCAAACATTTCAGAAAAAACTCCTCTGCATATCGTCCACGAATATTTACTCATCATTTCATAGTTTTCTTTTAATTCTGAGAGGGTTGTGCCATAATCAAATAGAATATGTCCCATCTGAACGTAAACATCATGCTTTTTAAAAATATCCAATGCCTTTTTATTTTGTTCAGGATTTGCAATCTTTCCCATACGTCTTAAAGCATTAACATTGAAATTTTCAATTCCGCATGCGTATAAATTACATCCAGCACGGCACAAAGCTGATATTATTTCATCATTTATTCTATCGGCTCTTACAGTAATTCTTAAACGTATATCTGATAATCCTCGTTTTTGGATTTCATCAGCAAAATTATTGCACCATTCTTCATTTCTTGGTGGTTCAATGAAAGAATCATCAACAAATTTAAAATGACGAGCACCTTTATAATAAAGTTGTTCGATTTCGTCAACTATGTTGTTTGAACTCCTTCCGCGCCATCTTGGCCCGCCGCTCAATCTTCCGAAAGCAGCTACACTACAAAACAAACAACTGCCCATACAACCTCTAGAAGTACATAAGTTGACAGGAGTCTTTTCTTCAATGACATACTTCATTGTATCCCTGCATGGAAACGGCAATTCGTCTAAATCTAATATACAAGTAGATTTGTTACGAACCAAATTATTTTGTTGATCGTAATAACATAATCCACTGATTTGATTAATATTTGGTTTACCATAAAGACAATAGTTATATAGATCCATAATCATTGCTTCGCCTTCTGATATGGATACAAAATCAAATCCTGCATCTAAAAATTTATTTGGGTAAAATGTTGGTCCAAAACCTCCGGCAACAAACGGTACAGTATATTCTTTTGATTTTAAATTTTTAACAACTTCCATTGCGGTATTTCCGTTAAGTTGATTACATGAAAACCCTATAAACACAGGTTTTGGTTCGGCCAAAATTTTATTTGTAATTTCCTCTGATGTTAAATTTTCTAACCAACCATCAATGATAATTAGATCAACACCATTTTTTCTGCATGCAGCAGACAAATAGCCTAATCCCAAATTTTCTTCTGCCGTTTTACAACAAATAGTTGCTGTGGTTACAAATACAATGGATGGTTTTTTCAAAACAATATATCTCCTTTTTAAAACATATTCGATATTAAGAATGCTTTCTTTCTATACCAAATGCTCTTTCTAATTTTTCAAACAATATTTTGTCCCATTTATCTTTATAATGAATACTCTTATGTTTCTTCATATTTTCTCTATATAAATCCAAATTTTCAATAAAGTTATTAAACTCTTGTGTTTCACAAGTATTAATTTTTTTGCCCAGTCCGTGTTTTTCTACAAAATGACAACAATAGTTTTGATCATATGTATCCAAAGGAAAAATATATAAAGGAATTTCTAAATTTATTGCTTCTACAATTAACTGATGTCCAGATGACGATACTATAAAGCTACAATCAGATAAATCGTTATTAAATTGATCGCCTATTTTTTTAAATATCAAATTATCATATTTATAATAATCTGGAAATTCCAAATATGTATAGATATTAAATTCATAATTTTTATAATTTTTGATGAGTTCTAAAATTTTTGAATAACTGCAAACTTCAGATGTATAAGGAGAAAAATAAACAACTGCTTTGTTGCTATTTACTTGACCTTTTTGTATGTTTTTCAGTACTGGAGGTATAGTTTCTATATTAAATTTTTTATCATCTTCTATTTTAAAAAATGAAGAAACATATCTTTTTTCAGCTTTTGGAAAAAAATAAAGCAACATACTGTTTCCTACATCAGCAGAAAAATTATTAATCGTTTCTGTTGATAAGGTTAAAAATTTTGAATGTTGATCTAAACAAACTAAAGGTCTTCCTGTTGCATAGGCAAATTGCGCAACATTACGCTCATAGTCTGTCATTACAAAGTCAGGATTGTTTCCATTGAATGCTTTTTGAACCGAAATTGAAAAATCTAAAAAACTGCCAAAATAATCAATTCCGCTTTGCAAATATTTTGTTTTAGTTGATTCAAAATCTATTCCAACATCATTATAAATAATCCAAGGAGCATGTATTAAAACTTTTTTTATAGTTGGATATAAACTATCGAAAAGGTCATAATCTTTTTGAGTAATTGCTAAAACTATATCAACATCATATTGCAATAAATTATCAATAATCAATCTTTGCCGATTCATGTGACCATTACCTATACCGCAAATTCCAATTAAAATTTTTTTCATTTCACTTCCGCCTTTTTTAAGTTTGCATCATGCTTTTATGGATTATTTGAAATCTTCATTTCATCTTCATAAAGCGGTTGAGGGCAATGTTTACAGTGAATAGAATAACTGTTAACATTTTTATTTAGAGTATCCCAAGTTAAAAAATCATCAACTGAATTATAATCTATTTTATATTGACCGCTAGTACTAAAATATTCATGTCCAGGGCAGGGATAAATAGTTCCGTTTGGATATAATGTAAGATGTCTTCCCAACCAATGACAATTAACCTTTTCAATATTATCGTTGTATATATAGTTATCAAAGTTGCTATCATGATACTTACCAAAATACATTTTTAAGTGTTCTTTTTGATATATATCATGTACATATTTTTCAATTACATTTTTCATTTTAGGAACAATTTCGCTTCTAAATATCTCTATATCTTTGCCTTCCATTCTGACTTCAGGAAGATTAATTGCATCTTCCAAATAAGATGGCCAGAAATGATCGGCTTTATTTTTTATTGCGTATTCTAACAGTTCAGGCATTTCTTTATAATTGTTTTGCATTATTACCGACTGGATTACAAACTTGAAATTATTTTTTTCTCTAAATTTTTTTATTACATTAGTTGCATTTAAAAATTTAGTCAATAGTAACGGATTTCCTCTAATATATTTAACTGTTTCTTCGTTTAAACTATAAACAGATAACACTATCTGTTCTAACCCTAACAATAACCATTTTTCGAATTTTTTTTCCGTAATTCCCCAGCCATTAGTATTCATTCTAACAGCCAAACCATTTTTGCGTGCTATTTCAAAAAAGTCATCAATACTTGACACGATCGTTGGTTCTCCGCCGCTCAAATACACATATGTTCCTCCCATTTTTTTGAGATTAATACATACTTTTTCAAACACAGTTAGATCAAATATTTTATTATTTTCGCTTTTGTTTTTAATTTCTTTTTTTCGATTTGTACAGCATTTGCAATTTGCTGGACAATTTGTTGTGATTTTTACAACAAAATTTAAAATTTTATTAGTTTCCATTGTTTGCTCCTTATAAATCATAATTTAAATTATTTCTTATGCTTATGTATTTTTGATTGGTTGATTTCATGCATTGTATTAATTAAAGGCGCATTTCCCTTAGCAACATGTAAAAATGCTGGTATATCTTTATTAAGGCAATGACTATCATAGAACGGTTGACCATCATAAACAAATGTATGCGAATCACCCATACGTTCATCCATAATAAAAATTTCCCTAAGCATCTCATATGATATGTCATAATTAGCAGCTACAGCAGCAAATTCATTACAAAAAGTGACTTTTAATGCTAAAAAACAATTTTCCATATATTTTGCCAATTCAGCTGTTTTCGATGTTGTATAATTTATTTTAAAACTGCCATTTTTTACTCTGTAAAAAACTTGAGCTACTTTTTTACAGTCGTCTATATTTCCACCCAATACCAAAAAATTTGGAGAATCACTACTATGTTTGGTAGTTCCATAATACTCAGGTGAGAAAACCAAATTTTTCTGATATTTTTTTGCAAGCATTTCAGTAGTACCAACTGGAACAGTTGATTTAATAACCAATACTGAAGCTTCTATATTTTTTACTGATTCCTCAACAATTGATATGTCACAACTTCCGTCTGGCAATGCATCAGTAGGGACACAAATAAAAGCCACATCAATTTTTGTTGTTGGATATTCATTATAATCACTAATATTAGGGTCATATATCTTAGGATTTAACGATGCAAATTCTTTATATATATGTTTTCCGATGTTACCGTATCCTACTATTAATACATCCATGACAACGATCTCCTCTTGTTTTTTAGATAACAATATAATTTAAAGTTTTGTGTTTTTAAATTATTTATCAGTCGCTACGACTTATTAAAGTATATAGCCTTTATAGAAAACTTCGAATTTGATACAAGTTTAATTACAGCAAGACAAACTACTAAATTAATTATAGATTCAAAATAGAAATTTTTTCAACGCTTCTTCGATCTGTGTAAGATCAACTAAAACGCTTTAAAATAACCTTTTCACATCCTAAATTTTTTGCTTGAAAAACAATACTCTGTACTTCATCATAAGTTAATTTTGTATGATCTTTAAACCAATCCGCCGCATAACAGTGCGGACAACTCATGTTGCAAGACGATGTAAGACGTATATGCAAATCTTTTAATTTAAACATTTTTTAAATCCTCCAATTTATATTATCGCCAACGGTTAGGCGACATCTCAGTAGTTTTATCTTTTTTTAATGATTTTTGTAGCTTTTCTAAAGTATTATTTTTATAGCTATCAACGATTGTTTTTATCGCTTTTTCAACAACTGCCATTCTGGTTTTGCAATATTCGTCATTTATGAACAAATTATCCTTATTATAAAAGGCGGCACTTCCTTTACATCCTCCTGAGCAAAGACCTAAAATCCAACAGCTTTTACAGGGTTTGTATTTTTCACAACTGGATCTCATGCAATTCTTTAATACTTCAGGGTTTTCATTGTTTTTATAGATGTTTCCTATTTCAAATTTATCGTTATATACAAAATGAGTACAAGGGTACATATTCCCTTCAGGTGTGATTGACACAAAGTTACCAAAATCGCAAAAACTTTTTTTGATTTTTCGATCCATTAAATTTAATATTTGCTCACTAAAAAATTTACTTTCTATTTTCTCGCCATTCATTTTTTGTCTAAAAAATAATCAAAGCATTTTATTAAAGATTCAATAGCAAAATTTTCTGAGTCTGTATCTAATTTATATTCCTTAAGGTCAGTCATGACAGGCCTATACGAAATATCGTAAATACCCATTTCTTTATAGATAGTATTAGGAGTTAATAAATTTAATTTATCAACGTTTAAATCACTTTTATTCCAATAAACACATGGCAAAACAACTCCACTAGGTGTTATTCTTATGCTTCTTTTTCCACATCCACAGTTTGATCGTGAATCTTCTATTTCTAAAACAGCGCAAACAATCGGCTCACTACAAGAAATCAATTTCATTTTTGAAAGTAAGCTTTTAATTCCATACCAGAATTTCTCGTAAGATAGACAGTATGCCTTTGTGCTTACAGGTTTGTATATATTTATTCTGAAGTTAATATCGTATTCATTCACTAATTTGTCAAAGTTTGCAATTTCATCTACATTGTTACTCATCATACAACAAGCTATGCTTGTCTCTATATTAGAAACCTTACATTTTTCGATCGCTGATATAGTTAAATCCCAATCCTTGTCCTCGGAAATTGTCTTGTTGAGATTTATTTGGAAACTCCAAAGAAACATCAATATCATTAAAATAATGCAAATAATTTTCAGAGATATTTAAAACTGTGTATCCATTACTTGTTAAGCTAGTTTTTACGTTTTTTTCTTTTATAAGGTCAAGAATTTTTAAAAATTCAGGATTTAATAAATTTTCGCCTGTGCCAAAATTTATAGATTCGATTTCTAAATCATTAAGTATTTTTCAAAATCTTTATAATTTAAGTCACGTCGCTTGTTTTCTCTAGAATAGCAATGTGGACAATTCAGATTGCATCGATTTGTGCTACCTATTCCAACGTTCCATTCCATAAATTTCAAAGTTCCTTTATTGTAAATTTTTATTTTTAGTGTATCAAAAAGGCAACAATCTACTATCTTATACAAATTTATGTACTGCTCGCAAAACGCAATAGCATACGGCCTTTGAATCAATGCGCTCCAGACTATCTTATCTAAACTTATGCTTATATTTTCTAATTTAACACCTTGAGAAAAAGGAAATTTTAAATTTTCTCGTTCTGCGCGCGGTTAATTTCTTCGAAGGCCGCGTTGCTAAGGTTTGCGAATTGTTTCATACAGAGCTGCTCTGCCCTTGCCAGCGGAGAAATTTTTGCTCTTTTTAAAATTTCCAATACCTGTTCTTTTGAAAAATCGCCTCTTGTGCTCAGGGGATTTTTAATCGCTTTTCTTCTTTCTAGAAATGCCGTTTTTATAATTTTAAAGAATAGTTTTTCATTCTGTATTTTGACTGGCGAGATTTCTCTTATCTTCAGTTCTATAACAGAAGAATCGATATTGGGAACAGGAAAAAAACTCCCCCTTTTTACGTTAAACAAAATTCGAGGCTCAGAAAAATATCTCACAGCAAAACTTATAGCGCCGCATTGCCTGGTCCCGGGCTGCGCGCAGATTCTGCTGGCCGCTTCCTTTTGAATCATCAGTGTGGCGAACTTGATGGGCAATTTTTTTTCTAAAAAGTCGGTGATTATGGGCGTGGTTATGCAGTAAGGAAGATTTCCAAAAAGTACTATATTTGCGCCGCTGAATTCTTCACGAATTACTCTTTTAATATCGATTTTTAATGCATCACCGCAGATTATTTTCACATTTTTATAGTCGCTAAAAGCATTTTTGAGCAAGGAGGCAAGTCTTTTATCTAGCTCTATGGCCACTACTTTTTTGGCTGTTTTGGCAAGTTCTAAGGTTAGCGCGCCCATCCCCGGCCCTATTTCTATGACTTCGGTTTGATCGTTTATCTGGGAACAATCAATCATTTTGGAGCAAATTCCCCTATTAATTAGAAAATTCTGCCCCATTAATTTCGAAAATCTAAGGCCGCATTTGTCCGCAGCGTCTCTTATAGCCCTCGCACTGTAAATATTATCACTCATAGTCTGACTATACCATGATTAAGGACAATTGTACAGAAGGGACGCCTTCTGAAACAAGGAAATTTAAAGGATAATCTCCTAGTAAAAATCGCAAAAACTGCACGTAACAACTGAATTACCGATTATAATGGTGCACCATCTGGGGCTCGAACCCAGGACACCCTGATTAAGAGTCAGGTGCTCTACCAACTGAGCTAATGGTGCTAATTCCGCAAAAACACCGCGCGATTCATCTCGCTAGAGAGGACGAGTTTAGCAAAAGGACGCCTCACAACCTCATTTTACCAATTTAGCAGAAGAACGCCGTGCAATTCGTTTTGCTAAATTTCACACGCCACATGTGGTACTTTATCAGATATCTGAGAATAAATCAAGAGCTACTTCATAGTAAATTGTTTTTGTGCGTTTAGCATTTGCAAATTATATTTGCATAAAAAGTACAGGACTTGTAGAATTAAAGCAGTTTTATCTGCATGATTGGTTGGACGTTTAGGAGGAAAATTGAATTACGAAGAAACTATCAAAAAAATCAACAATATGAACAAATTCGGCATAAAACCCGGCCTTGACAGGGTGGCCGCAGTCCTTAAATGCCTGGATAATCCCCAAAATAAATTAAAATTTATTCACGTTGCCGGGACAAATGGCAAAGGTTCAATCTGCGCGATGATAGCGTCTATTTTAGCGGAAGCTGGATATAAAACAGGACTGTTTATGTCACCGTTTATCGTGAATTTTCGCGAAAGTATGAGCATTAATCGCAAAAATATTTCTAAAAATGATGTCGTTAGACTTTATAATTTGATGGACAATTTTGTAAGTAGCGTTTCGTCCATAACTAAATTTGAAATTGTAACAGCAATGGCTTTTCAGTGGTTCAAAGAGCAAGAGGCTGATTTGGTTGTGCTAGAAACGGGCCTTGGGGGAAGATTTGACTCTACAAACATTATTGACAATCCTTTGGTGTCAGTTATAGGATCTATTTCGTATGATCATACAAATATTTTGGGGAACGATTTAAAAAAAATAGCAAAGGAAAAATGCGGTATAATTAAGCCCGGCGGCGTAACTGTTATGTATCCCAAGCAGGATATGTCGGTGTTTTCTGTTGTCGAAAATGAATGCAAAATAAAAAAAAATCTGATGATAGTTCCAGATTTATCAAAAATAAAAATAACAAGAAGAAGCATCCGAGGCACAGATTTAGTTTGTAAAGGTAAGGCGTACAAGCTGCCGCTGGTTGGAGAACACCAGGTGAAAAATTTGAGTGTAGTTTTTTCTGTTTTAGAAAAAATTTCAAAAAAAGGGTTTAAAATTTCTGAAAAACATTGCCGTGTTGGGCTTGAAAAAGTTAAAATTCCTGCAAGATTTGAAATTGTTAGACAAAATCCAATGATAATTTTGGACGGTGCTCACAACTTCAGCGCATTAGATGCACTAGTGAAGATAATTGAAAATCATTTTAAAAAAAAGAAAATTCTGGGAATATTCTCCATGCTAAAAGACAAAGATTACGTTTTTTGTACAGAAAGAATCGCACTGCTGGCAAATGAGGGTTTTATTGTGACCGAGATTAACAGTGAAAGATCTTGCGAAGCAAAAATCTTAGCCAAACAAATAAAAAAATCCGGCGGAAGAGTTTTGAGTGTGAAAAAAGATGTGCACACGGCTATTTTAGAAGCTTTGAAATTATGTGACAAAGACTCAGTTTTGATAATTTTTGGCTCTTTTTATTTGTCAAGAGAAGCTAGAAAAAGCTTAGGCTTTGATGGATCAAATTTTTGCTAAAATTAATATTTATCGACAAAATAAAATT
>JAIRSI010000043.1 GCA_031255515.1 Oscillospiraceae bacterium | reverse complement strand
CTTATAAAGAGCATAATTTATGTGGGGCATGCAAAGAGTGATCAAAAAATGAAATATTTTAGCACTATGGCTTAGATTGCAACATTTAACTTGTTGTTTGCGCAAGCTTTTGGCTCGTTAGAGCAGAATTTACGCCGGCAGCGGGGCCGCGGGCGGCCCTCCACAGATAGCTTGTTTTAAATCGGAATAACTATAGATTGTTGTGCTGTTTTGCTTTTCGACCCAGCGGCGTCAACTCGAATGATTTTTATGTACATTTAGTGAGCTTTTATCTATAGATATTCCGATTTAAAATAGACGCCAAATTCTCTGGACCTTCTTTAAATGTGTGTCTTTTCACTAGGTATGAGAGTACCATTTTTTTGCGTCTTTCGAACATACCATGGTTTATTTTAAATCGTAATAGCTACAGTTTTAAATAAACGTTTTGTTCCCACTGCGGATTTTATAAGCAAATGCTCCGTGCAAAATTAAACTAGCACCTAAATTAGCGTTCTCTGATGAGTTCAACGCCCATGTATTCGAAATCTAGATCGGTGGGGGCATTCGGTTTTTTTATTAAAACCTTTACTTTTTTTACGTCCGAAAATTTATCTAGAATTTTTTTGCAAAGAATATCGGCAACAGTTTCCATCAGATTAGATTTTTTCTCGGTGACGATTTTTTGAGAGAATTTAGCAACTTGAGAATAACTGACAGCTTTATCTAAATTATCGGTTTTAATTGCCTTTTTCGTATTAACCCACAGAGTTATGTCAATTACAAAATCCTGTCCATCAACTTTTTCCTGTTTATTAACGCCATGATGTGCGAAAACCCTTAGACCTTTTACGATGATTTTATCTAAATTGTCCATTTTTACTACCTCCGAATTTAATGTTAATATCGTAGATCACAAGACATTTAATGTGTTTATTCTACCCAAACCTATCGGTATGAAACGTCCATAGTTTTTGTGCGATTTACTGCTTCGTCAATCAACCCAAATGAACTAATATTTTTCTCTTCTTCTAAAATTTTCCCCAATAATGGATGAGTATTAGGATGTTTTGGCGTAAAAACTGTGCAGCAATCTTCAAACGGCTCTATGGAAATATTAAAGGTTTCGATTTTTTTGGCGATTTCTATGATTTCTGTTTTATCCATCCCGATGAGTGGCCTTAAAATGGGCAAAGAGGCGGCGGCGTCAGTACAAACGATGGAATCCATAGTCTGGCTCGCAACCTGGCCGAGACTTTCTCCTGTTACCAGTGCGTTTGA
Organism: Oscillospiraceae bacterium; assembly: GCA_031255515.1. Classification (GTDB taxonomy): domain Bacteria; phylum Bacillota; class Clostridia; order Oscillospirales; family Acutalibacteraceae; genus JAITRE01. The sequence continues at coordinate 2,721 of JAIRSI010000043.1, read as the reverse complement.
TTTGCAAGCAATCGATATTTTTTCCGCAATTTTTACCATCATACGCCTGTTTATTATAGTGGAGAGTTCTTTTGAGCACTTTTTTTCTATTTCTTCTTGTATTTTTGTAAATCGTACCATGTGGAGCTTTATATGTTCGCTGTATTTAGAAATCACTTCAAGAGCCCTTACCACCTTATTTTCCGCTCCCTGGCCAGTGTACGGGGGACTTGAAAAATGAACGGCGGTTAAAGAGGCTCCTCGTTTTGCCATCATCCAAGCGGCAACGGGACTGTCGATTCCACCGGAAATCAAAACGGTGACTTTTGAACTCGTCCCGATTGGCAGCCCTCCCGCCCCGCTATATACTTTTGTATAAATAAAAGCGTGGGTTCTTCTAATTTCTACATTTACTACGAGTTTGGGGCTGTTAAGATCTACGTGAAGATGGGCAAATTTTTTAAGTATTCGGTTGCCAAGTATTTTTGAGATTTCGGGAGACTTTATGGGGAAATTTTTATCAGATCTCTTAGATTCGACTCTAAAACTGGAGACTGACAACAACGCTGGCGCCAGATCTTCCAAAATGACTTTGGTAATGTGCTCTATATTCTTGTCCGCGATGTAAGCGCGGCAAAAATTAGAAATTCCAAATATATCCTTTATTTCTTGCATAACGAGCTCAAGGTCAATTTTTTCGCTTTTGGGAACAAGGCAAACCGTAGACTCCAAATTCAAAAGCTCGAAATTTCCGAATTTTTTAGTTCTTGACTTTATATTTTTTAGCAAGGCGTTTTCGAAAATATACCTATTTAATCCCTTAAGAAACAATTCGCCAACTTTTATCAATATTACCTCTTTCATCATCAACCTCATCTTTTAAAAATGCATACGCGCAGCCGCGAATTTACCACCTCGAGGGGGCGGGTAAACCCAGAGCAGCTCCGATCCCGTATTCTAGTGTTTAAAACTTCAAGTGTAGCGAATTATCAAGTACCGCAAAATGCTGCAGCAAATCACTTTGTAGTCAAAGTAACATTTCGAACTAAGTTCATTTTAAAACTTTTGGGTTTTTTAGTCAAATTTATTTTTTCTTTTGCACACTTGTTTTCAAAAAATTAAAGTGCTACCATTAATTAGGTGGGAGTTATTGACGAAAATTTTGATTGGGGCCTCGAGAGTGTTGATGTTTCTTCGTAGAATAAATTTAAAACGTATGCTGACTCTTATTTCTGAAATTAAAGAAGAATCCGGAGTACCGAGTACTTTAGTTTTTTTTGATATGATTTGGTGTTTTTTGTTCTATAAAATTGGATATCTTGAGTACAGAGTCTTCGGTTTTGTTCACGTTAGAGGCAAGAGCAGATCAAGTTTTATGACTTCTAAACACAATCGTTTTTTCGTAAGGGCGCTGAATAAACCTGAACTTCGTTTTATATTCGAAGATAAAGCAAAGTTTTGTGAAAAATTCAATGAATTTATCAACAGAGATTGGATAGATCTGCGGCGGGCTACGGACGAAGAGTATGGCGATTTTTTAAGAAATAAAAATGAGATTTTCGCTAAAAATGTGGAAGGTTGCGGCGGTAAAGCCGTGAGGAAAATAATCCTAACGAAAGATATTAATGAAGACAAACTTCGAAAAGAACTTGTAAATTCTGGTTATTTTTTGTTAGAAGATGTAATTTTACAAAATGAGATCATGAAAAATTTGTGTCCGTCTTGCATTAATACTGTGAGGATAGTCACGGTGCTAAATGGCCGGGAAGTTGTGATGATGTACAGCCTTGTCAGGATTGGAGATGGCAATCACGACGTGGATAATATTTCGAGCGGTGGCATGTATTGTCCTGTTGACGAGGGCGGCGTTGTCCATGCCAGGGCTTTTTGCGATGCAACCGGCAAGTATTACGAGAAGCATCCTGTAACTGGAATTGTTTTTGATGGTTTTAAAATACCTTTTTACAAAGATTCCGTAAAAATGGTAAAAAAAGCTTCTTTGTTAGTACCCGAAATTCGCTACGTAGGCTGGGATGTGGCGATAACGCCATCGGGCCCTGTTTTGGTGGAAGGCAACACTATCCCTGGTTATGACATGTGCCAAAATTATCATCATCTTAGCCATAAAAAAGAGGGCATATTGAGTAAATTTTTAAATGAAGTTAAGCTGTCATCCGAATGAATTTGGCTGGCGATATGAGCTGAGTAAGACTCAGGGTGTTAAAGGCGCCTTAAAATACCCTTTGACGATGAAGTTTTGCCAGTTCTCTAGCGGTTATTGGCCGCTTGGTTTTAAAACCCAGATTTTCTATTTTATCGACAGGTTTTTTAAGACAAATTTCTGTAATCGCTGTCTCGATGTCTGATTCTGTTGAAATTATAGAGAGAAACTGTTTCAGTTATTGCTGTAAATTTGAAGACTTTAAAATACCAGATTCTGCGCAGTGTATTGGAGATAGTTGCTTTCTTGGCTGTAGCAGTCTTAAAAATCGGCAGATCCGAGTTCTGCGACCTCTATTGGCAGGGAGTGTTTTATGCAGTGTTCTTTTTCACAAAGATGATCATTTCTTGATTCTATCAAATATATTTTTTTAAGGCTGTTGCTCATTAAAATCTGCAGATAACGAGTTCTGCGACCTCTATTGGCAGGGAGTGTTTTATGCAGTGTTCTTTTTCACAAAGATGATCATTTCTTGATTCTATCAAATATATTTTTTTAAGGCTGTTGCTCATTAAAATCTG
>JAIRSI010000007.1 GCA_031255515.1 Oscillospiraceae bacterium | reverse complement strand
GCCTTTTTACATACTCATTTTTTGCTCAATAGGCACAGCCTCTCTTACCTTCTAACTGACGGTGGTTTTGTTGTGGTTACTATCTCGACTTGCATCTCCTCCCGCAGAACTTACCTCGCGAAGTATCTCTTGCGATACTTTTCGATATTCCTCTTCTGTATTCTCCATTTTTACATATTTAAATCTTCCTATTCTTTCTCTAACAGGCAATGAAATTAATTCTTTAGCCGTAGCATTATCTCTTGCAAGAACCAAAACGGCCGTGTCGTAAAATTTTAATATAAGTTTCATCATAAGATATTGCTTCTTAAGTGGCGTGTAAGTATCTATCTCGTGGAACGCATTTTGGTGCAAAAAATCCTCCCTTATGGACCTTGCGATTTCAAGCTTTAATCTGTCTTCGTTGGACAAAGCATCTATACCCACAAGTTTAACAATTTCTTCAAGTTCAGACTCTTTCCCTAAAAAAGCAACAAATCTACCCCTTAATCTCATCCAATCGGATGAAACATTTTCCGCATACCATTCGGAAAAAATATCCAAATAGAGTGAGTAGCTTGTAAGCCAATTTAGTGCCGGAAAATGTCTTTTATACGCGAGGGTAGAATCAAGCCCCCAAAACACCTTAATTATACGCAAGGTAGCCTGACACACAGGTTCCGATATGTCGCCTCCGGGCGGAGAGACAGCGCCTATTACAGTCAAAATTCCCTCTCTGTATTCTAAATCAGAAAAATCACCGACTTGATCACTTTTAGCAAAATCCAAGTTGCCAGCGTCGGTTAACTTATCGCTGCCAAAAATCTGCACCCTACCTGCTCTTTCGTAAAAACTTGAAAGCCTGCTGCCCAAATAGGCCGGATATCCTTCTTCGCCCGGCATTTCTTCTAGCCGGCCGGACATTTCTCTTAAGGCCTCGGCCCAACGAGAAGTTGAATCTGCCATAAGCGCGACGGAATAACCCATATCTCTAAAATATTCTCCTATAGTAATACCCGTATAAATAGAAGCCTCGCGGGCAGCAACGGGCATATCGGAAGTATTGGCTATTAAGACAGTGCGTTCCATTAGAGAATTACCCGTTTTAGGGTCAATTATAAGAGGAAATTCATTTAAAACGTCGGTCATTTCATTTCCGCGTTCACCACATCCAATATAAACAACAATATCAACCTGAGACCACTTAGCTAGTTGATGTTGAACAACAGTTTTTCCGCTCCCGAAAGGACCGGGCACCGCTGCAACTCCGCCTTTTGCTATAGGAAAAAGCGTATCTATTACTCTTTGACCCGTGGTCATAGGAACATTGGGACTAAGCTTTTTAAAGTAAGGCCTGCCGACACGGACAGGCCACTTTTGAAGCATTGTAATGGAGATTCTTTCGCCGCCATCAGTGACAACTACCGCTATTTTCTCATCGATTGTGAATTCACCTTCGTCAATAACTTCTAGCCTTCCAAAAACTCCATGCGGCACCATTATCTTATGTTTTACAATTGGTGTTTCTATCACGTATCCGAGCACATCTCCAGCGGAAACTTTGTCTCTAGGGCTTAAGACGGGATAAAAATGCCAACTGATACTTCTGTCTAAAGATACGACATTTACGCCTTTTTTTAGGTTATTCCCCGCAATTTTCATCATTGCGTCAAGAGGCCTGCCTATTCCATCGAAAATACCGCCAATGAGCCCCGGCCCAAGCTCTACGCTCAAGGGTAATTCAGTGGAGTGCACCTCGCCCCCTGGACCAAGCCCGGAGGTTTCTTCGTAAACTTGAATAAAGGCGTCCCCGTCGTGCATTTCTATTATCTCACCGATAAGCCCTTCGGGTCCCACTTTCACCACATCAAACATATTAGCAACTTTCATATTCTCAGCAACAACCAGCGGCCCTGCAACCTTTTTTATTGTTCCGTGCAAACCCCCTTCACCTCCTTGTAAGCTCTAAACGTCCGATATTATGTAGCTTATCAGAACAAAGAGATAAATGTCAAAAGCGTTTGCTAAGTTTTGACAATCAGATAACTTCATATCTGCTAAAACCACTCATCACCTCTAAAATTACTTGCATCTAGGTGATCTATTAACTATCCTGATTTAAAATAGACGCCAAGTTCTTTGGGTACTTCTTTGAAGACGTCCTCTCACTAGGGTGCAAAAATACCATTTCTCTTGTGTCTTTTGAACACGTCATTCTTAATATTCTACCATAGTTTACTACAAAACAAAATAGCTGTAAAAGGTGCAATCGTCAAATTTAAACTCCATTTAAATACCTAGAGAGGAAGCGGCGGGCGGGATGTCCCCCACACGCCCCCGCCCCTTTTTGATTTTTCGCAAGTCTTTAATTGCATCACGTACGCATTCGCAAAGACTTGAAAATTCCAGTGGCGAATTCACAGAGCCCACCTGAAAATCCAAAGAAAAAATACGCTCTTTCTATTTTCATTACATCTGAGAAGACTCGAAAACTTTAAAAACAAACTCACACAATCTACCTGAAAATCCAAAGAAAAGACACGCTTTTTCTATCTTTATTTATCTGATAAAATACCGAAACGTATTATCCAATTCACCCGAAAATGGAAGAGAAGCCGCCCCTTTTTTCAATTCTAGCTCATCTTTCTCTGAAGGCATCGCGAATGATTCGTTTGAAATTTGAGGATCAACTTAATAGAAAATATCTACCTCTTCCCCGTCCTTTCCTTCTGTTTTAGACTTGTTTGTCGCTAGAGGTGGCGCAGATGATTTAAATATGCTTGGAAATTGAAAACTAGGCTTGTGGGGAGTACCTGCGTCTCCCATATTCTCTTCTTTTACTGCGGAAGACGGCGCGAATGGTCGTTCACTAAATTTTCCTAGGAATTGAGAATCGTCTCCGTAAAAATCGTCTGCTTTTCCCACACTCTCTTCTTCTATCTTTAACTCGCCTTTCAAGGATGCTGAAGATGAGTTCTCGAATTCTTCTGTTTTAAACTCGTATTTCAAGGGTGCTGAAGATGAGTTCTCGGATTCATCCGAATCCTCTTCTTCTATTTTGAACTCGTATTTTGAAGATAATTTCTCGGATTCATCCGGGAACTGAAAAAAAGACTCATCTTCTTCGGATGACCCCTCGTGCGAAGGCGTAGAAACCGAGAAAAATCCCTCGAGCTCATCACGGTTAATCACATCTTCTTTGAGGATGATCAAAAGATCGTTATATTCTTCGAAGCGATCCTGAGGACACACAAGAAAGCTATCAGGAGATACGCCTTTCACATACAAAGGCTGACCGAACGGAAATTGACGGTAGGCTTCTTCTATCGCATTACGTCCATTTAGGAAGTCATCGTGTGCATCCTGGGGTTTAAAAAACCTCGCTCCCTCTTTTGGAACCGCAATCAAAAGGTTACCATATTCACTCACTATAGCAAGAAATTTACCGGCAACCGCAAGATTATTTTCTAATTTAAAAAGATAGCCCAGCCTTGAATCCTCGACGAAAATCCCATTTAAAGCTTCGCCTGACTTCAACAACTTACCAGCGTAAACAGGATCGCCATTCTTGTTAATAGCATGTATCGGCGCATGAAAACTCCACTGGTTCGAAAAGGTAATTCTCATAGAATTTCGAGGTAAATAATCACCACCTAAATCTCGAGGTGAATAATCATCACTTAAGGTTACATCCCTGACATTAATAAAAAGGCAATCTTTACTTTTTTCTTCACGTGATATTACATAAAAATCACCGGTAAAACCCTTGACATAAAAAACATCATTCGGTGAAAAACTAAGATCGGTATCTCGTTTCATCGGAGTATATTTTGTGACAAAATTATCTGCTTCTGGAACAATTAACTGATAAATCTCAGCATTGGACTTTAAGTGGACTTTCACGGCAGAACCATCAAGAGATTTACTTGCGAATCTACCAGGAATAATAAACTGCCTATCGAGAGGTAATTCTTCATGGGCCCCTAAAACGTAAAATCCGCCGCGGCGTTCAGTGTACTGATAGTAGACTACCTGGTAGTCAAGGAGACGCTTCATCGTGAACTCCGACTTGACAATGCTTCCGTTTATCACTTCATAAATTGGGGGATCAAAGTTCCAAGTATTCTGTACAACTAAATTGTCATCTCCGTTTCTTAATTCTTCATACTTAACCGCATAGGCCCTGTGAACATCTTGACTCTCAGAACTCACAAAGCAAATTAAAAAACTCGCAAAAATCAGGGTCATTAATTTGACTATGCCGCCAAGTTGATCTTTCTTTGTAAAATTCATAAAACTTCCCCCTTTATTCTAATTGTATAGAGTAATGTTAGAGCACTGACAACCTCCTCAAACTTCTTGATATACTGATTACTAGTCATCCTTTTTGAAGTTGATTTTTCTTTGTAAAATTCATAAAACTCCCCCCTTATTCCAATTGTGTAGAGTAATGCTAGAGCACTGACAACCTCCTTAAATTTCTTGACATATTGATTATTAATCATCCTTTTTAAAATTGCAAGAGCTTTTTGGAAAAATTGGATAAATATTTTATCAAAGTTAAAATATGAATAATTCTTAAAAATCCTTTTATACACTAAAAAATTAATATATTAACATTTTTTGGAATTTATTAATACAAAAACTAACAAATATCCGTAACAAAATATCGCAAAAATTTATACGAAAAGGCGATAAAAGGCTGAAAAGTTAACATGTTGCATTAATGCTTATCTTTTTTGTAAATTGACAAAGCAAGATGCCTCATGGTTAACTTAAAAGGCATCGGCGCCGATATGCAACGTTGCAATAATTTTTTGGAGGGAATTTTGTCATGAAGAAAACAAGAACTATTTTGGCAATGATATGTAGTATTTTGTCTTTAG
>JAIRSI010000006.1 GCA_031255515.1 Oscillospiraceae bacterium | reverse complement strand
TTTGGATCTAGTTTCTCGGGGTTCAAAATTACAAATCCCGACTATTAAATTAAATCTCAAGCCAAACCGTTTTCGTCTGTTTTTTGCATTTATTCAAAATTATCTTAAAGCGCTTTATGAAACCTATAGCGTTTTCTACAAAAGTCCTCTTTTTTGTAAGCGGCTTATTTTTTGCTTTCTTTTTTGGAATTTGCAGGTTCTTGAGTGAAAATTATCCAAACCCTGATATGCACTATCTGCAAGCAGCTTTGTATCTTTCCTAAGTAGGAAGAGTAGGAAGTTTTAAATCTTTAAAAAGTTTAAAATCATGTATCTTAAACTTGATCATTTTTTCGAAAATACATTTCTTGAAGCGCCTGTAAAACGCCTGAATTTTTTCTTTTTATATTTTTAATCTCATTGTATTTCACGATTGGATTGCAACATATTTTGGGTTTCGAAAGAAGCCTAATACAAATACAAAAGGATGCCAAATCATCACACATTATTTGCGCTTTAAAAATCTCAAGACTTTGTTCTTTGCGCGGTCACCCTATCTCGAAGAAAAACAACACGCCTGTCAACACAAAGGGTATTAAGCCATCAGTTCTGCAGTAAAAATTTTTTAAACAGACAACTTGATTTTATACTGTGGCCATTCCGATTTAAAATAGATACCGATATAGTTTTAAAATCTTTGGAGCTCGAGCTTTGGTTAATTTTTAAGGTTAGCCTATTAAGGTGTATTCGACTAGGTTTTTATCGGACGAATAGGTAGGTGTTAAAGTGCCGTTTCTCTTAATGTCTTTTGGACATGACACCCCTATCTTTTGCCATAGTTTGTTTTAAATCGAAATAGCTACAAACAAATTAAATCTTGCAAAAATCCCCATTAAACCTCAAAGGAAAACTATCTCAATTCAAATTCACATAAATCCCCACAACTTACGCCAATTGCGATAAGTTTTATACGAAAGATCTTGACAAAACTGCCCTTCTTAAAGACAGTTATTGTTTTGCTCGTTAAATGGCACGAGCGATCTTGTTAGACCTAACACACCTGGCGCAAACAAACATTCTCTTTATTGCACCATTACTCTCTAAAATTCTCAATTTTCTGACATTGGGTTTTTGTACCCTAAGTGTTCTTTTTGTAATATAAGTTCCCCTATAACGGTGCTTTCTAGCCGTGTTGTTACGTTTACCGCACACATCACATTTAGCCATTGGATAACTCCTCCTCTTTGTAAATTGATTGATTCACCTTAAAGAAATTCATGCCAAATGGGCGCAAATCAACCCACATTATCTCTCCTTGAGCCAGAATCCATTAAGCTCACTGTAACATTTTAGTCTAAACAAGTCAAATCCCTAGCTGCTATAGTTAAAACCACAGACGTCAAGCACATAAATCATTACAGTTAAAAACTAATTAGCCAAAAACAATTCAAATCCCCAGCTGCTATAGCTAAAATCACATACGCCGAGCAGACAATTATCACATAAATTATTATAACAAAAAACCAACGCCCATTTTTATTGCGTTTCATTCTATGGCTATTCCGATTTAAAATAGACGCCAAGTCTTAGTGCTTTCTTTAAATGTGTCCGCTAGGTATAAAAGCATCGCTTCTCTTGTGTCTTTTTAATATGTCACTCTTATATTTTGCCGCAGTTCGTTTTAAATCGAAATAGCCATAGTTTAAAAGCTTATGCTTTGCATGATCGATTGCTTTCTCAAGGATTTTTTATGGACTCGTTAGAGCCGTGTCGTCTTTATCTCTAAAAAATAATCGATGTATCAAGATCTATCCCTAAAAATCCCTGCCGAAGTAGAAAAAAATTCCTAAAAGACAATTGACCTTGAGATTCTATAGATCAAGCAAATATCAAAAACAACACCTTATCAAAATTTATCTTCAAACTTTAACAAAACAAATAAAAATCTTTTAAAATTCAGCTCTTTACGAATCTAGTAAAAGTAAACAATAATCATGGAAAATAACTAATCACGTCGAGAACCAATAACAATCCTTTTGAACCTAGCAAAAAAATACCCACAGCTAAAACCGCGACAAAGCTCGGGCAAAACTTCGCTCTAAAGAGCTTATAAATCCGAGATGAAAAAAACAATCAATTTGCAAAGAGCATTACAGTTAGCGCAGAAAATAAATCCCACCTGATCGTACATGATTAAGAATAACCTGCCTACTAAAAGCAGATTGGTGTTTCCTGAATGTTTTCGTGTTTCCTTCGTTTAGCTATTTTGCAATTTTAAAAGGCATGCATCTCCAAATTATCATCCAAGGTAAACTCCTTAAAAAGAAGTTCGTAGGGTTATTAAATCAAAGGTCGGCGAGTCAAGTAGGATTTATACTTCTGCGCTAAAACTTAAGTATTATCAATTCTACCTATTTTATTCTCAAAACCAACTAAAACCCACCCGTTTAATCATCCAATTCCCCAGTCGTCTCGTCATATGATTTCTTAAACCTAGCATCAAAAATCTTACCCACCCTATCTAATGTTTTGTTATCAAAGACTTCGACTAATTTTTCTTCTCCATCTTCTTTAACGGACTTAAAAACGTAATACGAGTAAAAATCCTTACCCTGACTGTCAATATCCAGATCCTCTTCTTGACCATTCGGAAGCAAAGCGTAAAATTTGCCGTCTTCATTTTCCATAACATCCAAAATTTCAAAATCGTACTCTTCGCCGTTATCATCAATCAATGTGATCGTGTAGCAATCCTCTGCACTCTTATCTGAATCAATCAATACTCCTACACTCCCCCGATAACTCTTAATCTGGAGTTCATTTTACACCCGTTTGATAACGTAGTCAACTAGTTAACTGAAAAATTTTACTAAATTTTCAAATGTTCTTGAACAACAAGTTTTAAGAGTATTTTTAAGAAACTTAAATTCATAAGTTTTTCTGAGTAAAACTACAAAAAATAAAGGGGGAAATAATAGCGAAACTGCAAACTTTTTAGAGATTAAACTAATTAAATTTTGATCCGAATCGAAAATTCGGCAGGCCAAAAAGCTGAATAAACAAATTATTAAAAAGAAAATAAAATACTTTAAATACTCAAGATAATAAGAAAACACTCTTTGGCCAAAGGCGTATTTATACACAATATATGGTTCTACTGTGAACAATACAAACACGAAGCTTAGAGTTGTGCCCAAAATCACACCTATATAGCCAAAATATAAGCTTAAAATCAAAGAAAATACAATTTTTACAATACTTTCCGCGATGGGTTTGTATCTATCTTGCCAGTATATTCCGCTTACATCTTTTATTAGATCAATGGGGAGCCTGAGTCCTCGCAAATAGAAATTAAAAACGAACAAAATTACGGATAAAAAAGATAGTTGCTTGCCTTTGCCCATCCACAATTCTACAAACGGCTGGCATAAATTTAAAATAAAAACACTGGACCAAGTGTAGATTATGAAAGCTAAGGTTTGCAAAATTAAAAAAAATTTCTTTGCTTCTGTTTTTTCTTTTCGCGCTACAAAATCCCCAAAACTTGCCCTGATGCCATCAAAAATTTGAACTAAAACTTTGTGCACACTAGAGACGATCAGAACATAATTTGAAAAGAAGCCAAAAACATTTAGGTCGCTGATAAGAGGCACTATTATTCCATCGCTGCCTAAGACGAGAACGCCGCCTACTCGATGGGCAACCAAAGCTTTTATATTTTTGTTCATTTTATTTTTTCCATCGGCAGATAATTTATGTTCTTTTTTGCTAAAAAAATACCAATATTTCTTTTTTGCAAATATGTAACAAGATAAATTTTCACACACTTGCATGATAACCCATATCGCGAGATAAAAAATATAATTATGCGTAGAAGTTATCGCAAATATTAAAAAAAACGTGCTAAAAATACAATAAAAGATTCTATTAAAATTTAAAACAAAACTTTTTTGTGTAGAAGTTATTAAGGTCTTATTGTAAGAAAAAAAGTAAGATAAAAAAGAATTTAGTAAAAATAACAAATAAGTCAAATACAAAAGAGTGAGATTAGATTTATATTCTTTAACAAAATTTAAAATAAACGGCATAAATAAAATCCCTAGCGTCAAAACGGACAGGCCAATTTTGCTGTAAATTCTTTTATAAAATTGCATGAGAGCTATAATTTCGCCGTGGTCGCCGCGGGCTATGGGTTTATAAAGGCTAAAGCCAATAACGCTCCCCACGCCGAGTTCAGCCAGAGAAAAAGCCGAAACTACATTCTTTACGAATTGATCCAAACCGTAAAGAGAATCCCCTAGCTCAGCTACAAATTTTTGTTTCAAAATAAGCAAAGCTATTATTTCAACTATTGTGGCGACGACACCAGAAAAAGCATTAATTGCTGAGATTTTAATTCTCTTCATTGACTCATCCTTTTAGTAAAATTTTTTAGAATTTATGAGCTGTTTTATTTTATAAATTATTTTTAAAATATGAGGAAATTTTTCCGCCAAAAAAACTTTCACTCGGTCTTTAGTTGGTATTGTAGTGTAGTATGGATTTTTTTTGTATTCGGGAAAAATTTTGCAAAGTTCTGACTTAAGATCTTTAATTTTTTTTAGGGGAGGATCGTCGAAAATAGTAAAAATCATGACAACTGTATTTATATAAAAAGTCAGTAAAAAATCTAGTTCTATTCCATTCTTGTAACGATTGAAGATGTCGCGAGATTTGTAATCTTCTATTTTTTTTCTTTCAATTAAAATTCTGTCAAAATGATAAGACTGATTTTTTTTGTTTGTAGTCGAATTTGGATTTTTAAAATAAAAATATAAAGGTTTTTGTATAAAATAATACTTTTTTATGTACAGGGTGTAGAGTCTTACGAAATGATTGTCCTCATATGCCATATTTTCAATGAAAAAAATATCATTTTTAATAATTATAGAACGTCTATACAAATGGCACCATAGGCCAGATACCATGAAGAGCAAACGTTCTTTTTCGTTTTCTCGTAGATCCTTGCCGGAAATTTTTAAAAGATGTTTAGAATATTTATTGTTTAAAGGGTGAAAATTTTTATTAGAAACAGCAAGAAAATAGTCGCACCCTACCATATCGCTGTCGGTTCTTTTTGCGTTTTCGTAAAGAATTAAAAGCATATCCGGCCCTATCCAGTCGTCACTGTCAACAAAGGCCAAATATTCCCATTTTGCGGCTTTAATACCGAGATTTCTTGCTCCCCCTTGGCGCAAATTTATTTCGGAGTTTATTGATTTAATTTTACCCGGATATTTGTTTTCAAAACTCTTAATAATATCCAGACTACTGTCTGTGGAGGCGTCGTTGATCAAGATGATTTCTATGTTTTTTAGTGTTTGACAAACAAGACTTTGAATGCATCTTGACAGAAATTTCTCTGAATTAAAAACAGGAACTATGACACTAACCATATTATCCTCCAAACTGTAAGGCTCGATTATTTGAAAATAATTTACAGCCATTCTGATTTAAAATGAATCACAGGCAAAATATAAGAATGACATGTTCAAAAGACGCAAAAGAAACGGTGCTCCCATATCCAGCGAAAATACACAAGAGAGGAAGAATTAAAAGAACTTGACGTCTATTTTAAATCGGAATAACCATAGTTAACTTTATAGCTATAGTTAACTTTTAAACGAAAATGATTCAAAATTTTGCCTCAAAATCTTTTTAAATTGCACCAAAGTTTCGGGCACAATTACTCGAGATTTGTGTTTGTATAAATTTTTCAATCGCTTCACCGCCTCGTTGAAAGAGCCGTTGGTGTAGCAAGTAACATCGTCGACCCCTTTTAAATTTTCAAAATAAATTCTAAAAATTTTATGCAAAAAGATAACTTTTGGCTCCTTGTCAAAAATTAACTTGGGGGAAAACAACGCGGTGGACGAAATTCCGACCAGTATTAGGTGATCCAGTTTTTCCTGTTCTTCTACAAAGTATGGTTCAAACGCCGACGTCTTCAACTTGTTTTGGTTAAAACTATTTTTATGGGAATACTTTGGGTGATTTTTGAATTTAAAACATTCCCTCGGAACAAGGTTAGTTAACGCATCAAGAATAGCATTTTCTATTCTTTCGAATGTTGAAACGTTGCCATAAAAAAACGGCTGATTCAAATAAATCAAGTCGCCAAAATTTATTTCGCCTGGAAAAATTAATCCTTTATAAATTTTTTTTATCGTAAAAAGAGCATATTCATTTTCAGAAAATTTTAATTGTTTAACGACTTTTAGCGAATTATTTTTAGGCAACATAGCTGGCTCAAAAACTGTAGTTCCGCAGAAATTATCTGCATAAAGTGGCAAAGAAAAAAAACTCATAATTTTGCGCAATTTTTTATAGTGATCAAATTGTACGCAATAATTTCTAGCGCCATCTTCCATCAGATGTAATTCTAAAGAGGAGTTTAAAGTAAGAGCATGCAAATACAAAGCGCACATTAGTGAATTACAATCGGTACAATATATACGACTAAAAACTGAATTTTTTCTGTATTCACTTACCTGATCTTTTATAGCTTTAAATGGCAAGAAAAGAGTTTTTATCAAGTAAACAACGTTACTGCCTCTTTTTTCTCGATTTATACTGTACACTTCGGTAAAAATTTTCTGTTCTTTTATTTTTTTTAAAATACCTGAAGTTTCAGTGGTAAAAAGTACAAATTTGCTAAACCCCCTGTCCATTAAATCTGCCATTATATTCACACTGGCTATGATCTGAAACGAAGAAATAGCGACAAATGCCACAGCCATCTTGTCGCTTTTAAGCTTAGTTTTACCCTTCACATTCTTGCCTCGTTTTTCATTTAATAGTTATAGCATTCTATTTTATTTTAAAAATATATTTGTTAAGAATTTGCTCCCGATGCCCACATCTTTTGGCATTCTCCCACCATTTTTCTGCAAAATAAATATCAAGTTGACTCCAGGGTTTTTTGAAGGCAAAGTGGATTATATATGGATCAGATCTGGCTTTATTCCATTCTTCTTCAGTAAAAATATAACTGCTGTTTGAAAAACTTGGAATGACATCGGCGTAAGGTCTGTGTAATTGAAAATACGTTTGTGCGTTAAATTCAAGGGGCAAATCTTTTATCTTGTGATAACAATTAGTGTTGATAACATCTTGATCGCACAAACTCCCGTCTGGCTTATCCTTATATTTTTTGACAAAATCAAGGAATATTCTGCTCATGTCATCTTCTCTGCATTTTTTTAGGTTCCAAAGAACTACACCTGAGTTTATATAACGTTTAAAATCCGGAAGACCTAGTATCTTCGCCGCCTCTTTTCTTTCTTTAGACTTTTTTTCGTAATCTTCATTAGGGTCGTTACCCATAGGATCGGCGCGAGTACCGTCGGGAACGGCTGCGATATAAAAATCAGTCACATCTTGGAGAAAAAGGGGTTTCAAATCCTTTCTAACTATCATGTCAACATCCAAATAGATGCATTTATCAAATCGTAAAAGAAAATCTTGAATCATAAGCCTATAAAACATCTCTTTGGTGAATCTTTCTGAGAAAACCTCTACATCGTCAAAAACATCTTTTTTCGCGCTGACATCGACAAAATTAACTTCAAAATTAAAAAAACTGTTCTTTAACTCTAAAATTTTTTGTTTGTTTTCTTGGGAAAATTCATCCGTTATAAAAAAGTAAAGATCGTAGAAGGTGTCCGAATCAGAGGTGCTCAGCAAAGACCAAAGAAAAACTAAAGAAGGGTAAATATATTCATTGTCGAAAGCTAAAACTATTGGCACTAGAGTTGACGGGGATTTGTCTGTTTTTAATTCATAAATAAGCTTGCGCGAAAAATTCTTAATGTTCCTATACACAATCGGCACAAAAGAAGAAAGCAAACTTAAAAACAAAGATAACAAAATCACCGATGTCACTGCGACGAAAATATTACTCTTTCTACCACTATTTCTGCCTACCATTTTAGCCCTTCTTTGTGTCGTTTTTAAAGATGTTTGAAAAAGAAATCCGGATTCCCTCCCCCGTGTGAAATCATCTCACCAAAGTAACTTTTTACGTCACAGCTCCATCTAAAAAATATCTGATTATTTCTTGATAAAATAAAAATCTTATTTTCAGTAAAAACTTCTTATTGAAAAATAAAAACACACCATATTGTTGTACTTTTAGCAAAAACCTACCCTTTAAACTCTATTGAGAAAAAACAAAGACATATTAAAAGACATATTAATTGTTGCTCATTTTTAGTAAAGACTAACTTTTTATACCTTATTAGACCTCCTTCAAATCTAGCTTCTTAACGTTCAAGATTGCAAATCCTGGATATCAAATTAAATCTCAATTCTAAACCGTTTTCATCTGTTTCTGTATTTGTCCGAGATTGTCCTAAAAGGTTTTTATGGCATGCTTCTCAAAGTTCGCAAAAACGCCTGAATTTTCTCTTTCATGGTTAAGACTGTATATACTTTGGGTTTCGAAAGAAGTTTATTGAATGCCTATTTTTTTAACAAAAATCTATTCTCGAATTCTTCAAAAAATCCCGTTGACTTTGCATAACCCCACCATTTTCCAGACGAATACGCATTAAAATCTTCCCATGGCCCGGGAGCATCCAAAAAGTTAACGACAATCGGAGCGGAATTAGCCCCTTCCCATTCTTTTTGGGAGAAAATTAAAGAAAACTCGCTCTCCCCGTGCTTGACGCTTCTATGCGGACAAACATTAAACTTAAGCGGAAGAATCAAAATTTTGTCAGGTCCACACTGAGAATTTAAAACATCTCGATCTAAAGAACGATTTTCAACAGCATTATCTTCACTGCTCTGCAAGAAAACCTTAAATTTATCCATAACTTTGTCTTTACGCAAATCCTCAAGATTAAAAAGCAAAATTGCTGGATCGATATAGTGATCAAAATTTTCAAGAGATAACTTATCTAAATATGCCTCTTTATCTCTTATAAAATCATAGCACCCCTTCACGCCCGCAACATATTTTCCCGACAAATTAAATTCCCGAAACAACTCTTTTGCCAAATCCCCACACACTAACGTGGTTGGATCCAAATATATGCATTTTTTAACAGTCCCCAAAAGTGCGCTCACAATAGCAAATTTATAGAGCTTAACATCGATATTGGGCGCTAAAGGATTGTTAGCCTTATCGTCCATGTCGATAAATTCAAACCTGCAATTGTCCCGAATTTTTTCAAGAGAACGCAATTTCTCCATTTTTTCCTTTGAAAAATCGCCCGGAGTCAAAGCGTAAAGTTTGTAACAAGTCGAATCTTCGGCGGTATCAATCAAAGAAGAAATTGAAACCACGGCCTGGTAAAAAAGATCGTCGTTAATAGGCATAACTACAGGAACCTCATCGCGATATCTCTTCACAACAGGCTTAACCGGTTCACCAATTTCTTTAGTAGAGGAACTGCACCCAGAAAAACAGACAACCCCAAAGAAAACAAGTACCAGGCTAACCAATGGCCGGAAACTAATTTTCTCTCTTATTCTTCTAAATCTCTCCATTTTAACCCCCCAAATCGCAAAATCTACAAACTGGTCGAGGTGACAAGACTTGAACTTGCGGCCTCTGCGTCCCGAACGCAGCGCTCTACCAAACTGAGCCACACCTCGAAGCAAAACGATTTAAAGCGATTAACACACCCCGATGCCCAGTATGGCTAATGAAAAACCACAACAGACCCCACGAACAACCGCGATGCAGTGGCCACACTTGCAATACTAATGGCTTTCAAACTCTGACAAAATAAATCTTGTACCATCTAAAGAATATTACCATATATATCAATAAAAAACAATACAAAATAGCTATAAAATTTAAAATATGATTTGCAAAAAAAACAAACAAAAGCTCGAACCCTTTGAGCGAGCTGAGCTTTTGCAGCAGTTTTTAACTTTGCGGTTTCATCTGATTTTTAAATAGATTACTTCCATCGCCAAAATTTGCGAATATTTGCGGCACCTCTCCAACTATAAGGGTTTCTGCCACTAGCATATTGGTTTTAATTCCGGTGTTTACCGGATATCCGGGCACAAGACCGAGTATTTCTGTCGATATTTCTAGAGAAATTTGATGTTTTGTCTGATTGATACCCGCTTCGGTAAAAGTGCTGTTAAAATTCGCGTTTATACTTCCGCAGATCGATATTTTTAAGGGGATTTCCGGACCTCTCGAATCGAAAATGTGAGAACCCGTAAGCGAGCCAAAAGGAACTATAAATTCTCTGGAATCCGTGTTTGCAAGTTCTCTCTGCACCGCCGCCACAATTTTGGATTTTAGCAAGTTGGCCTGTTGAACATTTGTATCAACTGCGAGAATTTTACCTTCTTTATTCCTCTCTATTTTTACTAAATCTGAATAATTCACCGCATTTTCGCTTAATTCCTTTGTTATTGTTTCGTTCACAATTGTCGTAGATATAGTTTCTGCTTGTTTTGCTACAACCACTTTTATTAACGGACGTATAGACATGTCTAAGAAAACCCCTGCAGCGCTAAGTATTAAAACAAAAATTAGGATCCTTTTCCAAAACCAATGCCTTTTAAACGACCCTCTTCTCTTAGATAAACTTCGATATTTCGTTAAAATTCTCTCCCCTTCGGGGCATAAAACTACTACATAAACACCCTTCATATAATATGAATAAAATTATCATCAGTGAAAATTTAATGCTCTAGAATAAATTTTCGCCTCACGGCATAAAATTAAACACTAAATTTTGCATGGTATTTCTGTGAAAATTTTTACAAAATCATTTGGCAGAATAGAGGGCCCGTTATGAACGAGATTTTCAGCTTTTTATCTCATTTTAAAAAAACAAACGATAAAAATAAAAATAACGGGAATAAAGTCAGAGAAGAGCTTCTTATACTGGAAGAGATTGAAAAAACAAAAGAGCAGATCAACTGCGATAAAAACTGGCTTAATACAGAAACCGACGAGGATCTTATAGAGGTTTGTATTTATGAGTTAAAAGCTTTGGAAGCTAGGTATAGATTTTTGTTTAGACTGGCACAAAATCGCCGAATTAGCATAAAGTTCATGCAAAAAATTTCAGATGAAGTGCGAAAACGTTGAATCCAATGGCAAAAAATCGTCAAGTTAACATAAAATTTGCACAGAATTTCCAAACAAAGTTGCCAAATTCGCGACGTAAAATTTCTGCAAGAATTTTAAAATAAAGCTGCTAAACTTGACATTGACGTATAAAATCTTGTGTAAGAGTTTTTCGATCAAACTGCCAAACCTGCAGGGCAAAATCGCCAAATTAATATCCAAATATTAATATAAAGTTCATGCAAAAATTTTCAAATGAGGTGAGAAAACGTTGAATCCAATGGCAAAAAATCGTCAAGTTAACATAAAATTTGCACAGAATTTCCAAACAAAGTTGCCAAATTCGCGACGTAAAATTTCTGCAAGAATTTTCAAATAAAGCTGCTAAACTTGACATTGACGTATAAAATTTTGTGTAAGAGTTTTTCGATCAAACTGCCAAACCTGCAGGGCAAAATCGCTAAATTAATGTAAAGTTCATGTAAAAATTTTCAGATGAGGTGCAAAAATGTCGAATTCAATGGCGTGTCTGATGGCCTTTATAGTGTTCGTGTTACTAGTATTTTTGCAAATGGCGATCAAATCAAAAAATCCTATCAAAAAAGCTATCACAGGCTCCTTTTGGGGAATCGCGGCGCTGTCCCTGGTAAACATGACAAGCTCGATAACAAATGCGGTTCTGCCAGTCAGCTTACTTTCTATTGGTGTGTCGGCAGTTATGGGAGTGCCGGGAGTAACAATGCTGTTGATACTAAACATGGTGCTAATATAATGCTCGAAGCCCCGGCTGTGCTCTTTTTTCAAACCGCGCCGCCCGTGCGCTAAAGCCCTAAAGCGCATTACTACTGGTATACTTTTTGGAGGAAGCCCTTGCCGCATCCTTTCTAACATATCTTACCCAACAACGAAACCTCGCGCCCGGAAGTGTTGCTCGCGTCGCTTCTGTAACACAGATCCCCTTTTTTGTGTATGAAAATCTTCTTATTCAAAACGCACTAGCCTCGTCTTGTTGTGTAGTCTTGGCACACCACGCGCTCAGAACTACTGCGCTAAAAATCCCGATGCATATCGTTACTGACATGCCTTCTCGGTAGTCTTATAAATATCAACTGCGCGTTGTTTCTGACGTGTGTCTTTCTGAACAATCCCGCGCGCGCATCTATCAACACACATTGCTCCCCAGCACATGTTTTTTTGAACCCCGCCCGCACAACTCCAACACGCACTGCCCCCAATATGCCTTTTTGAACAGCCGGGGGTGCACATCTATAAACACACATTATTCCCTAGTAAGGTACTTTTTCAAGTCCCCGCCCGTGCAATTCCAGTGCGCGCATTGTCTTCTTGGTATATCGCGCCGAACGACGAGCGCACGCTCAAAACTGCCATGACATTCCGATCACGTGAGCCTCTTTTTGCGAATCGTCTTATCCAGCATCGGAATTTTCTCGGCTCAAAACACCAAGCTTTGCGTGGCTTATTGCGCGCTCCTTAAGAGGTCCGTACCCGTGCAAAATTCAAATAGTTTTTTATCTTCGTGCGGTGCGGACAAAATCTGTGAATAAGCCCCGGACACTTACAAAGTTCTACTTGGAATTTTAAGCCCATTTTGCGCTAAAAACGCCTCCATGACTACTTATCTTTTTCTTCCTTGGGTTTTTCCTCTCCAGATTTTTCTTTTTCCGCATCTTCTTGTTGTTTTTTCTGCTCGGCACGGATTTGCTCTAGCTCCCCTTTAGATTGCTCGCGCTTTTCTTTATGTGTGAAAAACGAGACCACATTCATCGCCAAAACAAGTACAAAAAAGGTGATGGAGATAATTTTGGTCCACTTTGCCAAAAAAGCCTCAATAGACAATGACTTATTCTTAGAAAAGAACGTGCTAGATGACGAATCCGATGAAATACTGCCTGCATTTTGCTGTTCTCCTTCTTGAAAAAGAACCACCATGATAATTAAAATAGCAAAAATTAGCAAAACCATCCCTAGACCCATTTCAATCCAACTCATACCAAATTAAACCCCCAAAAAATAAACTTAAAAGTCCGTGCCAGCGCGCCAACAACAACCACACGAAAGCCAGTTTATCACAGCTTCACAGGTTTTGCAAGCGTTCTCTTGCACTATTATTGTAACTTTGACGACGCATTATACTGCCTTTAAAAAATGTTACTTAAGAAAACTACAGAAAATACTTTTAAACTCAAAATATACGGTTAATTTTACTGTAAAAATAGTAAAATAAGTATTATTTTGTATTTTTTTTAAGATAAATAAATTCGGCAAATTCAAAATCTAGTTGCGTGTCAATGTCTATTGAACTTTTATCGTCCATAATGTAGGCTTTGCTATTTTTAAGATAAAATGTCCTTTTTTTTAGAAATTCCTCACAACTACAAAGGTAAATCGCGCCATTTATACGGTAGAAATTTTTAAAATCTTGGCGGTTAAATAAATAGGAAAAATTGTGCATATTTAGATCTTCTGAAATCCTTCCATAATATTGTACTGGATGTTCGGCCTGACAAACCCCCACAACAGAATCAAGATTTTCATTGACGAGCAAATCTGCGGCTTGTATTATATCCTCTGACGTCCTCAATGGAGAAGTGGGTTGAAGGACTGCAAAATAATCAAATTTTCCCCCTATTTTTATAAAATTTTCTAAAGCATTTACAATATATTCGTCGGCAAGTGATGTATTAACAGATAATTGCTCGGGTCTTAAAAAGGGCACACTAGCCCCGCAATTTTTAGCTATTTGTGCATATTTTTGACTATTTGTGGAAACAAATATTGCGTCAAAAATATTGCTATTTATAGCTTGATTTATCGAATAATACATAAGTGGTTTACCGGCGAATAATTTGATATTTTTATTTTTTAAGCCATTCGAACCACTTCTGGCGGGAATTATAGCTAAAAAAGTCTTATTATTGTACATGTGCTTAAAACCTACCTTTATTTTTTAAAATTTTCGTGCAAATCAACTTAAGGTAAAACTCCAGATTTTTCCAAGTTTTCAACCTTAAATTTTAAATACCTATGATGCGGCTTTTCGAGTACCGGATCTTCCTTTAAAATTTCGCGCGCCGCCGATTGAGCTTGCTTTAAAATCTTCATGCCATCACAAAAATTAATGGCTCCAAGGCCGGAAAATCCGTGTTGTCTGGTCCCCAAAAATTCCCCAGGCCCGCGACTTTTAAGGTCTTCATCCGCAAGTTTAAATCCGTCAAAAATATTTTTTAAGGTTTTAAGTCGTTTAAGAGAAGTCTCATTCTGTGTGTCTGAAACCAAAATGCAATAAGATTTAACGTCCGCTCTTCCAACTCTTCCCCGCAACTGATGCAGCGTCGAAAGGCCAAAACGCTCGGAATTTTCTACAACTATGAACACAGCGTTCGGCACATCGACGCCGACTTCGACGACAGTAGTAGAAATTAAGACGTCTATCCCTCCTAAATAAAATTTATTCATGACGTCATTTTTTTGCGACTCCCTCATTTTACCGTGTAAAAGAGCAATATTGTACTCGGAAAAAGCCTCATTTTTTAAGATTTTAAAATATTCATTAACTGATATCAAATCCGTATCATCCTCCTCGATTAAAGGACAAACTATATAGCCTTGGTGCCCGTTTTTAATCAAATTTTTGACAAAATTAAAGGCATCTTTGCGTTTTTTACTCCTTATGAGAAATGTGTCGACTTTTTGACGTCCGGCAGGAAGTTCGTCCAGGCGAGAAATGCTAAGATCCCCGTAAAAAACCAAGGCCAAAGTTCTTGGAATCGGAGTTGCAGACATGATAAGCATATGAGGATTTTCACCCTTATCGAGTAATTTTTCCCTTTGCAAAACTCCAAAACGATGCTGTTCGTCGGTAATTACAATCCCAAGTTTTTTGAAAATAACTTTGTCGGAAAGCATGGCGTGTGTCCCCACTAAAATATCTATTTCGCAATTTTTTAAGCGATCTAAAATTTCTTTTTTGGCCTTGGCGGCGGTAGATCTTGTTAACATCTCCACGCTTATATTTTCTTTTGACAAAATCTTTCTAAAAAAAACAAAATGCTGTTTAGCTAATATTTCGGTGGGAACCATAATCGCGGACTGAAAACCATTCTTGGCGGTGTTGTAACAAAGAGCTAAAGCTACAACAGTCTTGCCTGATCCAACGTCGCCCTGCAACAATCTTCTCATGGAAAAATTTTTAATTTTCATGTCGTTTAACGATTCATCGATGCAGCGTTTTTGTGCGTTTGTTGGGTTAAATGGAAGAATTTTAAAAAATTTTGAAGTAAAATCATTCTCAATGACAAAATTATTTTTTTTATTTTTTAAGAGAAATTTAGTAATCTTTAATTGAAATGTTAGCATTTGCTCGAAAGCAAAATATCTTCTCGATGAAGTAATATTAGCAGTTTTTTGGGGGAAATGAATATTTTTAATTGCAAATCCAAGGGAAGTTAAATTAAACGTTTCTCTTATAGTGATGGGTATTGGTTCGCCGATGGTTTTTGGCAAAAGATCAAGAGATTGTTTCATAAAAGCTTCAATTCTCTTTGAAGTAATTCCGGCGGTTTGATTGTAAACTGGGCGCAAATAAAGGGGCACTGTGGGTTTAAAATATTCCGGAGAAACCATAACGAGATTGCCGAAAATATTCTTAATCTTTCCAAAAAACAAAAATTCTGCATTATTTTTTAAGACCTTGGAAATAAAAGAACTGCCAAAAAATGATAAATTTAAAATAGAAGATTTGTCACAAACTTTTACTTTTTGCATAATTCTACCGGATGAAGTTTTTAATTCTATCACATCGCTGCAAACCTTAGCTCTTACCAAACACAAAACATCAGTGGGGGCGTCTTTTATGCTGAAAACATTACTCAAATCCTGATAAGTTCTTGGAAAAAAATAAAGAAGATCTCCAACGGTTTCAATTCCCAGTTTTAAAAAAATTTCCTTATAATTCTTGCCTATACCCCTTAATTTATCTAAATCCTTCGAAAATAAAGAAGCCATAAACTCACCGCAAACCACCTTCTGCGACCTTGCCAACCATTTTTTTGCGGCAAAATCCTTCTATTGACATTACCATTCAAAATTCTTTAAGATTAAGAACTAGACTAAAATCTACGCAATAAAGTATGAATGCGAGAAATTTTAACTATAACATCAGATGAAACGGCTTTAATTTCATAATCTTTAGGTGGTCCGTGATAATGACTTACCCATGAAAAAGTTCGCTTGGAGCACCATCGCTTTGGCAAAATTTCTCATATTTATACCCTGATTTTAACTTATTGGTACGGATTCTAAATTCGCTGCAAAGCATCTTCCGCAATCTTGCCAATCATTTTTTGCAACAAAATCTCTTTGTTGACATTTGTCTTTTTAAATAAAAAACTCGTCTTAACCGTCACATCAAGGCACCTTAAAAGTTGTCTTTTTGTAAATTTTTTAGACTGTCGATAAGCGGACTCTATTCTAAATTTAGCCCTTTTATAATCAAAAATCGCGGCCGCTTCACTCACACTTTTTTTGTTTTCAATTGCAATTTTCGCCCTGTATAAATCTACAAAAGAAGCAGAGATAGCAGACAATATTGCAAAAGATTCATTTTTATTTTCGATTAAATTTAGCAAATGTTTATACGCAGAAGAATAATTCTGTTCGGCTATCATTTTAGAAAACAAAAAAACATTAGTTTTAAAACCTTTGCCGCACAGCTCATCCACCATGTCGATGGTCACTTCTTGGTAGCCAGAGAAGGCGCAGAGTTTACAAAGCTCTTGCTTTGACGTGCCCAAATCTCCCTCACATCTAAAAATGATCTCGTCGGCGCAAAGCGGCGAAAGAGCAGTGTTTATGGCTTTGGCCCAAAAAATCAACTGTTTGCGAAGCGCCGGTTTGTCCATTTTTTTAAACTCGACTGAAGCGCCATTTTTTTCTACGAACTCTAAAAACATTTTTTGCCCCGCAAAGGTCTTTTCATTTCGAGAAACATCTGCTTGCACAATCACTAAAACTGTGGTCTTAGGCAATTCTTCCAAAACGCTTTTAAAATCTCTGGCCTCATTTTTTTTAAATTTTTCAAAATTAAAATTAGAAATTTTGACAAGTTTATAATTAGAAAAGACCGGCAAAGACGTCACCGCGTTGCAAAACTCTTTAAATTCGAAGTTTTGAGCGTCAAAATTTTGAACATTAAACTCTAAATTACTTTTTTTTAGCAAACTTTCTTGTATGCTCTTTACGAAATACCTTAATAAATACTTTTCTTCCCCATAAAAAAAGTATATCTGAGAAAAATCCCGATTTTTAATATGTTCTTTTAGCGCGCTAATAGTTAAATACGGCATCCAAACACCCACATTCAGCCCGAATTTACCACCGATTTTGAGACTATCACAAAATAAAAAATGGTGCAACCATATATAAGTAAGCTCTTTAATAAAAATAAATTTGACTAAAAATCCCAAAAGCTTTAGAATGAGTCTAATAGCTCGCAAAAGATACCTGGGCTGCGCCGTTTTTACTAGCAAATCTTGCCACGGCGAGATCGATTTGGCATCGGAGTGTTTAATATTGAGTGAAAAATTTAACGAGGCGGTGCTTGCTCTTGGGAGCAATATGAACGAAAGAGGAGAGAATATAGTTAGGGCCGTGGAGGTGCTTTCGAAAGTTCCCATTGTAAATGTTAAAAAAATCTCCCGAGTTTACGAAACGGAGCCGTATGGCGTGCCTGTACAGCAGGAAAATTTTTTAAATTGCTGTCTAAAAATTTCCACAAATCTTAGTGAGCGGGCGCTACTGGGGGTGTGTCTTGGGATCGAGGTGTCGCTCGGCAGAGAAAGACCGTATCGTTTTGCGAGCAGAATTATAGATATAGACTTAATTTGTTATGAATCTTGCAAAATTAATACGGCGGAGCTCTGCTTACCTCACTCTCGCGCAAAAGATAGGCCCTTTGTTATCGCACCCATGCACGATCTTTACCCAGGTGAAATACCGGAGTATTTTGGGTTTGAGTCTGAAATGAAAAAAATTGACGACAGTTATTTTGAAAACATTTTTTCTTACGACGAAATTATAAAAAGTTAGACCAAAAATGGCGACAGCCTTTTTAAAAATTCGCCGTTTTACACGAATGAAGAATTCTGAGAACCTGTACAAATAAGCTAAGATCTATGCAGTAAGATATGAGAGAAATTTTAACCGTAGCAGCAGATGAGACGATTTTGATTTAAGAACCCGTACCAATAAGCTAAAATCTACACAAATAAGGTATGAATATGAGAAATTTTAACCACAGCAACAGAACAAAACGGTTTTAATCCTATAATCTTTAGACAGTTTGCAAGAATGACATTTTTTCACGAATAAGCCATTTTAGGATTTTCTCGCCCGATTGGATCGGTCGCGTTTGTTTTGCTTCTTGCGAGCAACGAGATTCAGCTTCGACTCTAACCTAATTTTTCGGGAATTTTCGATTTCTATCTACATCTATATTCGACAAAGGATTTTTAACAAATGCGTCTTTAATTTGCTTATTTGAAACATGTGTGTAAATTTCTGTCGTCCCAAGACTCTTGTGCCCTAAAACTTCTTTTAAAATTCTAATATCCACCTCGCCGTGTTGATACATTAAAGTGGCGGCGGTGTGCCTTAACTTATGCACAGAATACCCTTGATTTTTCACTCCGATAGCATCCAAATATTTGTACACTATATGTTGCACAGTTTTAGCGCTTATGCGTTTTCTGAACTTGCTTACAAATAAAGCATCTTTATCTTTTACGTGGTCAAATGGTCTAACTTTTTTATACGCGTTGATTGCCATGACACAAGCATCATTCAAATATATTATTCTCTCTTTGTTGCCTTTTCCAACTATTTTTAGACTAAAATCATCTCGTATATCGCTAAAATTTATGCCAACAAGCTCAGAAAGCCTAATTCCACAATTGAGAAATAAAACAAGAATACAGTAGTCTCTTTCTTTGTAGTCACCCGTTACGCTTTTTAAGAGTTCGATACTCTGTTCCAAAGTCAAGAATTTGGGCAGAGACGCTTTGAGTTTTGGTGTGTCAAGTTCTTTTGTCGGATCTGTTTGCAGCTCGTGAGTTTTCACTGTAAGATACTTAAAAAATGATCGCAAACTCGACACCTTCCTGGCCCTAGTAGCCGCGTTGTTGCCACGTTCCCCCAGAGTGTAATTTAAATATTCGTATATATCGTTAAGAGTTATAGATTTTATCAGCTCTATTCCCACATCTTTTATATCCACTTTTTTAAATTCTACATCTTTACACTTAATATCTTTTATTTTTTTTATATATCTAAAAAAAGTCCGAAGATCGAAATAATATTCATTGACAGTATTTTTTGATTTTCCTTTTATTGTAACAAGATACCCTAAAAATTTTTTAACTACTTGTGGGCATTCGGAGAAAAACAATAATTTTTCCATAAAAACTAAGCCCCCTCGGTGCATATATTTGTCAATTTATAACTATTTCGAAGGCAAAATATAAAAATGGCGTGTTAAAAAGACGCAAAAGAAATGCACCTCATACCTAGCAAAAAGACACAAGAGAGAAAGCGTCCAGAGAACTTGATGTCCATTTTAAGTCGGAATAGCTGTACTTTCTAGGGAAATTCTCTACAATCCACTTCTTTTTTATCTTTCATGACAGGTATCGAGATGTTAACGCTGGTTCCAACACCTTCTTCGCTTTTAATTTCTAGCTTGCCAGAATGCAGGCTTACTATTTTATTAGCGATGGCAAGACCTATTCCCGCGCCGATTTGGGTTTTATTAGCCTTGTAAAATTTTTCTTTAACTCTGGGCAGACAAGCACTTGGAATGCCGCATCCGTTATCATCTACAACGATAGAAATAAAATCTTCTTGTGTTCTAGCAGAAACATTTACAACTCCCCCTTCAGGTGTGTATTTTAGTGCATTGTCGATGATGTTTATAAAAGTTTGACGAAGGCGATTTTTGTCACCATAAACGGGCGGAAAATTTTCTGGCTCTGAGTATAGTAGAAATTTTTTCTCTTGCTCTGCCCTATCGCGAAACATATACACCGCCTCGCCCAATTCT
Organism: Oscillospiraceae bacterium; assembly: GCA_031255515.1. GTDB lineage: Bacteria > Bacillota > Clostridia > Oscillospirales > Acutalibacteraceae > JAITRE01. Next base: position 11,703 of record JAIRSI010000006.1, on the reverse strand, counting down.
GCCAAAATGTCTAATTTAGTCATGCTAATTGTAATTTTACTCCCTTTTATTGTCGAAAAATCAAGAAGTTCTTCCACCATTTGACATAAACGCTCAGATTCATCAACTATCACGCTCATTCCTTTCTTTGCAACTTCAAAATCGAGCATATTACTGTTTTGTATGGTCTCGGCCCAACCTTTTACGGCTGTTAACGGAGTCCTAAGTTCGTGAGAAATCGACGAAATAAATTCATTTTTTATCTTTTCCATTTCCGCCAACTCCTTAGCCATATAGTTGATAGTATTGCAAAGTTCGCCTATTTCATCATTGTGCTGCTTTTTTATTTTTATAGAAAAATCCCCCTGGGCTATTTGTTTGGCGCTCTCGTTTATTTTTCGCACTGGAATTGCGATGGACTTTACAAAAGAAAAGCTAAGAAACCCCACAACAAGAGCTAGTAGAAGTTGTGAAAACCAGAACGCCAAAGTAAGGCTAAGAATCGCCCCGTCGGATGATCCGGGCGCCCTGACGCCGGTCTCGACTTCATTATATATTAAAATTTCTATAAAAATTTTAAAAAATATGCCGATTAAAAAAATAAAAAATAGAATAGGGATAAATCTTTTGAGAAACCATCGTTTTATAACACTACCCAAATAAATTCTAACCTCCGATTTTTATTTAAAATCTCGCGCGAATCTAGCTCGACCACTTATAACCAAACCCCCATACAGTCAATATGTATTTACAGTTGGATGGGTCGTCTTCTATTTTCATTCTAAGCCTTCTTATATTGACATCCACTATTTTTTCGTCCCCGAGACGTGTTTTGCCCCAAACGTGTTCTGAGATTTCTGATCTACTAAGAGCTGTGCCAACATTCGAGAAAAAAAACTCTATCATACGAAATTCGACATGGGTTAGATCAATAGCTTCGTCTCTTTTAAAGAGCATATGACTTCTTAAATTTAATTTGAATTCTCCCAAACAAATTTCTTCCTTAAAATTGTTGTCGGCACGCATTTGAGCTATAGCCACTCTTCTATAAAGTGCGTCTACTCTCGCAACGAGTTCAGAGGGACTAAATGGCTTTGTCATATAGTCGTCCGCGCCAAACATAAGTCCGCTTATTTTATCTATTTCTTGTGTTTTAGCCGTTAAAAGTATAATTCCGATATTACTACTCTTTTTTCGCAATTCTTTACAAACGTCCAAACCATTAAGAACCGGCATCATTATGTCCAATATGGCGATGTCAAAATTTTTACTCTCGTCTTCGTATTTACGAAGAGCCACTTTTCCGTCGTTCACCTCTGTAACTTCGTACCCAGCGCGCTCCAAATTAAGCACGATAAACTCGCGTATCGTCGATTCATCTTCAGCTACAAGAATCCTTTTCATCAATCACTACTCCTTAAAGTAATTGTTAGAATTTGGTTTTAAAACTGTTTAAATCACTGTGTCTGCTTTCTTTATAAAAATTTGATTTACCGTACAATCTTTTGTTGACATACCTGCCAAGCATCACCTGAATCACAGAAAAAACGGGAACTCCAAGTATCATTCCAAAGATGCCAAACAGGCCCCCACCTAAGATTACACTAAACATGATCCACAGTCCAGAGACGCCCGTGGCGCTCCCGAGTATTCTCGGTCCTATGAGGTTTCCATCTATTTGCTGCAAAACAAACAAAAAAATGGCAAGGTGAAAGGCTTGAACTGGACTGACAGTCAGTACTATCAATATGCTGGGGATGGCTCCAAAAAAAGGCCCAAAAAATGGAATTATATTAGTAATGCCTACTACAACGCTAACCAAAATAGGGTACGGGGTTCCAAGAATATTAACACCCACAAAACAAAGTAAGCCAATCAAAAAGGAATTAATTGTTTTTCCGACTAAAAACTTACCAACTTTTTTATGGGAAAGTCTTAAGATTTCCATAAGAGGACTCGAGAATTTGCTTGGCAAAAATGCATCTTTTATTTTTTTTAGCTGAAAAATAAGTTTTTCTTTTCCGAACAAAATATAAATTGAAAGAACCATACCCATCGTCCAATAATAAATTTCTACCATAAATTTTGTGATTATATCATAAAAAGACATAATCATTCTTGCGCTGAGCTGCTCTAGGTCTCCTGCAAACTTGGTTAATATGTCTATGGTATTTTTTTCCATAGAAGGATTTAGTCCCAGGAATTTTAAACCGTGAAAAACCACGCTCTCGCCATCTGACAAAATATAGGAAAGATGATCCGCAAATTTTGTAAAACTTTCGATTAATTGAGGAACAACAATAGCAAATATAAAAACAATAAAGCTTATGAGGATAACGTAACAGGTTAGGATACTCAACGATTTGCTAAAACCTAAGGGCAATTTTCTTTTTAAAAACGACATTTTTAAAAAAACTTTTTCATGAAAAAAAACATAGGGTCTATTGAGAATATAGGCAACGACAAGGCCGTAAATAAAAGGAGTTGTCATCTCGCAAATTCTAAAAAATAACTGAAAAAACACGTTTATCCTGGCAAGAACAAAGAATAAAGTCGCGGCGTAAGTGATCATTATAAGTCCGTCTTTTACTCTAAACAAATCTAAATTCACCTCCGCAAACTAGCCTTTGGATGCCCTGTTTGTGACGATTCATCTGATCTTCAAAACTTCTCCGCGGCGACTTATGTGATGTCCAAGATGTTCCGATTCGTGACAATTTACTTGATCTTCAAACGTGAGCCTCACTTGTGACGATTCGTCTAGTTTTCAGATGTTTCTCGTTCATGACAATTCACTTGATCTTCAAACGTGAGCTTCGCTCGTGATGACTCGTCTAGTTTCTAGATATTTCTTATTCGCAACAACCCTGCTTAGCCTCCTGTTTCGTTACGAATTAGAATAAACTCATCTGACTACTAAGGGGTAAGCCTTCGAGGGCGCCGGATTTGCTCAAAACTTCAATTACATCCTTAGAAATATTCGACATACTTTGCAAATCTTCGATAGAAATATACCTCCCTACTTTGCCAGAAGCCTCAAGACTCTTGGCGGCAACTGTGCCAATCCCAGCAAGGGATGAAAAAGGCAGTCGAATCTTAGAGTTCTCTATTACATACCTATATGAATGAGATTTGTAGAGATTAACCGGCAAAATTTCAATGCCTCTAGCGAGCATCTCATCTGCTATTTGCATGGTAGAATAGCTCGATTTCTCCTTGGCGCTTGCCTCTCTACCCTTTATTTTTATCTCTTCCATTTTGCGTCGAATAGCTTTTCTGCCCTTAGAAATAAGCAAGCCGTCTAGATCGTCCTGCCCTCTGACCGTAAAATACGCAGCGTAATATTCAAGAGGTTTGTACACCTTGTACCACCCAAGCCTCAGCGCGGCAATCATGTAGGCGGCGGCGTGAGCTTTTGGGAACATGTACTTTATTTTCATGCATGAATCAATGTACCACTTCGGGACTCCTTTTTCGAGCATAGCACCTATGTGATTTTTAGTCAAAAGCTTTTTTGCCTTGCCTTTTCTGGTGATCTCCATTATCTCAAAAGCCATTTTGGGATTTATGCCTTTTTGGCATAAAAATGTCATAATACTGTCGCGAGTACCGATCACCTCAGAGACCGTGCAGATTGAATTTTTTATAAGATCTCTGGCGTTGGAAATCCACACGTCGGTGCCATGGGATAAACCCGAAATTTGTATTAAATCCGAGAAAGTTCTGGGTTTTGCTTCTAGCATCATTTTTCTAACAAAGGAAGTGCCAACTTCGGGCATGGAAAGCGTTCCTATTTCTGAGTCTATCGGGTCTTCATCCTTAAGGCTTAGCGCATTTGCCGATTTAAAAAGTGACATTACTTTCGGGTCACTCATAGGGATATCTGCAATTTTCACGCCCGAATAATCTTCTAGATATTTGTAAATAGATGGTATATCATGACCAAGTTCGTCGAGTTTACATATGGTGTCATGTATAGAATGAAAATCAAAATGGGTCGTTATATTGTTTGATTTTTGATCGTTTGCCGGTCTCTGCACTGGGCAAAAATCGTAAATTTGCATACCTTTTGGCACGATTACCATGCCGCCGGGATGCTGTCCAGTGGTTCTTCTTACGCCAGTGCACCCCTCGGAAAGTCTTAATTCTTCAGCTCTTGAAAATTTTATATCGTTTTCTTGAGCGTATTTTTTAACAAAACCAAGGCCAGTTTTTGCAGCCACAGTGGCAATTGTTCCCGCTTTAAAGACATTGTCTTCTCCGAAAATTTCCTCCGTATATCTGTGAATATCAGCTTGACATTCTCCGGAAAAATTAAGATCTATATCGGGAGTTTTGTCGCCATCGAATCCCAAAAAGGTCTCAAAGGGAATATTATGGCCGTCTCGATTGTAATTTGTATTGCATTTAGGGCACTTTTTCTCAGGCAAATCAAAGCCGGATCCGTACGAACCATCGGTTATAAAGTCGGAATTTTTACAATTTGGGCAGAGATAATGAGGCATAAGAGGATTGACCTCGGAGATTCCACACACAGTTGCCACAAAAGATGAACCTACAGACCCTCTTGAACCTACAAGATATCCCATTTTATTTGATTTTTCAACTAATTTTTTTGCAGTCACATACAAAACAGCAAATCCGTGTTTTATAATTGAAGATAGCTCTTTTTCCACCCTATTTTTTACAATTTCTGGCAGACTTTCGCCATAAAGCTCTCTGGTCAGCCTCCACGCTTCTTTTTGCAATTCCTCGTCGGCGCCTTCCAAAGATGGAGGATAAACACCATGCGGCACTGGCCTTACTTCTTCAATCATGTCGCTTATAAGGTTTGTGTTTTTAACGACAACCTCATAAGCTTTTTCTTTTCCAAGATAAGAGAATTCATCTAGCATTTCGGCCGTGGTCTTTAAAAATAGCGGCGCTTGATTTTGAGCATCTGCATAGCCCTGAGCAGCCATCAATATTTTTCTGTATTCGGATTCGTGGGGGTCTAAAAAGTGTACATCTCCCGTGGCCACCACAGGCACGTCGAGCTCTTCGCCCAATTTGACAACTATTTTGTTAAAATTTTCCAAACATTCCTTGGTTTTAACCGTTCCATTTCGCAGCATGAAATCGTTGTTGCCTAGTGGCTGTATTTCCAAAAAATCGTAGAATTTAGCTATTTTTAGTAATTCTTCCCAGGGTCTCGCAGCCACAATTGCCCTGAAAAGCTCTGAAGCTTCACAGGCGCTTCCTATTAAAAGACCTTCTCTTAATTTTGAAAGCTTACTTTTTAATATCCTCGGCTTTTTGTAAAAATAATTAATGTGAGAAAAAGAAACTAATTGGTAAAGATTTTTAAGGCCAATATTATTTTTTATCAAAATTATTTGATGGTAAGATTTTAAATTTCTGTATTCTCCTACAAAATCGTCATCATTCACAAAGTAGCCTTCGATGCCGTAAATGATTTTCATTTCGCCGCCATTCGACCTAATTTTTTCTATCGTGTTCATTGCATCGGGAAAGGCTTGCAAAACTCCGTGATCTGTAATTGCCACAGCCCTGTGCCCCCATTCATACGCTCTTTTAATGAGGTTTTTTGGCGAACTTACCCCATCCATAGCGGACATTGTAGTATGCATATGGAGTTCAACCCTTTTGACGACTTGTTTGTCGACGGTTTTCTTTTTTACACCTTTACAGATATTTCTGGGACGCATCACAATATCTTTGTTAAAAGTATCATATTCGACTAAACCCTGCGCAAAAATTGTGTCTCCTTTTTGTATAGAATCCAATTTTTGTGATCTTTTAAGGTCGCAAATAATTTTTAGGGTAACAGAGCCAGTGTAGTCAGTGATATTTATCGTATAGATTTTTTTTGTTTTGTCCTTTGTAAAAATAAAGTCCGCAAAAAAAACATCACCCCATACAGCTATAGTCTTGCCAACTGACAATTCGACATCATTTACTGATAAAAGTTTGCCAAAATCAGCGAGGATTCTCCCATAAAATACATTTTTGTGAAGTGGTTTGGCACTGGGAAAAAGATCAGCTCCGGTACGCATTTCGGTCACGTCGCATCCATCGTTTGCTTCGTTTGGTTTTAGATTGCCGCTGTCGTCCGAATTGTAATGACCAAAATCGCTCCTTGGTTTTTGTCTATTGTCTTTGAGAAAATCATCGCCGTCTGCAGCATTTCGGGATTTTTGTCCATTGCCTTTGAGAAAATTATCATCGCTTGCATTCTGGAGCATGGAATCGTTTTTAGATTTTTGCTTGTCGCCGGAACCATCGCCACTCGCATTATAGGGTATAAAGTTATTTTTAAGTTTTCTTTGTTCATTTTCTCCGAAAGAATCATTGTTATTGGCGTTCCACGGCATAAAATTACTTCCGGGTTCTTGCGTATCACCTTCGCGAACGCCATCCACGGGGATGTTTTCTCCTCTTTCCGAACTCAAATTTAAATCAAAGGTATAATCATCGAGTTTTATTTTTGAAATTAAATTGTTAATTTTTGAAAGATCTTCCGCACATACATCTTTTCCCGGCGGAAATTTTATGTCAATTTTTATGCGTTTTTCACTGTGTACTATGGAGATTTTTTTGACCACCGCTTCAGAATTCATTAGGTTTATTTCTTTTTTATTCATATAAACTCTGAATAGATTTTTAAGAGTTTTCAATTTTAAAACACCCCATTTTTATGAGCCAACGCCCAAAAGCTTCCCGGAAGAAAAGCTAATATCAGATTTTTTAATTTTTTGAAAGAGTTGGCGCTAAAGAGTTTTTTGAAAGGGGCTCCGATATTGCGTTTTTTAGATTTTAAAAAGCAGTTTCACTCTTTACAACTAATGCGTGAAAATTCCCAGTGCCGCTTCGTAAAATTGCATCTAATCTGTAAGGTACATTAACCTTACCTTAAGATTTGCGAAGAATTATTAATTTCTAATTCTTTTAGAAGATTTCTGTAGACATCACTTTTTAAAAGATTGGTACCAGCGGTGGCGGTTTTTGCAGCTTTGCTAATGCTATTACCTTTAGAAATCAGATCTTTTGCAAGCTCAGTCGCTTCTTCCACGTCAAAATCAGTAGTATCCTCATTTTTTAACTTGCCTTCCACTATAATAACACATTCACCCTTAAAAGATTTATCTTTATATGCCGTTAAAACTCCTTTTATAGTGGTTCTTATTACTTCTTCATATATTTTTGTCATTTCTCTACATATGGAAATTCTGCGATCCCCAAGAACTTCTAAAAGACTACTAAGAGTTCTATGTACCTTGTGCGGAGCCTCGTAAAAAATCATAGTTCTCTTTTCATCTTTTAATTCCTTTAGGTGAAGATTTCTTGATTTTTTATTCGTGCTCAAAAAACCCTCAAAAGTAAATCGTCCCGTGGGCAATCCGGAAACGGCCAAAGCCGCAATAAGCGCGCTAGGTCCAGGGACAACCTCAATTTTTATGTTATTTTCGGCACATTCGCAAACAAGATTTTCACCCGGATCAGAAATTGTCGGCATGCCCGCATCGGACACCAGTGCGCAAGTCTGGCCTTTTAAAATTTTATCTATTATAATGTTCACTCTGTGTATTTCGTTGTGTTGAAAATAGCTTATGAGAGGCTTTCGTATGCCAAAATGACTCAAAAGTTTGCGCGTTACTCGCGTATCCTCAGCTGCTATAAAATCAACTTCTTCTAAAGTTTTAATGCCTCGAGAAGAAAAATCACCAAGATTGCCTATGGGAGTGCCCAAAACAATAAGCTTGCCTGCGATTAGAATCACCTCCAAAATTGATAATAGTGTGACCGTCAGTTACCACGCGTAATCAAACGGTGTGCCGACAAAACAATAAACTTCCTTGGCGATTAGAATCACCTTTAAAATTGACAACAATACCGCCACCAGCTACTACATGTGGTCAAATTTGCGTAAGGGCACATGCCTTGGCGCGGATAAAATTAAGTTACTTTGAAGATGCGCGTTAAAAACAATCCGTATTGAAGACACACATTTTGATTAATCTTTGTAAGGGCAGATAACTTGACAGATAAAATTAATCCACCTGATCCTCATCTTTTGGCGCATTCACTGGACAAACCGCGGCACAAGCGCCACAACTTATACACAAATCTTCATTTATTACGTAGCGATCTTCACCGGCGGAGATAGCGTCAACAGGACACTGTGGCTCACAAGCACCACACCTTATGCAATTACCATTGATTATATAAGCCACTAAAATCACCTTCCCCTCAGCGCCATTTTATCACAAAAAATAAAAATACAAAACAGTGTGATTTATCACTGTAGCCTTATACACTCGCCATTTGTTGCGCTTTACACTAAACGCCTAGAGGCTTAATCGCTGGGCACTTCGCGTGCCTAGTACTTCGTAGTGTAAAATTTTTATCGTATTTGTAATTATAGCCTTTATCCTATGACAATCTCGATGTCTCATAAAACTCTTGTCATATTTCTGTATAAAATATAACCATAAACGCTTATTTTTGATAATCTCGGCCGTTATAAAAATTTCAAACATCATCGATTGACCAAATTTGAACCTTGGCTCTTTAAAAAATTTTGAATTGTCGATGGATTTAGACTTTAAGTTAACGACTTTTTGAAAACTTTGGATGCATTAATTATTTAATCCACACAATGAGTGAGTCCGACTCTCTTTTAAATAATAAAAATCCGGCAACCTTCTCTATTAACTAACTGACAAACTTAAAAATAATCCTTAGAAAAACTTCAAACGGATATATAAATAATATTTGTGTAGATCAGCCTCTCTTACTTTAGACTTTGCTCAACTCTCCTTCAAATAATATTACAAATTACCCAAAAAATACACCCCCAATTCTAATAGATATTGTGTGTATTTTGGAAAATTTCATTAATCGACAAAAAGACTAATTTTCATAAATACTCTTCTGTCGAGAAACACCTTGTTGTTTTGGTAAATTTTCGCCAGATGGTCAATAAAGCTAAACTTCATCTGGCATTTATTGGTGTTCTAAAAACCTTAAATATTTTCGATTTTTAGTTTCTGTCTCTTTTGTTAAGTTCCTTATCGTGATGGAAAATCCTCCATTTCTCTTTCTGAGCTTCGTTTAAATTCTTTGTGAAGTGAATTTGTATCAGAGTCTAATTGCTCAATGCGCAAGGCAAAGGCCTTGTCTTATTTTGCTAAACTCGCAAAAATTTTTGGGTTGTTCTCTTCTTCTTTTTATAGTTCCTTTTTTCATCTCTGAAAGACTGCACAACTCTTAAAAACCACTTTTCTCTCTGCTGAGAAATTTCTATACCTCCCTTTAAGACTCGCCCTTTCTACCTTACGCGCCTCGGGGATTAGTAAGAGGGTATAGTAGATCAGCTTCGCTAACAAAACAGACTCTGCCAGAAGCCAAATTGAGAAAAATATCAGTCAGAATATCCGCAAACTTCAATTTTGGTATTGGGTTTGATGTATCCACGCGGCAGCAACTTATCTCTGGTGACGAAATTCTCACGCGGATCACGAGTCTCGTAAGAAATAACTAGGTAAGAGCGGATTGCAAGAATTTGCTTGCATGGAAGAAAAAACTTCCCACTAACAACTCCGCCATTCCTTAGTTCAATAAGTCTATCAAACGTCTTGTCGTCGCGAACGCTTCTAAACAACACTTTCTCGTAAGAAAAAATCGGCTTGTCGAATTCAAAACTAGGAGCGGCACAGTCGCTGGATTTGAAATAATTTTAGATCTAAAAGAATTTGTTATTTTTCTCGTGCGAGGCATGTTAAAATCACCCTTCCAAAGTAAAATGACAAAATTGACAGTTATTATCATTACTTCCAAAATAACTATTTTTATCCTATCACAATGATGATTAAGAGTCAACCGCATTTTCTTTAAAAAAATATTAAAAAATACCCTTGCATTGTGAGAATGTTTGTAATAAGATAATGTTAATGCGTTGTCATTGGTGCTTTGGGGGAGGCATTTTACAGTGGCAATAGCGTGGGGTGTTTTGAGCGAGGCGAGACATTTTTGAGAAAGACAGAGATTTTACACAAACCTGTGCTATTAAAAGAGACAATTAAATTGTTGAATGTCAAGAAAGATGGCATCTATGTTGATGGAACCGCGGGTTTTGGTGGTCATTCCAGAGCTATATTGGATAGGCTTGAGAACGGAAGACTTATCATGATAGACCAAGATCCGGACGCGGTAGCCTATCTTAAAAAAAACTTTAAGAGTAATCTTGTAAGTGTGATAAAGGGCAATTTTAGTGAGGTGAAGAGCCTTTTAAAGTCTGTGGGTGTTAGCTTGGTTGACGGTGTGCTTTTGGACGTCGGGGTGTCTTCTTTTCAAATTGAAAACTTTGAGAGGGGATTTTCGTATCACGATCCGTCGGCCCCATTGGATATGAGGATGAGCAAAGAAGGTAAGTCTGCAGAGGATGTGATTAACAATTACAAAGAAGAAGAACTTTTAAAAGTAATCTGGAAGTATTCGCAAGAGAGATTTTCAAAAAGAATTGCAAGAGAAATTGTCAAGAGGAGGAAAGTTTCGCCGATTACCACCGCCGGTGAATTGGTTGACGTCATAAAATCTGCCGTTCCCGCTAAATTTTTGAGAAAAAGCTCTATTCATCCCGCAAGAAGAACTTTTCAGGCCATAAGAATAGAAGTTAACGGGGAATTGAGTGCTCTTGATAAAGGTTTAACCGAAGCTTTTGACAGTTTAAAGGTTAATGGGAGACTCGCTGTGATTACATTTCATTCTTTGGAGGATAAAATAGTTAAAAAAAGGATGGTCGAGTGGTGCCGGGGCTGTATTTGTCCTGCAGATTTTCCCATCTGTGTGTGCAAGCATTCTCCCGTTGGCAAATTAATCACCAAAAGAGCAATCGTTGCTTCTTTAGAAGAATTGGCTCAGAACAGTAGGGGTAGGAGCGCAAGATTAAGGGCTGTTTGTTCTGTTTGAAGAATAAAAACTCAAAAGGAGGTCTTGTCGTAATATGTCTTTTAAGAAAAATTTGGCGTACGATTTATCTTTGTTTGAGGCAGAAAAGGAGAACAAACAGGCACTTGTCAGGGATAACGTTATAAGGCTGCCGGTAGAAAAAAGTAAAAAGCTGGCGTTTAGAGCAGGAGCTGGGAAAATTTCACTAACTCTTCTGGCATTAACAACTACGCTGGCGTTTTCCATAACAATTATTAATAGCCAGATCGAGTTGTCTGAACTTACCGAAGAAATTTACAAATTAAACAAAAATTTAGAAGAAGACAAAAATACGGAGACTCGGCTTAAAATATCGTTTGAATCGAAGTTATCTCTAAGAGATGTGGAGGAATATTCTAAAGAGATTCTTAAAATGCAAAAGCCAGAAAACAGTCAGATAGAATATATAAATATCCCTAGGTAGCAGGTGATTTTTGGGGTAAAATCTTTTAATTGCGGCCCGAAGAGGAATTCTTTTTGCATAACAATTTCTTAAATTAAATAAACATGATTTAATAGCTAATCTTAAGCACATGAGCGTGAAGTGAGGGATCTGATCAAAAATGATAAAAAATGTTGCTTTTAGAATGAGGCGTGGGTTAAAATTTTGAGCGTGTGAAAGTAAAAAGTAAGCAAAACGCTCTACCAAATGCAAGACAGGCGAAATTTTTGGGTACGCCTAAATGAAAACGAACGGGCACTGCTAAAAATTGCGGCACGGGCAAAGTCTTAGAC
>JAIRSI010000038.1 GCA_031255515.1 Oscillospiraceae bacterium | reverse complement strand
AAACTCCTAAGAAACTCCTAAGAAACTCCTAAGAAACTCCTAAGAAACTCCTAAGAAACTCCTAAGAAACTCCTAAGAAACTCCTAAGAAACTCCTAAGAAACTCCTAAGAAACTCCTGGGAAACTCCTGGGAAACTCCTGGGAAACTCCTGGGAAACTCCTGGGAAACTCCTGGGAAACTCCTGGGAAACTACAAATTCAAATCCCCCTCCTCCTTCATATTTTACAAACTTTAACACTGGTAACCCCAAATTTAAATCCCCTCGCCTCTCTCATATTTAACAAACTCCTCCACCGATACGTCAATTCCTAATCGGCGCGAGATCTCATTTATATAATTGGCAATAGAATAATCGGGATTTTTTACAAAATCCTGCTTTAACAAGCAAACTTCTTTGTAAAACTTCTTCATTCTACCTTCCACTATTTTTTCAGCTATGTTCGCCGGCTTTCCTTCTGTAGAAACCTGCTCCAAAAAAATACCCCTCTCGTGCTCAATAACTTCTGGCGGCACAAAATCCTCATCTATATACAAAGGGTTCGACGCAACCACATGCACTGCTATATCATCCGAAAAGGCTGCAAATTCTTCGCTGCGTGAAAACCCTGACGAAACTGAAAACTTCACCAGAGATGCCATACGTCCATTCGCATGAGTATATCCCGACACAACTCCCTCAAAGCGTTTAAACCTTCTAATTCTTATATTCTCCCCTATGACCAAAATATTCTCTTTTAAGAGATCGTCAACTTTGTCACCTTTTCCGCCGTACACGTCGGTCTCCAACAACTCCTCCACATTCGCGGGATTTGAGTGGATCACCGTTTGAGCGCAAGTGTTCACAAAATCTAAAAAGCGAGAATTCTTCGCCACAAAATCAGTCTCCGAATTTATCTCTATGCAAACCCCGACAGTTCTATCTTCATTCACAACAGCCACAGCAACACCTTCGCTAGCAGTTCTCTGGGATTTTTTTGCAAAAACGTCAAGGCCCCTCTTTCTTAAAATGTCAACCGCGGCCTGCGTGTCGCCGCCAGCTTTGACCAAAGCCTTCTTGCAATCCATCATTCCGCAGCCAGTTTTTTCTCTTAAAGCCTTAACATCTCGCGCCGTAATATCCATGATTTTCCACCTTCTGATCTTGTATTTTAAGTAAACTTTCGCGCCAAAGCGACGCCTCTTGTCAACCTTCTTTAAAATCTTAAAAACTAAAATAAATTCTGCTCAATCCGCAAATAAAATCTAACTTCTGCAAACTCCAAGCTAAGCCTTTCCAGAAGCACCATCTTGACCAGACAATTCTGGCGCGGAAGCCGAGGTGAATTCGGGAGCAACCTGAGCGGGTGGTTTGGGTGCGTCTACTAAAGGACCAGCAACGGGCACATCAGGTGGCAATAATCCACCCCCGGTAAATCCCTCACTCTCGTCCAGATCCCCCTGCGAACCCTCTACTATAGCATCGGCCATGATGGAAGATATGAGTTTGACGGAGCGAATGGCGTCGTCATTGCCAGGTATTACATAGTCAATTTCGTCGGGATCGCAGTTCGTATCTACTATGGCAATTATTGGTATGCCAAGTTTTTTTGCCTCTGCGACCGCTATTCGCTCCTTCCTGGGATCAATTATAAACAGCGCTCCAGGAAGCTTTTTCATATCTTTAATTCCGCCAAGAAATCTCTCTAACTTTTCAATTTCAAGAGCGAGTTTTATAACCTCTTTTTTTGGCAACAGTTCAAAAGTCCCGTCGGACTCCATAACTCTTAGCTGCCTCAATCTATCAACTCTGCGGCGAATTGTAGTAAAATTAGTGAGCATTCCACCCAGCCAACGAGCGTTGACAAAATAAGCACCACTGCGCTCGGCCTCAAGTTTTATGGAATCTTGAGCCTGCTTTTTTGTGCCAACAAACAACAGCGACCTGCCCCTGGAGGCTAAATCCCTGACAAAATCATAGGCCTTTTCAAGATTTCTGGCGGTCTTTTGAAGATCTATTATATAGATACCATTTCGCTCCGCAAAAATGTACTCGGACATCTTGGGGTTCCATCTTCTCGTTTGATGTCCAAAATGAACGCCCGCTTCTAGAAGTTGTTTCATCGAAATTACTGACATTAATCTTCCTCCTTGGTTTTATTCCTCCGCTACAGTCAGGCGGTCACTGCGAAGCAAACCGCCACCAATAAGGCTCAAAATAAGCGTAGCGTGTGTTATTAATCTTCTTTTAGGCAATTTTACCACGTAGGCAAACAAGTTGCAAGTCCTATTTTGTTTGTTAGAAAAATATGCCGCCTCTCATTCTCGTCCCATGGGTCTTATTTCAGATACTCCATCTGCTATTTTGGCAAAAATCGGCCCACAATCTCTCCCGCCACTTTCTCCATTTTCCATCATCACAACGACAACATATTTAGGTTTTCTGTAGGGGAAAAATCCCGCAAACCAAGCTTGCACGACGTCGCGATCGCCGTCTTTTATGCCAGTTTGCGCGGTAGAAGTTTTTGCCGCCGCGTCGATTTTACTGGGCTTGCCCGCAAAACTGGTTCCCTCTTCCAAAGACGCTTTCATTTGACTTTTTAAAATCTCTGTAGTTCTACTCGAAAAAACTCTCTTGGGATCTTCTCCTTCGAATCTTTCGGTAAAATTAAAAAACTCGTTCACAAAACCTTCCACCAAACGAGGTTTCACGTAATTGCCTTGAGATGCGATGGTGTTTATAAGGGCAAGCGCGTGAAGCGGGGTCACCATCAATCCACCCTGTCCAAAGGAAAAATTTGCCAGTTGCGCTCTACTACCAAGCTGATCAATATCTGGCAATATCCCTTTGGAAGAAATCATTTCTGGGGCAAGCTCATATGCCTTATCAAGATCTAATTTGCGGGAAAATTCTAAAATTCTCTCAGGGTCGAACTTCTCTGCAAGCTTCACAAAATACCCATTGCAAGAGTGCTGCATGGCCCCTTTCATGTCCACGAGCCCGTGGCCAATTCCTCCAAAACAGTTGAAATGCACTGAGTCAATTTCCACGCTGCCATTGCAATTAAGTTTAAAATACTCCGAAACGCCTGACTCGAGGGCAGCACCCGCCGTCACCAATTTAAAAATAGACCCTAAATCATACTTGGAGAACGCCCTATTTATCAGCGGCGAATTCGGATCTTTTACGGCATCTTCCAATTTATCTGGAGAAAAATCTGGCAAACTCACCCAAGATCTTATTTTTAAATTCGGAACCTCCGCCACCAAGGCCGCGCCTTTTACTATATGCTCTTCTGCGGCCTCTTGTGTTATTTTTTGTATATCTTTGTCGATCGTGAGAACTAAACCTCTGTTTTTAAAATACGAAGTATCTTCGATTTCTTTTTTTTCTCCGCCGAGCGTTTCACCCCTGGCGTCAATACTGTACCCAGCGGATATCCCGCCCATGGAATCAGTAAGGGGGTCATTGTAAGATTTTTCTATCCCGAAAAGACCCTCCAGACCAGACCCATCCACGTATCCGATAACATGGGGGCAAATTTGTTTCTCTGAGTACCTCTTGGGAACAGTGAAAATATCAAGACCAGGAATGCTGTCTATCCAATCGGGAATTCTAACGATAAATGGCTCTTTTTTTGACAAAAATGGCAAAATTTCATCCATTCTATCTTTGGAAAGCACCTTTCCCAACTCTCTGTTAGCTTTAGCCGAGGGCACAACGGCAACCACTTTATTTTCTTCTGTATTCACAAGCGGAATTTTGTTGCAGTCGTATATATTTGCGCGCAAATTACTTATTTTTAACCTGTTGGAGTGCTGGATTGTCGCGGCGCTCTGTAACCAATCCAATTGAGAGAGAAAATAAAGATTGCTGACGGCAAAACAGATCCCAGACATCAAAATAAAGAAGAAAATCGTCGCTCTTTTTTTCATAACTCCCCCTAAAACAAACTAGAAGCTACACGTCGCGACCACCCGCAATTTTTAAGCAGCAACGCAGCTTGTCTAAGGGATATTTTGTTCAGGATTTTAAATTTTTATACAAAATCCTTCAGAAAAAAATTAGCTATTATTCTACTTTTGAAGAGTTATTCTACCTATTTTTTCACTTCTAAATTCCTCTAAAATTATGTCAGCCGCCCTTCTTTGTTGATAACGCCCCCCGACATGAGGACGCCCTTTTTTACCTGTTGTTAACAACACTTCATTGGCGTCAAGACAAGCCAAAAAATCTGCATTAAACCTTCTTCCGAAACTTCATTGGCATCAAGACAGGCCGAAAAATCTACATTGAATCTTCTTCCAAAAAGAATTCTATGATACTTTATTGAAAACTTCAATTAAATAAAGAAAGTCGTCGCTTTTTTATATATTCTCTTTAGAAGCGAACTGAAAGTCATGGGTGCATCTGTAGTTTTTAGTCGCTTTTTTGTAAATTCTCTCTAAATCAAACTTAAAGTCTGTGCGTCCATAGTTTTGGTCACTTTTTCATAAATTTCTTTTAAAAGAAACTAAAAATCACACCTGCGCTCACGATTCTTAAACGACAACGAGAGTAACTTATTTAAAGGACATTTTACTTGGAGTTCTAAGTTTTTGTAAAATTTCAAAAAATTAGCCATTATTGCACTTTTCAAGAGTTATTCTGCCTACTTTCGCACTTCTAAATTCCTCTAAAATTATGTCAGCCGCCCTTTTTTTGTTGATAACGCCCCCTGACATGAGGGCACCCCTTTTTTTACCTATTGTTAACAACACTTCACTGGCATCAAGACAGGCCGAAAAATCTACATTAAATCTTTTTTCAAAAGGGATTTTATAATGCTTTATCAAAATTTCAATTAAACACAGTGCTAACATCTCGCTATCAAAAACGTTATGTCTGATAGAACCAACTATAGCTAAATTTCTGCCGATATCTGGATCTTCAAACTTGGGCCAAAGTACACCGGGAGTATCCAGGAAATCAATGTCATATTTCGTACGAAACCAACCCACACCTCGCGTAACTGCGGGCTTGTTTTCGACTTTTGCTTTTCTTTTTTTAATCATTTTATTTATAAAAGAAGATTTGCCAACATTAGGAATACCGCAAACCACAGCTCTCATTCGTTTTTTGTTATCTGTCGCCATCAATTTTCGAACAGCCGTGGTGAAACCATCAAGACCTCTGCCCAATTTACAGTCAGAGAAAAAAACCGTATCCCCTTTGGAGCCTAAAGATAAGGCCCAATCATTTGTTGCGGTAGAATCGGCCAGATCACACTTATTTAAAACAATAATTCTGGGTTTTTTTTTAATCTCAGATAAAATATCTAAATTGCGACTGCTCACCGGAATCCTAGCATCAATGATCTCTACAATCAAATCGGCTAACCTTAGTTTTTCAGAGATAAGCCGCTTGGCCTTGGCCATGTGGCCGGGAAACCATTGTATATTCTGCATCACAAAATCAAACCTCAATTTTTAAAAAACACAAATAACACAAAATTCTTCACTCGTTAACCTCTACAATCAAATCGGCTAACCTTAGTTTTTCAGAGATAAGCCGCTTGACCTTGGCCATGTGGCCGGGAAACCATTATATATTCTGCACCACAAAGTCAAACCTCAATTTTTAAATAACACAAATAACACAAAATTCTTCACTCGCTCACATTCGCCAAAGTGCAAGCATTTAGCAGAAGGCGCTTGTACTTCTAGTGCTGCTGCACCGGACGGGTTAGTTTAGATTTTTTTGAATGTAACCACCTGAACAAGATACTCGTACCTTCTATTGGGCGGCCCGCTTGCATTTCTGAACACAACCCATCTAGACAAACTGTTCATACTTTTAAAAGACCATCAAGGAGAGTAACTTCATTCATGTTTACTAGAACATAAATGTCGAAACGCAGAAAGATAGGGGTAAAATCGCCTAAATTCCATTCACATTCGTCAATACAGCCACCTAAATCGAGAAAATGGCATCACAATATAATAAACCTTTCCTAAAAGATTCTTTCTGCTCACAAAACCAACAATAGCTGCTCTGCTGTCAGTAGAGTCGTTTCTGGCGTCCCCCATAACAAAATAGCAATCAGGAGGAATCAAAACTTCCACGTTATTTTTTAAATCCATCAGAGTTTTTGTTGGCTCTTTGATATAAGGTTCATTTTGTAAAACCCCATCTACATACACCTCCCCCTTCTTGGCATCCACCCTTATTTTTTGACCCCCACTTGCTATTATCCTTTTTATCAGATTTTCGTGGCCAGGTATTCTCGCATTGGTAACCACAACTATATCTCCATTTTTCGGTTGAGAAAGAATATATTTCATCAGTAAAACACGATCCTTATCGTGAAGCGTCGGAAACATTGAATCACCATTCACAGTTACCTGTTTGTATAAAAAAACGCTTACCAGAAAAACCGAGGTCAAAGATAAAATTGCCACTTCTAAAATTTCAAATAGAATATAAATACCTTTATCAAGACCACTACGTGAACTTCGCACCCGGTCATCAGCCACCATACAATCCCCCTCGTCTTAAATAGATCCTCACAGATTAAAGATACACCATAGACGCAAAATATCTTAAAAATTCAAAAGACCAAATCTAAATTTTAAGAAACATAAATATCTAAAAGCTATTTAGTTGAGAAACACAACTGCTTCAAAAATTCAGAAAAAGCCCAAAATCGCACCAATTCAAACATAATAACCAGACAAAACACGTTGAGTCTAAGCGCACACAAACCCCTCGACAACGCTCATCTAACTCACCAACCTAACTCACCCACGCAACAGGTGGCAAACTCTCGACAAAAACCCTAGATATCTTCAAACCTGGAAGTCCGTTGGTTTAAGCAAGTTTACCTTAAAAACAACCTTTAACTCACCAACCTAACTCACCCACGTAACAGGTGGCAAACTCTCGACAAAAACCTTAGATATCTTCAAACCTGGAAGTCCGTTGGTTTAAGCAAGTTTACCTTAAAAACAACCTTCATCCTGCTTTTTCGTTAAAATCTACGACCAAGCAACTTTAATCCCTTCAAAACCTTAAAATAGTTCTTAATCTTGCTTCTCTTCATAAACTATAACCGGGTGATTTTTTCAAAAAATAATTTTTAAAACAACTTCAAATCTCCAAAAACAATCTCCGTATAGCTCTCTAATATGATCAAACCTTAAAAATATCAACCTTTAAGAGACAATTTCCTCTATTGAGGATGATCCCACAATCTCAGACAATTTCTCCCTTAAATTTTACAGGCAGTCTTAATCGCAAATTAGCCTCTTACAATCCTAAAAGACAATACCCTTCTCGCATAAAGCAATTCTCGAGTCTAAACGATCTTTTCTTTAACTCTAACGGCCTTGCCAATTCTTTCGCGCAAATAATAAAGCTTAGCTCTTCTAACCTTTCCTCTTCTGAGAACACTAACTGAAGATACATTTGGCGAATGCAAGGGAAACACTCTCTCCATGCCCACGCCGTGGGAAACACGGCGAACGGTAAAATTGCGAGAAATCCCTGATCCTTTGATAGAAATTACTATACCTTTAAATATCTGAATTCTTTCTTTTTCGCCCTCCTTTATTTTAACGCTAACACTCACAGTATCGCCAACTCTAAACTGAGGCGGCTCCTCTTTTTTGTAGCTACAAGTAATCAACTCTAAAGCATCCATAGCATTCATTCTTCAGCCCTCCAAAAAAATTTAAAAATGCACCGTTCTAAAATGCACAAAAACAATACAATATGCGACACATTTTCAAGTATCTAAAAATCCCGCAAAACCAACTGTCCCTCAGTATATCACATGAGTTAAATATTTTTCAAGTCACAATTTAAATATATTTTTAATTTGTGTCTAAATCCGAGATTAAATAGCAGGCTCAAAAACGTGCCAAACATCCTGTTACAAACTATATTCAAGGCAAAATAAGTTGCAAAAAATCCTCGTTAACAACGTGGAAATTTTAAATTTATATAAAAAGTACTTGCAAAAAATATATCTATGTAATAACATTAGATATAGAGTCGCTAAAATACTTGTAAGTGAATGATTCGTTTTTTAATGGCATCTTCACGAGACGCCATTTTGTCGTAGTAAAATGTTCTGAAAATTATTCGTAAAAGAGGGAGAATCTATAATATGAAAAATTTAAGGTTAATTTTCATAGAGTGGCGCAGCGCACGTTGCGACAAGCTCTGAAAAATAACGATCAAAATGCGAGCGCTGATTATGTAGTCGTCGGACGCGCGATATGAACAGCGGTATTATTAATTTCACTGTTGCGGATCGTTGCGCTTGTGGTTTTAGTAGTAGTTTTTGCATCGTATATTTGCAAAATACCGAAAAAACAACTCGTTTTGTTCTGCGTGCGTTCTTCAGAGATTAATCGATTTTTTCAGCTCCTCGTAAAATATTTAAGCATTTTGACTCAGCAATATTCTTTAAAAACCCATAAAAACAACCAATCCTACACGATCCGTAAAAAAGATATTTATCGCATTAGGCCGCTTAAATATTTTAGTCTGATGATTTTATAGCAATTCGCGCTGTTCTCCAATCAAGGATCCTCAAAGAAACAACTCGTCCTACACACTGGCAAAAATATTATTCCTTGCGTCGCATTTGCAGGGTCTGCATGTGCTTTGCGAGAATTTCACAAAAACTCGTCCTACACACTAGCGAAAGATGGTCTCTTCAATTAAAAAAATGCTTGTATTTAGATGATTTACGTCTCGCTTTGCAAAAGTCTCACAAAACTAACTCATTCTACGTTCATTCACGCGAAATACTGCATTTTCTTCGTTGCAAGAAACAGATGCCCTATTTAAGATCGATGAGATTTTATAGTAAAACCTGTTATAAGAATTTTAAATTTTTTAATTGAATCATATACTTTTACTATAAGGTGCTTGAAAAACAAGTTTCTTAGGTATAAAATGTATTCTCGTAGAGTTTTGTAAAAGAAAAATAAACAAGAGCCTTATTAAGTAAGACTTAATCTGCTAAAATTTTAAGTTTTAAAAACGAGTGGTCCTTATAACTTGACTAGATTTAGCGGGAACAATTTGGGTTTATTTTTAAGTTTTTTTGGTTATAATTTTAGTGCGTAAATTTGGCGATTAACTAGCAGTGGTTGTCGTTTTCCTTGAATCCTCGTTGAGGACTATACAAAAATTAATTCGCAAAGATCAAGTGTTAATTTTAGCCACTTACACAGGTTAACTTTAAAGTGCAAAGCAAACATTAATTCTGGCCGCTTACACAAAAAGCTAACTTTTAAACACAAATCAAACATTTGCAATATCAAAGCCTCTGTAAGTCTGCATTTTGGGCAAAAACTTGAAAACACAAAATTTCGTGTTACGCCAAACATTGAAATTGCAAAGCGTGCAAAAATACACAGTAAAGTTGTTTTTGACTTTTAATTTAAATGTTTTGTGCATTCGTCGCGCGATCTATTTCGTCCGTTGTCAACGCAAACCCTTACAATAGTTAATTTGAAGGAAGTATTAATATGTTCCAGGCTGATGATTTGAGATTATTCTTGTCGGAAATTTCACTGGAAATAGAAAATCTAGGTGCCGCGCTGAACCTTGAAGAAACTAGTCATAAAATTTCAGAATTAGAAGAAATTTCAAGCAGAGAGAAATTTTGGGACGAAGCAGAAGAAACTCAAGAAACACTTAAAACTCTGAGTCTTTTAAAAGCGAAAATGGAGAATTATCGCAGAATAGTAGAACTTTATGAAGATTTAAATGCTTTGGTGAAGCTCATTTTAGAAGAACAAGACAATTCTCTTTTGCAAGAAGCAAATGACGATTTTTTAAATTTCAAAAAAGAGTTAGAGCGTCAAAAACTAAGCGCACTTCTTAATGCAGAGTTTGATTCGAAAAATGCAATTTTAACGTTGCATGCGGGAGCTGGTGGACTAGAAGCTCAAGATTGGGTTGGGATGTTATATAGGATGTACTGTCGCTACTGTCAAACACAAGGGTATAAAGTCAAAACTTTGGACTTTTACAGTGGAGAAGAAGCTGGTTTTAAAAATATATCATTTTTAGTCGAGGGTTTAAATGCCTACGGGTATTTGAAAGGAGAAAAAGGGGTTCATAGATTAGTTAGAATTTCGCCTTTCGACTCGTCTGGAAGAAGGCATACGTCTTTTGCTTCGCTGGAAGTCATTCCGGAATTAGATGAAGATTCTCAGATAGAAATATCTCCCAATGATTTAAAAATAGACGTCTTCAGATCAAGTGGCGCTGGCGGACAACATGTTAATAAAACTTCATCCGCCGTTAGATTAACTCATTTGCCAACTGGAATTGTCGCTTCTTGTCAGAATGAGCGAAGTCAGTATCAAAACCGCGAAATAGCGCTAAAAATGATCAAGTCAAAGCTCGCAGAAATAAAAGAAAGGGAACATTTTAAAAGAATTGAAGATATAAAAGGCAAACAAAAAGAAATCGCTTGGGGTTCTCAAATAAGATCTTACACGTTCATGCCATACACACTAGTCAAAGATCATATAACCGGGCATGAGTCAGGCAATATAAATGCTATAATGAACGGCGAAATACAAGAATTCATAGACGCTTACTTAAAAAAGCGCATAAAAAATTAAAAAATATAAAACTTTACCCATTGGCAAAATTAAACCCCTTGTCATAGGTAGCATCCGGATGCTTCGTCTATTTTTCATTCGTGCAAAGTAGCTCTAGCTTTTATCGCAGGGTGCAAAAGGGAAGAATATTAAAATTTGGTCTTTGTGCGAGTTAAATGGAAAAATATTAAAATTTGGCCTTTGTGCGAGCTAAGCGAAAAAATATTAAAATTTAATCTTTGTGCAAAATGGACAAAAAATGTATTAAAACCCAGCCTTTTATACAAAGGACATAAAAAACATTAAAAATCAGTCCTCGCGTATAGAGCGAATGAAAAATATTAAGAATCTAGTTTTTTGTAAAACAAATAGAAAAATACAAAAAGCCAATTTAAAACAGATTTCTTTCGAAACCCAAAGTATATCACAATCTAATTGTGAAATATCATGAGATTAAAAGCATGAAAGAAGAGAAATTCAGGCGTTTTACAAGCGTTAAAAACGCATGCCATAAAGTCCTTTGGGATAATCTTGGGTAAATACAGAAACAGACCAAAGCGGGGTTCGGCTTGAGATTTAATTCGATAGTCAGGATTTATAATTTTGAACGTAATAAGCTAGATTCGAAGGAGGTTTAATGCTAAAACGCTTATCACCGCGGTGCGTTTATTCGGTTGGTACGTTTATTCGTTGTACTGCATGCGAAAACGCAGAAGTCTACGGCGATCTGCTAGAAAATTTATATGGTAAATTTTTAATTTAAAGTATTAAAATTACATTTTTAAAAAAATAAGCAAAAGATCGAAGGAGGAAATATCTTGAAATATCTTAAAAAAACAATCAGCACAATATTAACATTATTATTGTTACTTTTTAATAGTAACGCTTTTGCAAGTCACGTCGCGTTCGAAAGCTCTAGATCTCAAACTGGACAAAATAGAGAAATTATTTTAAAACTCACCCTATATCTAAAGGACATTTGTAGCATTTCAGCATTTGAAATGGAAATAAATTTCGAGTCATCCAAACTAATTTACAAGGAATTAATATGTGATTCGATAATTAAAAATAAAAAAAATCTTAAAGTATTAAGAAGAGGCAATAAACTAACTATCAAATATTTTTCCGAAGAAAAAGATTCTTTTATAGAAAATTTAGGGGAATTTACTTTATTTAGTTTGAGATTTATATGTCAAAACAAAGATAAAGTTGAAACTTCTGTCAAAGTGAAAAAAATAAAATGTTATGATTTAAATGATAAACCTATCGATATAGCTCCTTTTGAGTCTAATTTCGACGAATATACTTCTTTGGTATTCGAAGACGGCAAGGCAAAATTAGGTAAGGAATCTAATGAAAATG
>JAIRSI010000063.1 GCA_031255515.1 Oscillospiraceae bacterium | reverse complement strand
ATGACAATTTTTTTGGATAATTTAAAAGAACTTTGCTAGAACATATTTGGACATCTGCTAGATCTATCACCATGGAGAGAGGACGAGCCACGGTTTTCTTACAAATGGTAAGAGCAACTGCATTAGCTGCATTAGAGGCAGGATTTGAATTTGTCTTGGTTTGGTGTTCTTGATCCAGGAGAACGCGGCTATCCATTTCCGTTTGATAATATTCGCTAGAAAAGCTTTTGTTTTGAAAAGAGGTGTTATCTAAGAAAAATTTCGCCCGCAGTACATGAACTATTCCACCAAATTTAATAGAATTTTTATGTATGACTGTTCCGATTTAAAATAGGCACCAAGTTATTTGGGCGATTTTTTGGATGTGCCCCTTAGGACAACAATATTTGTTAGAATCTAAGAAAATTTTTGTTTTATCAGTTGGTAACATACAGGATAAAGATTGGTATGATATGTGAGTTATTTTAATAAATTTGATGTGTCCCCCAGGGCAACAATATTTGTTAGAATCTAAGAAAATTTTTGTTTTATCAGTTTTATCAGCTGGCAACATACAGGATAAAGATTGGTATGATATGTGAGTTATTTTAATAAATTTAACGAAATTTCACACAGTTAGCAATATGTAGTACGGAGCTTTATCCTGCAGATTAGTGCAATATGCAAAGTGTTTCAGCAAATCTAGTGCAAATTTTGCACATTTAGCAATATGTAAAGCGCATACCCCTTATTCTGCAAATCAGCGCAGCACATGAACTATTCCACAAAGCACGGCCTTCATTTCACAAACTGGCGATATCCAAGGGGATTTTTGATTTGCCAATTAAATGAATCTTCACACATCTTCTTTATACTTCGACTTGTTTTAAAACCAAGTTTATTTTCAGCTTTACTAACATTCGCATAGACAATTGGCAAATCTCCTTGTCTTTTTCCTCCTATTTTATAATTTATTTTAACATTGCAAGCCTCTTCGAATGCCTCCACCAATTCTAAAACGCTGCATCCTACGCCGGTGCCAAGATTGTAAATATCAATCGTATTCTTTGTCAGCACTTCTTTGAGCGCCAACAAGTGTCCTTTTGCAAGATCCACAACGTGTATATAGTCTCTTATGCAAGTTCCATCGCGAGTTTTATAATCTTTTGAAAAAATAGTCAGACAAGGCAGCAAGCCTAGGGCAACTTTTGTGACGAAAGGCATGAGATTATTAGGGATGCCAAGAGGATCCTCGCCTATTGTTCCGCTTTCGTGCGCGCCAACAGGATTAAAATATCTCAACACGGATATACTCCACGCATTATCCGACGTTTTTAGATCTTTTAATATCTCTTCGATTACATATTTACTTCTTCCATAGGGATTACTGACCTCTCCCGTTGGCATTTCTTCGTCAAATGGGGGAGCGGAGCTATCACTGTAAACAGTAGCGGACGAACTAAATACTATTCTTTTTATACCAAATTTGTTCATTATATTACAAAGATTAATAGTTCCGCAGAGATTATTGTCGTAATAAAGCAAAGGATTTAAAACAGACTCTCTCACAGCTTTTAATCCGGCAAAATGAATTACGGCATCTATTTTATTTTCCTTAAAAATTTTATATAACATCTTGTAACTTCTTATGTCTGCTTCATAAAAATCTATTTTTTTACCAGTAATCATTTCAATACGGCGCAAAGATTCCGAGGAACTGTTGCAACAATTGTCAACAGATATAACATCATAGCCTGAATTTAATAGTTCAACACAAGTGTGACTGCCCACATAGCCCGCCCCGCCGGTAACTAATATAGTTGGCAAAATTTTTTCCTCCATTGTTACGTATATTACAAGAAATTTTTTTAAAATTTTACATAAAAGGGATCAGCCTCAATAATAACATTATCAGAGCGAAACCCCAAACTATATGGTAATTAACCCCGCCTTCTAACAAGAATTTTTGGTCAAGTTCTTCTTCTGATTTAGATTCTTTTTTTATTTTGTTAATTTTAAGAAAGCAATCACTCATATAAATCTTATTGCCTTTGAATCCACACACTACCATTATGCAAAAATCTAAAATCATAAGCAAGTTTGGCAAGAAAAATAAAATCACATTGCCAGTGGGCAACAAAAATAGCTTTTCTTGAAACTCCGGCAATTTTTCAAGGGGAACAAAAGAATCGGGTGGCAAGTTAAAACTTTTTAGCACGTCGTTATAAATAATTTCACTACAATAACTATTCACCCAAAGGGCAATTGTGCTTATTAACATCGAAACCGCAGACACTACGGCGCCGATTTTATATTGCTTGCGGTACAAAAGCCATGCGCCAGAAAATAAAAACGCAGAAAAGTTAAAGCGACCCTTATTTTTTTGTTTCATAAGTCTAAAGGCGTTTAGATAGTAATTTGGGTTGTTCTGCACGTATTTTGCTATATCTTTGGCCTCGACGCCGTCTATTTCTTCTTTGGGATTAAAGCCCAAAAGCGGTTCCGCACTAAACGAAGCTTTAGCAAACAAGGCCGAATTGCTGTTATTAAAAACTTCTTTTTGCGATAGCTTTTGTGTGGAACCAAACTCGCCTCGGCGCTTAGTAATTCGAGATTTACAATCTTCACAATAGGTGGCGTTGTGGGGGTTTTTGTGACCGCAAGAGGGGCAGATTACATCTTCTAACGTGCCAGTTTGCCTGTGTGCTGATCGGCTTTTCCACTTAAATTTATCTTTGTGCTTTTCCTCAAATAGACAATGTCCGACTTTTTCATAGCATTGTCGATGATAAGGGGCGCCACACTCAGGACATACGACTATATCGTCTAGATCTTGAAATTTAACTTTGCATTCAGGACACGAAGCACCACTGAAACTTACCATTTTATCCTCCTATTTGGGGATTATCTTATATTTTTCAAAGTAAAAATATAAAATTAAAATACCATAACACTCATAGTACACAAAATTGATTTAAATCGCAAATACAAATTAAAATAAAAAACTATCTGCGCAGCAGAATACGTCCCCCGTAGCGTGTGTGGCGCCCGAGGGGGGGTGAGCCTTGACCTTATGCGCGCTTTGTGGCTTAGCAATGTCCCACTTTTGATGCGCCGGTAGAATTTGTTTTTTTCACCACTTCTTTAATTATGTCGTAGATTTTTTTGTCTGAATCGGGTATTGCCATCTTTTTTGCGTTTTTTGAAAAAATATTCAAAGCATCCCGGTTTTCAAACATATCTTCTACTGTATCTATCAAAACGCGATTGGTTAAATGCTCCTCTTCTATAACTTTAGCGGCTTTTTTGTAGGCTAGTTGCATTGCATTGTGATATTGATGATTTTCTGCAACGTTTGGAGATGGTATCAAAATGGATGCCTTTCCGGCAGCTTGCAACTCGCTTATAGTTATAGCTCCAGACCGCGAAATAATTAGATCCGCCGCGGCAAGACATTTGGGCATATCTACATATTTTTCTATGATGAGATTTTTGTGTTTTTTTAGGTCCACCCCTTTATTTTTTAAAAGCTCTAAAAATTCCTCACCATTACAGTGACCGTAGGCATGAATATGTTGATATTTTGCGCCTTTGGATACGGTGTGTGCAATAAGACCTGCCACCGCGCTATTTATTTTAATTGAACCCAAACTTCCACCAAAAGATAAAATAACAGGTCTTTCATCAAAATTTAATAATTTTTTCGCACTCTCTTTGTCGTACGACAGTATGTCTTCGCGGATCGGGTTACCCGTTACTCTTATGTCACTTCCGTTTAGATATTTTCTTGCTATTTCAGTGGCAATCATTACGCAATCGACTTTTTTAGAGAGTAATCTAGTGGTTACGCCGGGCAAAGCGTTTTGTTCGTGTATAATTGTTTTTATGCCCATTGTCTGAGCAGCTTTTAAAACAGGCCCGCTCACATATCCGCCCGTGCCTATGCAAATGTCAGGAGAAAAATCTTTTATTATTTTTTTGGATTCTGCTATGGAAGTTATTAATCTCTTTAGGGTTAAAAAATTCTTTTTTACCGCTTCTAGACTAACTTTTCTGTCAAAACCAGATATTGTTATAGTTTTGAGTTTAAATCCAGCC
The DNA here is from genome assembly GCA_031255515.1 of Oscillospiraceae bacterium. GTDB lineage: Bacteria > Bacillota > Clostridia > Oscillospirales > Acutalibacteraceae > JAITRE01. Next base: position 62,056 of record JAIRSI010000063.1, on the reverse strand, counting down.
TTGGTAACTAATTTTTCTTCCATCCCTCCAACGGCTCCAATATATAAAATTTGAGCATTTTTTTCAGATTTTCTTATAAAATTCCCTATTGCAATTGCAGGATTGATGTGTCCGGCTGTACCGCCTCCGACCAACAATACTCTCATGCCCCTACTCCTTTTAATTCAAAATATAAACAGATATTTTAAAATATTCAATAATTAGAGCGTCATTTATCATACGCATCTTCGATAAAATTGATGACATGGGCCGAAATTTGAGATTTTTTTACCACGATTCACCCTTTGAGTTCACTCTATCATAATTTTTAAAACGCAACAAGGTATTTTTAGAAAATTTAGTCTGGCGTTAGGCGTTAAATGATCGTCCAATTGACAATATTTTAAGGAAGAAACCAAAGCGCGGCGCACGATCTTGTTAGAGTAGCAGGTCAGTTCTAAACGCCAGCGGCGAATCGTGAAAGTTCAAAACGTATTTAAAAACAAATGCTATGAGCCTTGCTTTTAACACAGAAAACGCTGTTTTGCATATTATGCTCGTGAGAAAGCTTTACTGATTAGGTGTCGCTTTTTTAAAAAAGGAGGCTCTGAAAGAACATTATGTCAAAACTTCTGATCTGTGGGAATCGTCGACTTGAGGGTCGAGTCCCTATATACGGTGCCAAAAATAGTGCACTTCCCATTTTGGCATCAACCATCCTTTGCTCAGAGGAATGCGTGATACATAACTGTCCAATTTTGTCTGATGTTTATGTATCATTAAAAATTTTGGAATACTTAGGTGCAAAAGTTAAAAGAGAAGGACATGACGTTATTATCAACGCAAACAGTATAGATAGGTACGATATACCGGAATTTTTAATGAGGCAAATGCGTTCATCCATAATATTTCTAGGTGCAATTGTTTCTAGAATGAATCGGGCGAAAGTTTCTTTTCCCGGCGGATGCGAACTGGGTCCCAGGCCCATAGACTTGCATTTAAAAGCTCTAAAACAAATGGGAGTTACAGTAAAAGAACAACACGGCTGTATAGAATGTCACGTTGAAAAATCTTTAAAGTCCGGAGAAATTTCCCTTTCTTTTCCAAGCGTAGGCGCAACGGAAAATATAATATTGGCTTCTGTTTTTGCAAAAGGCAAAACTAAAATCATAAATGCCGCGAGAGAGCCTGAAATAACCGATCTTATTAACTTTTTAAATAAATGTGGCGCCAAAATTTTTACAAATAAAGAAGGTTTTGTGATCATAGAAGGCGTTTCTAGGCTGACAGGAACCGAGCACAGAATAATTCCCGACAGGATAGCGGCGACAACCTACATGGCTGCAGCGGCAGTGACGGGGGGAGATGTGCTGCTTGAAGGGATATGTTCGCGGCACCTCAGCGCTATCTTTCCCATTTTTGAAGAGATGAAAATCAAAACTTGTGTTGTCAAAAAACAGCTAAGATTGTGGGTTGAAGATCGTCCCAGATGCGTAAAACTTGTAAGAACCATGCCATATCCCGGCTTTCCCACAGATGCCCAGGCGGTTATTATGGCACTTTCGGCTTTTTGTCAAGGCACCAGTGTATTTGTTGAAAATATATTTGAAAGTAGATATAAACATGTCGATGAACTGGTAAGATTGGGGGCAAATATCAAAGTTGAGGGAAAAACGGCGATAGTAAGAGGCACAAATAACTTGCAAGGAACCACCGTAAAGTCTTATGATTTAAGGGGAGCTGCGGCGATGGTTGTGGCGGGTCTTGGAGCTCAGGGCGAAACGTGTTTGTTGGATCTTCGGCATCTTGATAGGGGCTACGAAAATATAGAAGAGAATCTAAAAGCCATAGGAGCGTTGGTAAAAAGGATTGAGTAAAATGAAAACAGGTAAAGTGAGAAAGAAAAGCAGTAAGATGCCTAATCTAAACACCTTAAATGGCAAAGCTTCGTCAAAAACCCACAAAAGGCGCAAAATACTTGGCAGAAGTATTATTCTATCAGCGGGTGCGGGCGTACTGGCCTGTATTTGCTATTTTGTGCATATCTGTTTTTATAAGATTTTTAAAATTAAAGAGATTGAAATTAATGGAAATTTAAGGTACAGTGAGAGAGAAATTATCGAAAAAATTAGCCTTAAAGATGACGAAAATTTGGTCTTATACAGTGAAAAAGTTGCAAAAGAAAAATTAGAGAAAGATTTGCCATATATTGAAAGCATAGAGTTTAACAAAAAGCTGCCGGGGAAATTGCTTTTAACAATAAAAGAAAGCGAGCCCGCGGCTGTGCTAGAGGATGGCAGCGATGGTTTTCTTATTGTTAATTCTTCGTTGAAAATTTTAGAAGTTTCAAAAAGATTTATAGAAAAAGTTGTCGTAATAAAAGGTGTAGAATTACAAGGGCAAAAAATCGGCTCTGAAATTTGTTCTGAAAATGAAGATCAAAAAGCCGTTTTAAAAGATTTAATGTGCTCTCTTAAAGAGGCGGATCTCATACAAAATATTAGCGAAATTAATGTCGAAGATATTGGAAGAATTACCTTAAAATATCAAGATAGGATTAATTTGATTCTAGGCTCAAAAGAAGAGATTGGCTACAAAATTGCGACATACAAAGAAATACTCACTAGCAAAATGAACGGCGATGAGCGCGGCGAGCTGGACTTAACTTCCGCGGCAAAAGATAACAAAACTTACTTCAGACAAGAGCGTTAGAAGAATGAACGCCCATGAGTGCGGCGAGCTAGATCTAACTTTCGCGGTAAAGGATAACAAAACTTACTTCAGACGAAGAAGCGCCCCCCGCAAAAGAGATTTTTTTAAAGTGAAAGGCACGGCGACACGGGCCTTTTAGCAAGTTTTGATTTGCAAGAGCCGTCGAGCAGTGGTGGTTGTGCGACGTCTCCGAAGCTACGAAAGGTGGCAGGCAGTTTGCCATTTAGAAGCTTTTCAAAACGGCCAGTTTGTGCTCTTGCTCTAAAATTTTTCCTAGTCCTACAAATTTTTCTTCCGGGTCATATACCCTAAGAATTTCGTTGTTTTTAATTCCATGAAATATCTTTAAACGATCAAGTGCCAACGCTCCTCCGCATTTAAATCTAAACGTCTGTGCGGCGCTAACGTTAATTTTGTGGTAAATGCTGAAGAGTGAGTCCAGCTCAAACAGGGCATTTTGTGCGTTTTTTGGCGATTCTTCAATTTTTTCTAGCGTTATGCTGTTCTTTATGGAGAAACCGCAGGAATTGATTCTGATTAAATCTGTCATTATTGCTCCACATCCGAGCTTTTGGCCCAAATCATGACAGATAGTACGCATATAAGTACCACTCGAACATTCCGTGACAAATTTGCCGAATCCAGTGTCTTCATTAAAATCTGTTAATTTCATTTTGTAGATGAAAATGGGTCTTGGCTGGCGCAGAATTTCTATTCCTTCTCTTGCAAACTGATAAAGGCACTTGCCATTTTTTTTTAAAGCGGAGTACATGGGAGGGATTTGAAGAATTTCTCCAATAAATTTAGATAGAGCACCCTCGCAAGCAGATCTACTAATAGAAAAATCTGACCTCGTTAAAATTTTGCCCAGTGCATCTTGCGTGTCAGTTGTGATGCCGAGACGAAATGATGCTATGTAGATTTTTTTTGTGTCGGGCATAAACTGTAGAGCTTTGGTTGCTTTTCCCAGGAGTATGGGTAAAACTCCCGTGGCCAGCGGATCAAGGGTTCCACAGTGGCCGACTTTTTTGCAGTTTAAAATTTTTTTCATGGAGGAAACAACGCCAAATGACGAAATTCCCTTGGGTTTATTTACAACTAAAATTCCGCTTTTATCTAGCATTTTTTTGACCTCCAGTTAAATTTTTATGGCCTTTTGAGTTTTAACGCGCGGTAGTTGGAGTTATCCAGTGTGGACTACGTATATTATAGGGGCTAAAGGTTTGATGAGCAAGCTGTGCCACGCGGGATGTGGAGCTAAATTTTGACTTTAGTCATATAATGCGGTAAACTGAAGACTCTATGGCTTGTTAATTTGCTCGGTCGCTTTGGCGCGTGGTTTTTGCAGATCAAGAGCCTTAATCTTTAGGTTTTTGATTAAAATTAGGAGCAAGGGGGCAACATCTGGAGTTATGAAGAAAAATATAGTTCTTCTTTTTGGTGGCGCGTCGAGCGAATATGAGGTTTCTGGGGATTCTGCAGTTAATATTTTGAGGAGTTTATCTACTGAAAAATACAACGTGATTACTGTTGGCATCACTAGACTTGGGAAATGGTTAAAATATTCTGGGCCTTCCCGCGGTATAGCGGATGGGACTTGGGAAGATCATCCGCTCAATAAAGAGGTGATTTTTTCGCCGAACGCTTCAAAGAAAGGGTTCTTTATTTTTGACGATAAACAGGTTGAGTTTTGCAATGTGTCTGTCGTTTTTCCCGTGCTCCATGGTAAAAATGGCGAAGATGGCAGAACTCAGGCTGGTTTGGAGCTGTCTCGAATGCCTTTTGTGGGCTGCTCTAGTGCTTCTGGGTCCAATTGTATGGACAAAATAATTAGCAATGTTTTGCTTACAAATTCCGGCATCGAAAAACCTAAGTATTTTTGGTTTTATTTTTTGGATTACAAGAAAAATCCTCAAAAAATTATCAATAAAATAAAATACTCGTTGGGGAATTATCCGTTTTTTGTAAAACCAGCAAGAAGTGGCTCGTCTGTTGGAGTGAGCAAAGCTGATAACGAAACTGAACTTAAGACTTCTATTGATCTAGCCGCAAAAGAGGACTATAAAATTTTGGTGGAAGAGGCGATAAAAGGAAGAGAATTAGAGTGCGCAATTTTAGGAAGAGGATTGAAAGAAGAAGAGATGTTTGTTTCGCTTGTCGGAGAACTTACATTCGAGGATGAGTTTTATAGTTACGAGGTTAAATATGGCGCAAATACACTAAATGCTCGTATTCCCGCCGAAGTAGATCATGAAATTTCTCAAAAAATACGAGAAATTGCCAAAAAGGCGTATAAAGTAATGGAATGCAGTGGCTTGTCTAGAGTTGATTTTTTTCTTAGAGACAGCGATTCTAAAATTCTCTTAAATGAAATAAATACTATGCCGGGATTTACGGGTTTTAGCATGTTTCCGTTGTTAATGGAAAAATCTGGTATTAGCACGCCGGAATTATTGGATAGATTGATAGATTTGGCAATAGAAAGAGATGACAATTTTTAGAAAACTAAAATGATTTGTGTTGCTTTTTGAGGTATTTTCTGATGCATAATTTGGGGCGAGCGTATCGTAGTGTAAACTGGAAGTTTTAGCGGGGTGATTCTTTTGAAAAAAAATAATTTGCCCATAGGTGTGTTTGATTCCGGCCTTGGCGGGCTGACCGTAGTTTGTGAGTTGTCCAGGATTCTTCCAAACGAAAGCATAATATATTTTGGAGATACTGGCAGAGTTCCCTACGGCGTCAGGAGTAAAGAAACTATAATCAGATATTCGAGCCAAGATATATCGTTTTTAAAATCTTTAAATGTAAAAACCATCGTGGCGGCTTGCGGCACTGTCAGTTCCGTGGCCGCGCAGACCCTCGACGATCTGGACGTTTTAACTGGAGTGGTCAGGCCAACTGCGCTGGCAGCATCTAGGCTTACCAAGAATGGCAAAATTGGAGTTATAGGAACGAAAGCTACCATTAAAAGTAGGGCTTATTCGAGGCAGCTTAAAATTATAGATGAAAAATTATCGATTTTCGAAAAATCCTGCCCTTTGTTTGTTCCTCTTGTAGAAAATGGCGTAACTTCCCCCGAGGATCCGGTTGTTTTAGAAATCGTAAGGCGTTATCTGATTGATTTTAAGAAACATGGGATTGATACTTTAATTTTGGGATGTACGCATTATCCAATTTTAAAGGATGCTATATCAAAAATTATGGGTAAAAATATTAATTTAATAGATTCTGGCAGAGAAACTGCACTTTTTGTAGCTAATACTCTCGAAAAATCCTCTTTATTAGCCAATGATTCTAGCAAAGCAAAGTACTCTTTCTTTGTCAGCGATGAAATAGAAAGCTTCAAATTCGAGGCCGACAAATTTTTGAAGTGGAATGTGCCTTATTCGCTTGAAAAAGTTAATGTGCAATAATTTACGAATGTGTAAAGTTTATGAAAATATTTTCAAAATGTGCTACAATTCTAGTAGCGGTTTTGAAATGGAAGGAGAGTGTGGTAGTATGTCTGTTCATAAAATAGACAGAATATCGTCCGACATTAAAAGGGAAATTAGCTTAATACTAGGAGAGCTTGATAATCCCAGAATACGGAGTATAATTAGCGTTGTCAGGGTGGATGTCACGCAGGACTTGTCAATATGTCGAGTTTATGTAAGTATAATGGGCGAGGCGAGTAATTCCGCTCAAACGTTTAAGATTTTGAGGGTTGCCTCGGGATTTATCCGAAAGAGACTGTCTTTGCGTTTAAGCCTCAGACGCACACCTGAAGTTCGCTTTATAAGAACAAATTCTATAGAATATGGCGCAAAGCTTGAAAAGATATTCGGAGAATTTCAGCAAAATTTGAGAATAAATTAAGCTTCATACTGTCTCTAATTAAAAAGAAGGACGAGTTTATGGACAAACAACTAGAAAGTATATTGTGCGTTTTAAAAGAAAAGGATAATTTTGTGGTGGTTACACACAGTAATCCCGACGGAGATGCGATTGGTTCTGCATTTGCTCTTTTTTACCTTCTAAAAAAATTGAAAAAGAGATGTAGAATTTTTTGCAGCGATCCCGTGCCTGAGAATTTTAAGTTTTTGAGCGAGCGCCCGAGCAAAGAAATTGCGGGCGAGGGTATATTTGAGCTTGCGAATACACACGAAAAAAACCTTGATGCTTTTAAAAATAGCCTTGTTTCCGGCGCTGAAAAAAACTTTGATGATTTTAAAAGTAGCCTTGCTTCCAGCGCTAAAAAAAACCTTGATGCTTTTAAAAATAGCCTCGTTTCCGGCGCTCAAAAAAGCCTTGATATCCTTGAAAATAATCTTGTTATTGGCGTTGATATTGCCGACAAAAATCTTTTGGGAGAATCGCTCGAAAGCTTATTGAACGTAGATATATCAATAGATCATCACCATTCGAGTAAAAATTTTGCGACTTTCACATTTTTAGATGAGCTAGCCTCTGCGACCTGCGAGATTATTTATGAAATCGCGAATTCATTCGGATTAATCGATGCCAAAATAGCAACTTGCATTTACACTGGCATTATGACGGACACAGGAAGCTTTAGGTATTCCAATGTTACACCCAAGACTCACAGAATAATTGCCGAATTATTGGAAAAAGGGGCGAATAATAAAATTGTTAATAAAAATGTGTTCGAAAATAAAAGCAAAGAACAGATGAAGTTACACGGTTTTATTTTGGAGAGTCTTGATTTTTTTTGTGATCAAAGGTGTGCTATGATTTCAATAACTAGCAGAATGCTGCTAAAGAGCGGGGCCAGTGCAGAAGATACGCATTGCTTTTCGCATATACCTCGTCAGATCAAAGGGGTGCTTGTGGGAATTACTGTGAGAGAAGAAAAGGAGAATCTTTATAAAGTTTCGCTTAGAACCGAAGATCCTATAGATGCGGCCAGTATATGTGAAAAATTTGGAGGGGGAGGTCATGTGAATGCAGCGGGTTGCGTAATCGCTCAGACCTTAGAAAAAGTAAAGGAGATGATATTAAGTGAGGTTAGAAAAGCTTTAGATGACAATTAAAATTTAGTAGAATTTTAGACGACAACTAGGATCCAGCAAAGTTTTAGATGATAACTAGAATCCGGAGTGAGCAAAGAAATTATTAGTGTGCCTAAAAACTTAAAATATCATTAAAGTTTATTTTGGGAGTGTAGCTCAGTTGGGAGAGCGTTTGCTTCGCATGCAAGAGGTCAGGGGTTCGACTCCCCTCACTTCCACCATAAAGAAATCGCAAATTAATACAACGCCTAATACCGTAGTACCGCGGTATTATTGATTTTTAGGAAGTTTAAAAATTTCTAAAATCGAGTGATTTTTAAGTTTTTGGGTGCAAAACCGTCAAAAGAGAACCAAAGAAATAAAAGCGTCAAAAGATCATTGGTGTGGTTATAACACATCAATCTGCCACGTTTATATTGTTTCAAAAGCTCCATTGCCTATATAAACTCCAATAAAAGATAATGTCAAGTTCGCATTTTTGGTTTTTATTTTTTCTGAAAATTGGATACGATAATATCGCTGACAATAGTGCGTGCTTACCCATCTTATGACGCCTCCGTATCAGCAAGGAGCAAAGGATATTTTTAGCAATCAATTTCTGATAATTTTTCAGCGCCATGCTTTAAAAGCAACTCTCTAATTTTTCCGTGCAACCGTCACGACTTTTTTCAGACAGCACAGCTCTAATTTGCTCTGGGGTGCCTAATTTTGATTGAGTAACCTTTTTAGGAATTTCAGAATTTGAAAGATTTTCTGCTATTTTTAAAATAGCTTCTCCTCATAATGATTTTTTAAAAGGGATGTTTAATATTAAAAAGTTTTTTTATTTCTGAATCAGTAAAAAGAGAAATTTAGATAAATTTTGTAATCAAGAAGAGACTCTTTGTTCGCAGATTATTTGTGGTAACTGCGACTGAGAGTCTTGTTTATGTTAAGGGTTGAAAAAGGAGGGTGTATGCTATAAATGTTGATTTTAGTGATAAAGTTGTTGTTGTGGGTGAATCTTCGGGTATTGGGCTAAACTTGAGTAAAGCTTTTTATGAAGAAGGAGCAAATGTTGTAGCAACACATACTATAAACGTAAAATTAGTGCAGAAAACAAAGATAGATGGAATAAACATTATTGTGATATAACAAATTATAGTGGGCTTACATCTCTTAGAGATACTGTTCTAACTAATGTTTCAAAAATAGATATAGTGGCGCTGGAATAACACGAGACTCTAATTTGCCTAATTTGGAATCTGAATTATGGTCTGATGTTATTGATGTTAATCTATCTGGCTCTATGAACTTTATAAAAGTTTTTGTAGAACAAATGAAACATCAAAAATTTGGAAAAATAATTTTATCACCTTCTATTTAAGGAATTTCCACACGTATAAATCAAGCCGGTTATTTAGCATCTAAGGTAGGTTTATTGGCTTTATCGAAAGTTGCAGCAAAAGAATACGCACCTTATATAGATTAATACGGTTTGTCCTGGATACATAGAAATAAACTTGGATAAGGATCAACCCGAAAAAAGACGAAGTAAAAAAATGTAGCTACCTGTCAATAAAAAACAATCTATCTGACCTAGTGAATTTTATATTGTTTATTAGCTCTGACATGACTACTTCTGTTATTGGCCAAAATTTTATTATTGATTCACGGTTAAATTAAAACAGGAATGGGGATTTTTATGATTAAAACGACATTAATATCAAGATCTACTGATGGTTTGGAAAACATAGAAGCTGGGCGTTTAAAAACATATTTATCAGAAAAGGGATATAAAACTAACCATGCGCATTTCAGCGGTGGTATGGACGTTGACAATCAGTGCTGTTATTGCTTGGATTTTAGTGGTAAATTGTATGTGATGTCCGTTTATTCTGAATCGTCAGTATATCCTGATGACATTTTGTTTTTTTCCCAATTGGGCGATAAAATAAAAAGTGAAAATCCAAATAGTATAGTTGTACTAAGTGGTAAGTATGCCTCCATTTACTACAAAGAAATACTTAAAGATAAGCGTTTTTCGCATATTGATTATATTATTCTAGGGGACTGTGAATATACTTTATCTTCACTTATAGATTGTATTAACAAAAACGATGATATATCTAAATTTGTTGCAGAACACAAAAATATTGTATCAAAAGAAAGTACCGATAATAAAGAATTTTTAAATATAGATATAAATGAATTACCTCTTCCAGACAGGTTTTTTATCAAAAATAGTAAAAATTTTTATAATAACTACTATGCATTTATCTGTGATAGTCATGGATGTTGTATGAGATGTGCGTATTGTACTCGTGGGCAGTTCTATAAAAAATGGACTGGACGATCAGCCGAAAGTATTTTTAATGAAATTAAAACAATACGTAATGAATCATCGATTAAATGTTTTTGGCTTATAGGAGGAAGTTTCGAAGATCCTGGTGGCGAATTAGGTATAAAGAAGATTAAGGATTTTTGTAATCTTATTTTTGAAAGCAACTTGAAAGTTAGCTTGCGTTGCTATTTGCGTAGTAATTTTATTTCTAAAGTTGATACAGATTTATTTAAGTTAATGAAAAAAGCCGGATTTCATGCAGTATTAATAGGTGTGGAGTCTGGGAATGAATATGATTTAAAACTATATAATAAAGCAACCACTATTGAAAAAAACAGACTTGCTTTAAAGAAGTTAAATGAAGCTGGTATTTATTCAGATCATTATGGATTTATTATGATTAACCCATATTCCACACCGGAAAGACTCAGAGCAAATTTTCTTTTTTTAGAGGAACATCAGCCACATGATTTAGACAACTATGTTCATCATTTAGTTGCAGATCCAGGAACAATGAGTAGGAAAAAAATCGAAGAAGATGGTCTACTAATTCCTACTGACGATTTTCTAAAACAAGGACATTCATACCGTTTTTTACATCCGTTTGCGGCCGAAGTATCTACGTTTCTGCGTAAGTATTTTTTAATATTTGATACAGAAACTGCAGGAATTTCTACATTTATTTTTCATTTAGCTCCTTTTCTTCCCCACGGGAAAACTTTTGAAGAAGATGTGACTTCAATAATGAATAGACGTTCCAGAGTTTTCAGTGATTACTTCCGTATACTTTATATGGACATGAACATAGGTTTGTGTGAAAAGCGGTATGACGAGTTCATGTCAACTTTAAAAAATTTCGACAAAGAGTTAGATATTCTTAAAAATAAACTTATACGAGATTTAATTAAATTCAAAATCATGTAATTCGGTAGCTACAAAATATAAATGATTTTATGAAAGGCAGGGAATGTTTAATGAAGATATGTAAAAATGATGTTTATAAAATGATATCAAAACTTTTAGGTGTTGACATTGAAAATGTAAAAAATATAAAAGAAGATGAAGATTTGATGGCACACGGAATGACGTCTATTTCTTGCATTCAATTAGTTGTTATGTTTGAAGAAAAGTACAATTTTTCTCTTAAAGATGAGGATTTGCTAATTGAAAAACTTAATACTTTTACAAAGTTATTTGCTTTACTAAACAATTACTGCAGTAAAGGAGAAAGCAAATGAAAGAAATTAAGGATGGATATTACTTAGCAGCATACTTACACATAGATCCATTGTGTTGCATAACAAAAGCTGTAGTTAGGCATGACCAAAATATTTCTTTGTGGAAAAAAGAATCAGATAAAATAAGTTTAATTCACTATTGGGAAATTGAACGATTAACAGGGTATAAAAAACATGGTCAGTCTTTGTTTAGTGTGTCCAATGCAGAAAAATTAATTAACAGTTTGTTGTCCGCATATGGACTCAATTTAAATGACATAAATGATATATGGGGAACGCCGGAATTGTGTAAGCTTACTTCTATAGAGTACCATTCTTTAAGTGAGTTTTCAGAATTCACATATCACAGTATTGCACATTTATTTTCATCACTACTTATTAATACAGAGGTATTCTATAACGATACAATTATATGTCTAGCAGTTGACGGTGGTCCTGATCAAGTAATAGATTCAAAAGCAATGAACAAAAAATTTTATGCCGGATGCGTTGTTAAAAAAGGTGAGATAGTAGAAGTATTTCACGTATCTTCGCCAGCCTTGTTGTGGACCTTTGCCAAAAACAAATATAAAATGGAGCAGGGTTCCTTGATGGCTTTGGCAAGCGCATCATCTAGCGAGTATCTATTAGAATGTGAAGATGCTCCAGAAATAGAAGATCGAAATTCGGCTTACGCTGGGTATAAATGGCTTGAAAAACTAAATGATGATGTAATTAATATTTCAGATTGTGGTACTAAAGTAAATAAATTTGATGATCGATTTACTATTGAGGATAATAAAGTAAGTATGGTTATGAAGGTTATTCAGCAACAATCTATACATATGATGTGCAAAACTATTAGTTTAATTTCCAAAAAATATAATATTGATACAAAAGATTCATATTTGTCTATTTCAGGAGGATATGCACTAAATTGTATGTGTAATAATTGGTTAATGGAACATTTTAAATTTAAAGGTTTCTTAGCTCCACCGTGCGTTAGTGATACAGGCCAATCGCTAGGAATGGCTCTATATGCATTCAATAAATACATTAATAAGATAAATTTTAATATGAACCATCCATATTACGGAGACGAAGAAAAGCAATTAAATGAAATAATTAGCGATAAACAATGGAAACCATATATAAAAAGTGTAAAAGAATTAGATTTTGACACGCTTACTGATGATATTATTGAATCACCAATTATCTGGTTTGAAGGTAGAAGTGAAATTGGTCCAAGAGCATTAGGATCAAGAAGTATTCTTGCGGATGCGCGCTCCGTAGATTCTAAAAATAATTTAAATAAAATTAAACAGAGACAATGGTGGAGGCCAGTTGCTCCAATTGTTATGTTTGAGTACTTAAATGAATGGTTTGATTGTGCATACGAATCTCCTTTTATGCTTCACACATTTAAAATTCATTCAGATAAATTGCACCAAATTCCTGCAATATCTCATATAGATCAAAGTGCTCGCGTTCAAACAATAAAAAGAGAAAATAATGCAATTGTATACGATATTCTCAAAGCATTTCACAAAAAAACGTCTGTTCCATTGTTATGCAATACTTCCTTGAACGATAAAGGTGAGCCAATAATTAATAAAGCATCGGAAGCGTTGAATTTTGGGCTGCGGAAAGGAATAGAACATATATACATTAATGGGTACAGAATTGAACTAAAAAACTTTGATGAATATAAACTTGAAACACCATTGGGGAGATGGACGGAATTTTATCGCGAATATGATCCAACGGCAGATAAAATATTGTTTGAGAAATATAATCCTTATTGTCTGTCAAAAGAAGTTGTTGAGTTTTATTATTCAAATTATAGTCTAAAAGAAAATATCGATATAACGAAAAAATCTGATGTTGAAAAATTACTTCGCATTTCATCGATAAACAATATCATGTTTAGTGATTAGGTTTTAAGATGATTATAATACAAAATTAGTTCCAGGAGATGGATATATGGTATTGCAAAATTTATTATTGGAAATGTTGAGAACATGTTTTTGTAACGAATCTATGCCATCACAATATCCTCAAAATGAGCCATTGTTAGAACTTGCTCACCAACACGATGTAGGTTTGCTAATTAGTGATGCAATGCAGCTTGATAGAAATCATCGTTTAGCTAATCAAATATCAAAACAAAAGAATTTAAAAAGATACCACGAAAATTTTATTCATTTTGATCCAGCTGCAGATGAATTCAAAAAATCCAACATAGATTATGTTACCACCAAGGGGATATATGCAGCTAAAACTGCTTATATCGATGAAAGTTATAGGCGTTCCGATGATTTAGATGTTATCATAAAACGTGAAGATTATTCAAAAGTAAAAAATATTCTTGATAATTATGGATATAAACAAGGAGTTTACGATCCAACAACAAAAACAATTAAAAATTTTTCCCGACAACAAGAATTGTTCTATCTCTCATATACACAGCAATCAGCTCCTTTTTTAAAAGAAACTGGTAATGAGCTAGTGCCGGTAGTGAACTTGGATTTAAATTTTAATATTTTTTGGAATGAAAGTGATTCCTGGGACACATCAAAATTGATTGACAATTCGCAGATAGTTGATTATAAAGGTTTTAAAGTTAAAACATTTCAGGATGAATATATGTTTCTGCACATGTGCTTACATGCATACTTTGATATGAATTCTGTATATGTGCTTTATAAAATTTATGCGTATAGATTGAAATATTTTGCTGATATTTACGGATTTATTAAACGGTCTAAAATTTCTTGGGAAAAGTTTCGATCGATTTGCATTAATTATAAAGTTGAGAGATACATTATGTACGTTTTATATTATACAGCATTTGTCTTTCGAGATGATTCTTTATTAACTATTACTGGTTTGCAAGTACCGAATGAAGAGTTTTTGAATAGTTTTGGACTAGATAATGAAGGACATTTTATTTGGAAAAATAGCTTTATGGAAAGACTTTTCTGTATTGATAGAGACAGTTTATTTGATAAATATTTTGATGAAGAAATGAAATTTAAAATAGCTCAAGGTAAAGCCTTTGAAGGCATGTGATTTTATGAGTGAAGAGAGGTGTTGACTATGATATTTGAACATATTAAAAATGTAGGCGTTTATAATTGCTTTCTTGCAGTTATTGCTACTTTAGCTAAATATTATGGTCGAGACTACCATATGATATCGAGTAGTGACTGGAAACTAAAGTATGATGTCGCTGAAAGTAATAAAAGAGTAGGTGAACGAATCGATATTATCAATCAAATCGATGCTTCTGATAGGGCTGGGCAATTTCACGGATTTACTTGGGAAGTAGAGATACTAGAAGATGGTCGCTTCAATAATCAAGAACACTTTGAAGAATTTACATATCCATCTATAGGAAGCTTTGATCTGTATTATTTAAAAGGTTCAACAGCATATCAAAAATATCATTTTTCACATTATATTATTATTAGCGAATATGACTTTAAAACTGAAACTTATATTTGTATTGATCCTTATTTCCAATATGCTAAATATAATATACCAAGAGAAGATTTATACTCTGGCATTAACAAATATGCTAAGTTAATATTTTTAGAATTACCTAAGAAAAACAGTATGGAAAATTATATCAAAGTCATTCAAGAAGATATAATTACAGTAAATCAAGATAATGAAAATGACACAAATATTAGACAATTAGCGAGTGATATTTGCACTAAAATGGATATTAATTATGAATTTGATGAATTCAAAAATGATCTACAAACCGTTCCAATCTTAGACAAAATAAGAAAAGTTGCAATGTACCGTGATGCCTATATATGTATGCTGGATTATATATATAAGTTATTCAAATTAAAATACTTAAAAGAGGCTTCGAATTTATTAAGACAAAGTGTAACTTTATGGAAAACCGCAAAAGGAAAACTACTAAAAACGTATATAACTAATTCAATAAACAACGATAGAGGAACAATATCTAAAATGATAACACAGATTGCAGATATTGAAAGACAAGCAATAAATATAGTGCTATCAAATAAAATAGGAGGCGTATAATGATAATGAAAGAAACAATATATGATGTAATAAAACGAAACGTGAGCCATTCTGCTGTTATTAACGATGATACTTCTCTTCTGGAAATCGGAATTGATTCAGTTGAATTTATAACAATGATAATTGCATTAGAAGAAGAATTTAATATTAGGTTTGAAGATACACAATTAGTTTATGATAATTACAAAACTATAGGTCAGTTGGTCTCTATAATAGAGCAAATGCTTGAAAAAACAAAAACACATAGTGAGGAGAAATAATATGGGTAATTCATCAAAAAATCTATCAGAGCTTTTAGCGTATGGTGTTGAGCAAATTAAAGAAATAAATCCAAGTTTCATGAAAGTTTTAGAAAGAGAATATCAAAGACAAAAATCTGTATTAATGATGGTGGCGTCTTGCAGCATTGTTCCGCCAAGCGTTCTTGCATGTACGGGCATGCCTGCAGTTAATATAACAGCCGAAGGGTATCCTCATGTAAGATACCATGCTGGGTGCGAAGAAATGGATAAAATTGAAGAATTGGCAATTTCAAATGCCAAAAAAATATTTAAAGCCGCTTATGCAAATGTCCAGTCACATTCAGCTACAACGGCAAATGAAATTGTTACATATTCCTTAGTCAGACCAGGTGGCTTAATAATGGGAATGAATTTAACGTCAGGTGGGCACTTAACTCATGGTGCTTCAGTATCTTATTCAGGATCTGATTTTCAAGTTGTTCGTTATGGATTAGATGAAAATTATCTTATTGACTACGACAAGATTGAGGAACTGGCATTACAGCATCGCCCAAAAATGATTATATGTGGCACGACTGCATATTGCCGAAAAATCGATTTTAAGCGCTTTAGAGAAATCGCTGATAAAGTAGGAGCATATTTGTTAGCCGATATATCACACATAGCTGGTTTAGTAATCGCAGATTTGCATGAGTCACCTATTGATTATGCGCATATAACAACAACATGTACTCATAAACAACTTGCTGGACCAAGAGGCGGTTTAATTTTATCTGGCAAAGATGCTAAGAGAAAGTTATTTGATGAGGATATGACATTGGAGGAGAAACTACAAAAAGCAGTATTTCCATTTTTTCAGGGTGCACCAATAATGAACCAAATTGCAGCTAAAGCAATTTCATTTGACATAGCCGCATCAGAAGGATTCAAAAAAACAATGCAGCGGATAGTTGACAGCGCTAAAATACTTGCCGAACACTTACAAAATATAGGTTTTGACGTTATTTCTGGTGGCACAGATAATCATATAGTACTTGTCGATCTTGCCAGTAAAAATATTAGCGGTGATGTTGCTGAAAGGGCACTTGAAGAATGCGGAATTATTGTTAATAGAAATAGTGTTCCAAATAAAAAGATAAACGGTAAAAATACATCAAAAAGACCAGCCGGTATTCGTATTGGTACAAATAATATGGCACAAAGAAAAATGTCAGCCGATGCTGTAAAAAAATGCGCTTATATAATTGCTGATGTTCTGAACCACATACATGGCGATAATTTAGAAGATTTCAAAATTGATGATACTGTTAAGTCTGATGTGCTACATAAAGTTAGTGAATTATGTAAGGAATATCCTATACCTGGATATGAAACAAACTATTAAACAAAGGAAGTGACTTATATGAGTAAAGGCAATAATGTTATTATTGAAAAAATAGAAAACAAACTTGATAAGTATTTGGATGGTTATTTTGAATTATACAAAAGTACATCACCTAAAGTCATTAATAATAAAAATTATGCAATTTATCAGTATTCGTTAAATCCGCAAGTTAAAAATAAAATCGAAAAATATCCTAGCCCACAAGATTATTTTTTCGGTGTATTTTTATCTTTGATGATGCGGTATACTCAAAACGAAATGTTAACAGGTATTTGTCTACAGAATTTTAACAAAGATTCATCTGTTTTTATTGCAAGTACATTGTGTGACAATGAATTAACCTTCAATGATTTAATAAAACTTATAGTTAAGGAGAAAATGGTATTTACCTTTGAGCAAGAACTGCTAAATTCTGTTTTAGAAAAAACATCAGATTATACTAATTGTTTATTTGAATACACCAACTCCTTGGATTTTCAAATAAATATTGATCAAAATAATATTAAAACAGATATATGTTTTCAGATTGTTAATATAAATGAAAAGATTGTTCTAAATATTATATATAACAAAAATGCATATTCAGAAGAACACATTCGTCGTATGGCGTTGCACTACGATCAATTGTCGTCTTGCGTAATGGAAGACTCCGATATATTGATCTGTAAAGCACATTATATAAGTAAAGATGAAAAGGAAACTTTAGTAGATATTTGGAATCAAACTGATTTTAAATTCCCAAAAGAACGTTGCATTCATCAATTATTCGAGCAAAGAGTTTTGGAAGATTCTAATGCTATAGCGGTGTATTATGAAAATAAAACCATGACGAGAGAAATGCTGAATAAGCGAGCTAACCAATTAGCGCACCAATTAGTTCAATCTGGAGTAAAGACAGGCGACATAGTTGCCCTATATTCCAACAAATCCATTAATTTTGTAATCGGAATTATGGGTATATTGAAGGCTGGATGTGCTTACTTGCCAATTGATGCGTCTTATCCGCAATCCCGCATTGAATACATTCTTGCCAACTCGAAAGTATCTGTTGTAGTTACTGCAGTAGACCCAGGGGATAATTATACAATGATGACCAACATTAAAATCGTAAAAATTAATTCTGAAGACGAAGAGTTATTAGATTATCCTGTTGACAGTCCTAATATTAATGTTAGTCCGCGCGATCCATGTTACCTGATATATACTTCTGGTTCAACGGGTCAACCCAAAGGAGTATTGTTGAATCACGAAGGTCGTGTTAGTAATTTTCACGATTTTAATTCACGCTTTTCAATCACAAATAAGGATAAGGTGCTAGCCATCTCATCAGTTAGTTTTGACATGAGTGCATACGATGTTTTAGGTAGTATGATGGCAGGAAGTAGCATTGTTTTACCAGATCCATTGTTAGAAAAACAGCCATTTCACTGGCTTGATTTAATACAAAAATATAATGTTACAATATGGCATTCTGTTCCAGTTTTGTTGGATCTTTTTTGTAAATGTGCACAGCATCGAAAATTGATGAGAGCTGATTCTATTAGAGTAGTTTTGTTAGGTGGCGATTGGATACCATTATCTTTACCGGATAATTTTCGCTTGATAAATAATCAATCAACAATGATTAGCCTTGGTGGTGCCACCGAAGTTTCCATGGATTCAATAATTTATCAAATTGAACAAGTTAATCCAGATTGGAAAAGAATTCCTTATGGGAAACCTATGTACAATCAAAAAGCATATGTATTAGATAGAAATAGACAATTAATGCCAATTGGTTTTCCCGGAGAATTGTACCTAGGTGGAGTAGGTGTTGGTGATGGGTATTATTTGAACCCCGAAGCCACAATGGAACGTTTCTTTGATAATCCTTGGGCTGATGATCCAAAACAACGGATATATAAAACAGGAGATTTAGCTTATTTTAAACCAGATGGAAACCTCATTTTATTAGGTAGAATGGATTTCCAAGTTAAAATAAACGGTGCGAGAATAGAGTTAGGAGAAATAGAGCACTGTCTGTCAAATTGTGAAGGTATTAACCGAGTCGTTGCAACTGCTCCAAAAGTTGGAACTAGTAGGAAAATAGTAGTGCATGCTGAGTATAAATCAAAACGAAGTATACCTAAAGAAACTGAATTAATTGATCATCTTATAAAATGGTTACCAAAAAGTCACGTTCCGGCGCACATTATACTGACAAGTGCTATACCTATAACCCCTAACGGGAAAATAGACAGAAAAGCTATTGAGAAACTCACGGATGATTATATAAATAATTCTAAAAAAACAATAAAAATGAGGTGAATTATGGTTTGCAATCTTTTGATAAGGCTTAAAGAATCTGATAAGATCGCCATTGTGTGTGGAGAGATTGCACTGGGATACAAGCAATGGCATCAGCTTTCTGATAAACTTAGTAATGAAGCATTAAAAGACAAACATGAAAAAATAGTAGGGTTATTTTTACCAAATGGTATTGAATATGCTATTAGTTATTTTGCTTGTCTTTATGCGGACAAGGTAATTGCACCATTTCATACAAGTACTACAATGAATGAATTATTAGATACAATAAAACACTGTGAGATTTTTACTTTAATAACAACAGAAGTATATTTTCCCATGATTGAAGCATTAGTACATACAAATAAGCTTCATATGAACCTCATTGTAATAAATGATTGTGCTGAGATTCAAAGAAATATTAAATTATATACCAATAGTGTTTCTTCAACCGTTCTTAATGAAAATGAGCTTGACGATGTTGTGGTTCTATTGCATACATCTGGAACAACATCAAAATCAAAACGAGTTATGCTAACCAATCAAGGGCTATTGAGTAATATTAAATCCCATTGTGAATCATTAAAGTTTGATGTTAATGAAGTTTGTTTGATACAGCTTCCTATGATGTTTGGGTATTGCAATACAGCCCAATTTTTAGCACATGTATACTTAGGTGCTTGCATTGTGATTAACCCAAACCCATTTATGGTGGCTGATTTCTATAAAATAATAGAAAAGTGGAGTATTACAAATTTTACTGCGGTGCCTACAATTTTGATCGCTTTATGCAATAGTGAACTGTTATCTTATAATATCTCATCGTTAAAAATAATATGTTTTGGAGGCAATCCAATTCCAAAGTCTCAATTACTAGATATTATAAAAAAGTTCCCGTCAATTGCTTTTGTCCAAACATATGGATTAACCGAAGCAGGTCCACGGGTTACAACATTGCCTCCTTCTCAATATATCGAAAAAATTGGTTCTGTAGGATGTGCGATTCCTAAAGTCGAAATAAAAATTGTTGATACTCTTGGATCGCCGCTTCCAAAAGGTGTAACAGGAGAAGTAATTGTGAAAAGTAAGGGAATCATGAAAGGATACTTCAAATGTATAGAAGAAACAAAAGCTATAATACGTGGTGAGTGGCTATATACGGGAGATATAGGATATCTTTCAGAAGATGGATATTTGTATTTAGTTGGTAGAAAGAAAAATATAATTATTTCTGGAGGACAAAACATATGTCCTGAGGAAGTAGAAGAAGTGATTTCAACTTACCCGGGTATCATGGATGTAAAAGTATATGGAGTTAACGATGATTTGCTTGGCGAAGTAGTTCATGCAGACATTGTATCAAATTCTGATAATGTGGAAATCATTCAGCAACTTAAATCTGTTTGCTCGAAAAATTTAAGCAATTACAAAATTCCAAAATGCTTTAATTTTGTGAAAAATATTTGCAGAACATACAACGGCAAGACCAAACGATTTACAGATGGGGTGACATTATGATTTTTAAAAATGTAAACGAAGCGTTCATATATCATGTGAACCAATTAAAATCTGCATTCGAGTCCAGTCCACGTGGAATGAAAATAAAAGAATGTTTAGGTGTTTCGTTTTCCATAAAAAATCCAAGAGATAGGATTACGAATAATTCTGTCCGAAAAATGAGTTTATCGTTTGCTTTCGGTGAATTTCTTTGGTATCTAAGAGGAAGCGACAGACTAAATATTATGGAGTACTACAGTAAAATATATCCTAATTTTTCTGATGATAAAATTACTGTTAACGGTGCATATGGTACAAGAATATTCGGAGGTAAGCTTTCCCAATGGGAATGGGTTAAGAATATTTTATCTAAAGACCCTGATTCAAGGCAAGCTGTAATATCAATATATCAACCGCGTGATTTGTTTGCATCTTCGTTAGATATACCGTGTACATGTGTTCTGCAATATTTCATTCGTAATAAGCAGTTAAATGCTGTTACATACATGCGCTCTAATGATATATATCTTGGCATGCCTTATGATATTTTTAGTTTTACTATGCTACAAGAAATGTTAGCAATAGAGTTGAATGTTGAATTGGGTTCATATACCCACATGGTAGGCAGCTTACACATATACGAAAGAAATTTCAATATTTTTGATTGTCTTAAAAAAACTAAAGATGCTGATAATCAAAGTATGCCTAGCATGACAATTGAATCTGTCAATAGCGAACAGATATCTTTGATATTAGAAACAGAACGCGCACTCAGAAAAAATGAGACTGTACAAAATATTAGCTTATTAAATTCTTATTGGAAACAATTTGTTGAAGTTTTGAAAAATAAAAGTTACACAACACATAATATAAAGGACTGAAAGTATGTTCACATGGCAGCAACTGATAGAGAGTCTCAATAAATACTATGGATTAAAAATCATAGATGTAAAAATAATTGACAGGCTAATGTTCCGTCAAAGCTTTTTAGTAAACACTTTTGACGGTAATCAGTACATAGTGAAAGATTACGCAGAAACTTTTTCATTAAAAGAGTTATTTCAAATGTGGGGATATTACTGGAAACTACGAGAATTAGGTATTTCAATAGGATGCCCATTACGAAGGCTAGATTCAGACGAATTTCATATCAGTTTAGAAAACAGATATTGTGTTGTTTTTGAGTATATTAAAGGGAATCGTCCTTCTATAAACCAGTATAAAGAAATAGCAAATTGTTTAAAAAAATATCATGGCGTTGCTACATCTAAGCTACTTCCTGATTTGATTAGTACTGAAGAAAAATTAAATAGCGCTAAAGACCTTTTTTTGAATTTCAATAATGGTTCTTATTCAATCAAACAAGAAATTCTTTCATGCAAAGAAAATCTATACAATATTATTGATAACTACTCCAACAGTAACCAGACTGTTATACATGGTGATACTATCTTGGAAAACATGATCTTAAACGACGAAGAGGTATGTTTAATTGATTTTGATACTATACGTTACGGAGATTCTATCGAGGATGTTGCAAATACAGTTCTATCTTTTATGTATTCTGGGTCAAAAAAGTTTGAAGTGCACCCAGGAAGGCTTCAACAAATAAAAGCATTTATCAATAGTTATTATGAGAATACATCCCCAACAGATATTGAAAAAAAAATACATTATTATATGCAAGTACATTGCGTAATTGATTTAATCAGGCATGCTGAAAATATTAGGTTTTTAATAAGAATGCCAAGTATGAAAGAATATTTATTAATGCTTGTACGTGTAATATGCTCAAAAAATTTAAATGCATTAATGCAGGAAGGTGATTAAATGTCTAATGCTGAGGAAATTGTCAAAATTATTGAAGAAGTTATTGGAACTAAAATACATAATTATTCTATTAATCCGTTTAATCATGGTTTAGATTCTTTAGGTGTACTGAAACTTGTTACAATTGTTGAAGATAAGCTAGGTATCGAAATTGATGATAATGATTTAACTGTAGAAAACATGTCGTCAGTAAACTCTATTTTAAGCATGGTGAATAAATATGCTAATGAATGAACGAACAAATGAAATAAATTTGGCTTTTAATTATAAATCTGAAACAATAAATGCTGTTTTGCATACTACATTCGATTTATCAAATCCATACGTAACGATTATAATACCTGGAATATTTGGTGATCGTGGTGATTCGCGTGCTATGTTTACACGAATTGCCAGAAATTTAAGTATGAATGGATTTTCAGTTTTACGTTTTGATTTTTTGGGTGGTGGTAGCAATTTTGGAAATTATTCAGAAAATGATTTTGATTCATTTATTATTCAATTAGATGAAATTACGAGTCAATTTTTAAATTCATTTGGTTTTATAAATAAAGTTATTTATGTAGGATTTAGCGAAGGATTGAAGTTTGCATTTCACGCTGCAAGTAAACGAAATGACATTGCTGCTATTTTGTCATGTAATGGATTGTGTGTTGAAGAATCATACCTGGATAAAATAAGTCGTCCAAAAATAAAAAATGGAAACATGGTTTATGATAGTAATCTTGGAACATGGATTAATTGGAGTGTGGTGGAAAAGTACAAGGAATATTTTATTGATAAATGTAATTTAGATGAGCAAGTTGACTATTTTGGAATATATTCTGCAAACGATGACACATCAAAAAACAGCAGAGATTTCTGGATTCAGAAAAAATGGCCACACGAAATAATATCACACGCAGATCACCTATATACAAAACATGTATGGGTTCAAAATTTAAGTGATCTTTTAGTTCAGTGGCATCATAAAAAAATTAACCTTATATCTCCAAAAAGGCAAGAATTTTTTTTACACACAGGGGAAAATCGTATTTGCTTAAAATTAGTAGAAACAGGACAGTCATCAACTTATATTTTGTTTTTACACGGATTATTTCAAAATAAATCAGGTCCGGGATTTTTGTTTACTCAAATGGCCAATATACTTCACAAAGAATACAATATTTGCATGTTTGATTTTCCGTCATCTGGAGACAGCGATGGGAAAAGTGAAGATTTAGCATATGATTCCACGCAAGAAATATTATTGTTTGTTGCTAACTACCTTAAAAAAAGAGCACCTAACGCAAAAGTAATCGGTGTCGCTTCGGGTTTTAGCAATTATTTATTATTTGCCAATAAGGAAATTTTTGATCATAAAATAATGCTATTTCCAGAAAAGAGTAACATATGGAACTATTTATCGAATAGTGATAAGTTGGTTTCGGTAATTGATACAAGTGATCTTTACGATAATTATGCGTGGGCTGAGTATGAATGTTGCATCCTTGGAAATATCCTAAATAGGAGTAAAGGCATTAATTTGTCAACTGATTTTTTAAAAAAGTTATCCGAGTTTGAAATCAATCAAATGCTTAACGAGTGTAATGGATATGCGTTTGTAAATAAAGAAGAGTATTGCATAGGCGAAAAAATTAAATATGTAAACGATAAACAAGGATTAGCAATGTCCGCACAGACTCGTGACAAATTAATTGAGGATGTAATTGCCATAATTAACAATATTACTTCAGAAAAAGAGGTTAGTTATGATTAGTGTTATTATTCCTGTATACAATCAATATCCGTCTTTAGATGCAACACTGTGGCATTTTTGCAGACAAACCACATCAGAACCATTCGAAATTATTATTGTCGATGATGGATCGTTAGATTATGAACCATCTGTAATTAACAACTATAATTCATTAAAAATTAAATATATAAAGAACAAAACAAATAAAGGCCGGGCGTATACCAGAAACATTGCTATAGATATCTCCAAAGGCGAATTTATTATTTTTTGTGATTGTGATCGGTTGCCTGTTCCTAATTTTATAGAATCACATATGAATTTAATTGATTCACAGGATGCTATTTTGAGTATAGGATATTTAACTGAAACATATGACAGCATTGACAAGCTAAAGGTAAATACAGAAAAGATTATTAAACGCAAATCCATTTATTATAAAGTTATTTCACAAATTTACGATGAATCTGGAAAAACAGACAGTCATTTATGTTGGCTTTCTACATTGTCAGGAAATATGGCTTTAAAGAAATCCACATTAGCCGAACATCGATTTGATTGTGATTTTAAATCTTGGGGATTTGAACATTTTGAATTGGGTTACCGACTGAAAAAAGATAATGTAGTTTTTATGAGTAACGAGAAAGCTGAAAATATACATATCGCCCATTTAAGAAATTCGGGATTTTATAAAGATCACGTTAACAGCAGCCACCAGATTTTTTTCAACAAACATCCTTTTACCGAAGTGTCTCTTTTTAAAAAATTTATACTCGGAGACATTTCTCTTCAAGAATACGAGACCAAAATCAATGGTGGAGAAAATTGGATGAAAAATAAATATAAACCTATAATGATAAATTATGTAAATATATAGGAAGGAGTTTTAGCATGATAATTGCCTTCGTTGGAGTTGATGGAACCGGAAAAACAACATTATTGTCCAAATTTGCAGAGTATCTAAAGCAAACAGGCAAAACAGTAACTATCATAAAAGCATTGCGACCTGATACTACATTCGCAAAAAACTATAACATGGTACGAAAAGAATTTTTTGAAAAATATCCAAATAAAAAACATGAATTGAATGTTATTGGGTCTTATATTATGGGATTTGATTTATTACAAAATTCTGAAGATATTAAAGATTCGGATTCTTCTAATAAGGTAATAATTTTAGATCGATGGGCAATATGTCAACAACTATATGCTAAAGTTTGGATAGCAGAAAATGATTTTACCAACATCGTTTATAGCATGTGTCTTGAACCAGATTTAACATTTGTAATTGATTCTGAAATGGATTTAATTGAAAAGCGAATTCAGAGTAGAGGAGGAGCTAACGAATTTGAAAATATCCTTTGTTTGAGACGCTTAAAAAAACTTTATTGTAAATATGCAATGGAAAATGAAAAAGCCATTCTTATCAAGAATAATAGAGAAATATGTGAAGCGTATGCCAATGTCATTCGAGAATATGAGACAAGACGAATTGTTTAGCTGCTTAATTAAACAAATATATAAATAATTGGATGGAGGTAGGTAATGATTATTGAATCATCAATAAATAAATGTTGGGAAGAAGCAATGAGATACTTTCTTAATAATGCTTATTCAAGAAACATGTGTGGAAAAGAATACTTACTTTTGGACAACCTTACAGTTCAAGCACAGAACTATACAGTAGAACCAACGTTAAGTGCTTTTTGCCCATGGCAACTGAGAAACCGTGAATATTACTTATCTCAAATTACTTCTCCCGGAAAGCATTCTGAAATAAATCGTCTTTATTCCTTTGGCCCAAATCAAATTAATCAGTATGAATATGCTATTAAAATTATTAAAAAAAGAAAAAATATCAAACCTATTGTGATACCTATATATGACCCAAATAAAGATAACAGAGAAAATGTACCAACTCCTTGTATAAGCAATATTGCTCTTGATGTATCCGATGGCGTTATTAATATGCATGTAAACTATTCAACTATGAATTTATTTAGGATGGCATTGCTAGACTACCATCAAATGGCTTATCTTCATTTAAATGTAGCCACTGAATCATGCAAAGAAGTCGGGAAATTAAGAATATCTTCAGTTCAGATTCATATGCCTGTATTTGATTTTATTGTAAGTAAAAAAATATTTGATATTGGTGAAAAAGACGCTCAAGTTAATTATAAAGAAGGGTAGAACATTTTAGATTATAGGAGGTACGATTTGGACTATATTGATAAAATTGATTATTATTTAGATATTGCCGAAACCGCATTGAATAACGGCAATTGTCCACATATCAACTTTGGTGTAGCTATAGTTCTTGACGGTGTAGTTATTTATACAGGGTACAGTCATATTGCGCAAATAAACAAAGCGTCTAAAATTCAGGAATAATATAATAATTAAAACATACAGCATGCAGAAGCGACTGCTATTATGAACGCTCCCCCAGCTGGCGCGCAAGGTTCAACGCTTTATTTAGCAGGCAAAAACAATCAAACAGGTGAGTTTTTAACTAACACAAGTCTTGGTGATAATTTATGAGTAAAACATTGTTTATTGGGAATATAGAATCTCCATTTATCAAAGAGACTTTGAACAGTCTCGTTCAATCTGGTAAGAAATTAATTATGAGTGTAGATAGTTTCCAAATAGTTGGAAAAATTATATATGATGATAAAATGATTAGCGATAAAATACAGACATGGTCTTGGAATAATAAAGATGCGGATTTTCACATTCAAGATTCTATTATTGATTTATTTCCATATTTATATCCAGATGCAATTGATCCAGACGCATTAAAAAAACTTTTAAATATCTCACAATATCCCGCGAGATCGTATAGTAGTTTTAGACTCGGATTTGGTGTACAGGAAGAATTGTTTGATATGTTTTTGGCACAACATCTTGGAGTGAATGAAATTGCCTATTTTGATGTTCTTTCCTCGTTGCAACTTTTAAATCCAGTAAATCAGCTTGAATACAGAAAAAAATCTTATGAGTTTTTGCGTTTTATAGATAAAGAAAATTACATATTATCGAAACAAAATTTGATATTAAAAAGATACAAGATAATTAGACCTATACCGTTTTTTGAAAGTTTTTCGGAGAAATTTGGGCACCCAGATTTTATTAACCATTATGTAATAGAAAAAAATGATAAATAATAAAGGAGGAAAATTAGTCATGAGAAAGATGTTAGTATTAGATATAGATGGAACAAGCATAACAGATACCTATAATCTATCAAATGAATTGCAGCAAGCGATTCACTTTATCAAAAAAGAACATGTGGTTTACATTGCTACAGGACGCTCTGTATCAGATGCGTATCAGTATTATAAAGTGCTTAATCTAGAAAATGATTTAATTTGTCATAATGGAGGACTTATTTGTAATCCGAATAACGGAATTGTAAGACATCAAAATAATATTAGCAATGCTGAAAGTATTTTAGAGTTTTTGCTTAAATATCAAAAAAATTATGAAATTAACAATGTGGTTTTATCACGATGCAATGAAACATATCTGCTCACAAATGAAAATGAGTATCTTCATGAAATTATAGTTAATCACAATTTGCCGTTTTTCCATATAGGATATAAATTAGCTAAGATTTTTGATGTTCAAAGAATAATAATTAGTGTTTCGCCGGATTTTCTACAGGCCTTGCAAAATAAAGTTATACGATTATTTGATGATATCATTGTCTGCGGATGGCGAGGCCGAGACGATATTATTGATATATCCGTTGGATCTGTTAACAAGTGGATAGCAGTTCAGCGTGTTGCAGAAGAAAATGATATTGTTATTGAAAATATTATTTCTTTTGGAGATGCTATTAATGATATTGAATTATTAAAAAACTCTGGAATGGGAGTGTGCATGATAAATGGTGCGAAAGAAGCTAAAGATGTGGCTGATTGTGTAACGGATTTTGATAATAATGAAAATGGCGTTTATCATTTTTTAACGAATCAATTATCAGCAGTGTTTAACATTATGTTAAGCAAGGGTACATTAAGCAAGAAATTAACACAACAAGAAAAAGTAATGTAATGGTGTATATTTGATTTGATATCGTGTAAAGGATAGCGTAACATTAGAAAGTCATACAAGTCCGTATATTATCAAATTACGTTTAATTCTAAAATCATTTTCAAGGAGAGTAGAATTTATGCTGTTTGGCAAAAAGAAGTATAATTACCTGACTATATTAATTTTATATTTCAAACTCGCTCCCGGCGCAGTTATAATAAAAACAATAAATAATATTATTGGATCGGTTATACCTACATTAAACATTATAATGACTGCAAAGTTTTTGGATAATGCTGTAGCAGCGGTTGAAGATCATAGTAAATTGAGTAAAGTATTTTTCCCTCTTGGTGCAATCATTGCAATACTTTTGTTTAATTATTATGTAAAAATAATGGTGAATTTAATAAATACGAATGCAGGAAACAAAATAAGAAAATTCGTTGCTCTGGCAGTTGCTGATAAGAAAGCAGCTATCAAATTTAAATACTATGAACATCAGAAAAGTGTTGATGTGATAAATCGTGCCACAGTAAATTTAGAAGTAAACCTGCAAGGTTTTTTTGATCAAATTTTTAATGCTTGGGGGATTATTGCACAGATTGTAGGGTTTGTTATAGTTTTGGGAATGCAACTATGGTGGGCATCACTTGTCTTTGTTGTGACTTGTATACCATCATTTGTGATATCGCATAAGTTTGGCAAAAAAAAATATGATGTAGATAAAGAAATGACAAAAATTGATAGAAAGGCTGCATACATTTCTGGAATTTTAACAAGCAGAGATACGATAGAAGAACGTTATACCTATGGATATACAGAAAAAATGAATCAAGAGTATATTAATAAATATGAAGTATCAAGAATTGCTCGTAAAAAAGTAGACCGAAAAGCGTGGATTAGCAGAACAGCTTCAGGAATGCTTGTTCTAATAAGTGGCGTAATTGTTATTTTAATATTGTTACCCTTGGCTATATTCCCAGACGCAAGTGGAAATATTAAATTGACTATAGGCATGTTTACCTCTCTTGTAAATGCTATATTTGGGTTTAGCCAGCAATTACAATGGGCTATTTCAACACATGTATCAGATTTCAAACATAAGACTGAATATCTAAAAGATTTAAATAAATTTATTGAATTTGAAGAAGATGAAAATTCCGATTGTCTACCAGATACAAGTATAATTAAATTAAAATCAATAGAGTTTAAAAACGTAAGTTTTAAATATCCTGGAACACAATCTTACATACTAAAAAATATCAATATAAAGCTAGTTTCCGGAAAACATTATTCTATTGTAGGAATGAATGGAGCAGGAAAGACAACTCTTACAAAATTGTTAACAAGATTATATGAGGATTATGAGGGCGAAATATTTATTAATGGCAAAGAATTAAGAGAATATGAGCAGTCTGAAATAAAAGCTCTTTCTGCAACTGTATATCAAGATTTTTGTCGCTATCCACTTGATTTTTATAATAACATCGCAATAGGAAACGTTAACAATATACAAGATTGCGAAAGAATTGAAAATGCTGTAAATATCATTGGGCTTTCCAGAATTGTGGAAAAACTACCTAAAAAATATGAGACTCCGATAACAAAAGTAAAAGAAGGTGGCATTGATTTATCTGGTGGTGAGTGGCAAAAGATTGCACTTGCACGGCTTATTGTGAATCCTGCACCTTTAAAAATATTAGATGAACCCACCACTGAACTTGATCCCATATCAGAAAGCAAAGTTTATGAACAATTTAAAGAAATAATCAATCATAATCAAAAAAACAAATCTACTGGGATAACTATATTTACAAGTCATAGATTGGGTTTGACTAAACTTGCAGATGAGATAATAGTTATATCAGAAGGTAAAGCTGTGGAGATTGGATCATTCGATGAACTTATGGCAAAAGATACTATTTATGCTGAAATGTTTAAAAGTCAGTCTGAATGGTATAAAGAAAACAAAGAAGATGACAAAAGCAAAAAGAAAAA
Organism: Oscillospiraceae bacterium; assembly: GCA_031255515.1. Classification (GTDB taxonomy): domain Bacteria; phylum Bacillota; class Clostridia; order Oscillospirales; family Acutalibacteraceae; genus JAITRE01. The sequence goes on along the minus strand of JAIRSI010000063.1, from coordinate 31,738 downwards.
TGGTGGTGGAGTTTATGCTTAAAAATAAAACAAAAGATTCCATAAACTTTTTTTATATGATAAAAAAAATATATCCCATGTGTTATAAGCCACAGCCCGGATATTTCGTTTATAAACAAATTCTAAGTATGTTACTAAATGTTTTTGTTGGTATGAATGTTATGATTACGCAAATGTTTTTTGACACTGTATACAATGCTTCTCTTAGGAAAAGCACTTTTTATAGTGCAATAACTGCACTTATAATATATGTTTCTTTTAAGTTGGCAAATGATATTACAAATGCTATGAACAGTTTTTCTTGGAACGTTCAGATTGCAAAAATTCTTGGTTATTTAAACAGTAAAATAAATAAAAAATCGGGATTAATTGATCCTGTAGAATATGAAAATCCAAAACGTCTAGACGATATAAATAAAGCTATAAAAGGCGCGGAGCCTGCAGTGATTTTTTGTTTCTTTACATCTGGTCTTATAACTCGTTACGTAACATTTTTTATATTTATGGGATTTTATTTAGTAAGCCTTAAATCAACGCTTATATTATGTCTTTTATTTGTTTTTGTGCCTGCAATAACTGCTCATATCTTACGTTCATCCGTGTTTTCAAAACTTGAGGATAAGGCTGCACCAATCAGACGAGAATTTGAGGCATACCAAGATGCAGCAAGTGGTAAAAATTTCTATAAAGAAACAAGAAACCTAGGTTCTTTTAGATATTTTAAAAAATTAATTGAAAACACAGTTTATTCTCTAAATGCTGCAATTTGGGATGCAGGCAAGAGGAGTGCGTTGATAGATTTGGGGCTTAATACTCTTTCGTTCATTGGTTATGGTGGAGTATTGCTTTTATTGTTAAAAAACCTACTTGACGGAGAAATATCCATTGGAGCGTTTGCAGCAGTTTATAGCTCGATAGGTATGCTTTTTGGTATTATGGAAGAATTTACATCACGCATAGGAACTCATGCAGATAATTTTGAATTAATACGGAATTTTCTCAGATTTTTAATTATACCTTCTGATAACAGACCAAACCTAAAAATAAATAAAAGAGATAATATAGTGATAGAAAATGCAAATTTTAGATATCCTAATGCCAATAAAGACGCACTTAAAAACATAAATCTGACAATAAAACCGGGTGAAACAATTGCGATTGTAGGTGAAAACGGTGCTGGGAAAACAACGCTTGTAAAACTTCTTACAGGATTATATAAGCCCACAAACGGTAGTGTAAAAATTGGTAAAACAGATGTAAATACTACAAGTTATAGATCTCTTTTCGAGAAAGTTTCAGGAGTTTTTCAAAAATATCAAAGATATGCCTTGACTTTGAAAGAAAACGTGCAAATATCGGATTTGAAAAATGAATGTAACGAGAATAAAGTTGAAGAAACACTTGAACAAAACAGCATAAACGTAAAAAACAAAGATATATTCCCGAATGGGCTTGATACGATGCTTTCACGCGAATTCGACGGCATCGACTTGTCCGGTGGACAGTGGCAAAGAATTGCTATCGCGAGAGGACTTTATCGTGATAGTGATATAATAGTTTTAGATGAGCCAACAGCAGCAATTGATCCGATTGAAGAAAGTGCAATATACAAAAAATTTATGAAAATTTCAGAAGATAAAACAGCAATAATAGTCACACATCGTATGGGATCAGCAAAAATAGCAGAACGCATTATTGTTATGAAAGATGGGGAAATAACTGAGATGGGCGATCATGATAAACTTTTAAATGACGATGGAGTATATGCTGAAATGTATAATGCGCAATCCGGTTGGTATAAATGATGAAAGCGAGGAAATTGTTATGAATGATCACATCTTAGTGAAACGATATATAACACACTGTTGTGTGGAAAATGCTATGGCGAATTTATGCGACCATTTTAAAATCGACTTTAGACCTTTATTTTTATTTTCGTGGGATTTGGGATTTAAAACAACTGCACCCATATTAGCCGATAACATTCATTATTACTCCAATTTCGATGTGTGCGCTGAACACTATTTTGAATTTGCAAAGTTATACTTAGGTTTAGTTTGTAATGCTGTCAATAATGACGCCACAGATATAACTAATTTATTGATTGATGGTAATATTGTATTAATTACATCAAACGCATATAATTTGCCCTGGAATTCAGAAGTCCCGAGAGTATCGTGGCCGCACACTTTTACGGTAAAATACGATTCTGTAAAAAAAATAATAAATGTAACCGATTCATTTTATTCAGACGATATTGTCGATTTGGAAAATTTAAATGAATTTAATATAGATCAATGTTTTTCTGTGAAGATAGCTCAACATATTCAAAATGAAATTACTCCTGTTTTAGTAAGGGATAGGTATTTTGATATCTTAAAATATAACAATAAAAACGAAATTTATAATTCAATTGAAAAATTTAGTAACTGGTTAGATGTTGTAGATTCAATCGAGAAACTTACAAATGATCCAAGTTATTCATCAAATGCGCTTCTGGTAAGAAAGTTAAGAACAATAGCTAATGGAAGATACAACACAAAATGCCTTTTCGAGTATTTAAGATGGCCAGATAAATATATTAATGCTATGAGTAATATTCATATCAAATGGGAATTAGTTAAGAATATGTTTATCAAAATCATTATATCTAAAAAACTAGAATTGATTTCAAAGATAAAAAAAGAACTGCTTATTATTGCGAATTTAGAAAGAAATTTGTGTCATGAAATAGTTAAAGAGGAGGATAGCCTTTAAAAAATAAATCTATGAAAAATGAAGTTTTTATATGTTTTACAAAAATTAGTGATTTGGACAAAAGGTATGTTCACGATTTTTTTAAATACATTTCTAAAGAAAAAAGAGACAAGTTAAACCTTTTCAAAAGTGATGCTGATTATAACAGGTCGCTTTGCGCTGAAATCATTGTAAGACAATTTTTTATAGAAAGTTTTTCTTTAAATAATGCAGAGATACATATGAATTACGATAAATTGGGCAAACCTTATATTGAAAATTTTCCAAATACCCATTTTAGCATTTCTCATTCTGGAAATTATATAATAGTGGCGTTTAGTTCGGAACTTGTTGGAGCTGACATTGAAATTATAAAAGATTTTAACTATAATAAAATTGCGAATCGATATTTTGAAAATTCAGAAAAAAATTACGTATTTGGCGCTAAATCAATTGCATCATTAAAGCGATTTTATAATATTTGGACTATAAAGGAAAGTTATACAAAACTTCAGGGTGTTGGTTTAACCAAGGGTTTTAATTATTTTTCAGTTGAAAAATCCCAACACAGTACAAACGAATTCAATGTATACGATAAAAATTTAAATAAGCAATATTTAGCAAAATCTTATGAATTAGATGATAACTATATTTTTTCGATTTGTTCTGAAAATGATTTTAATATTTGTTTGAAATCTTTAGACTCAAAAATAGTGCAAAAACAATTTAGATGTTGTCACTAAATAAACTTAGCGAATAAATTCTGTTAGTCCTATTTTGCTCAATGTGGTGAGAATATTTAATATGGATAAAAAGATATGGCGTTATTCTTATGATATAGGCGAGATAAGTATTACAGATGATGGTATTGGAATATCAGAAGTTTCTTTTAAGAATAAGGATTGCTTTAATGATTACATTGAAGAAGAAACTGCGTTAATCCTGGAAACTTCAAAGCAACTGAGAGAATATTTCAAAGGTAAAAGAAAAAATTTTGATGTACCGTTGTCTATGAAAGGCACAGAATTTCAAAACAAAGTTTGGGATGCTCTAAAACTTATTCCTTATGGTAAAACTCAAACTTATAAAGAGATTGCTGAAAAAATAAATTCACCAAAAGCTTGCAGAGCTGTTGGTCTTGCAAATAATAAAAATCCTATTTGTATAATAATTCCTTGCCACCGAGTTGTGGGCAGTAATAATTCTTTAGTCGGATACGCATTCGGCTTACACGTCAAAAAATATTTGCTTGATTTAGAAAAGAGAAATATTTAAAAACATTGGGGTGAAAAATGAACAAACCGTTAGTTTATTTACTTAGAGACCTAAAAGTATAGAAGAAATCGTATTTTAGGTGAAAACAAGACCTGCGAAAAATTATATAATCCCAAAATGCTGTAAATTTAGTTTTTTACGGTCCACCTGAAACTCTGGCAAAACTACGTTTGATGAAATCTTTGCAAAATATTTTGCTGAAATTAGTCCAATAGACGAAGAAGCGAATTTGGAAAAGGCGGCTTAAATGGATTTCAAATTTTAAAAAACAACAATCTTAAAGGAGTGAAACATTATGAATTTCAAAATCAAGGCACTAACAACATTTGCAGCAATTTTTTCGGTGATTTGTTTTTTTAGCCTGCGAGCTTCTGCATTTGATGGAGAAATACTAGTACCAAAAGCCTTAAAAGAAGGCGACACAATATGCGTGCTATCACCTTGTAGGGCAACTTCTTATCGGATAAAATTATTTAAAGAACGTATTTCTGAAATAACAAAAGATTTAGAAAAAAGAGGTTTTAATGTAGTTGTATATGAAGAAGCCTTTACAGCCTCACCGCTTCAGCTCGGTGACGAAACAGAACAACTAAGAGCGGATTTATTTAACAAAGCCGTGAAAGATCCAAATATAAATGCTATTTTTGCAATTTGGGGCGGATATGGTGCAATGCATCTTCTTGATAAAATAGACTATGAAGCGTTTAGAGAAAACAGGAAAATTTTTGTTGGATACAGTGATATAACTGCAATATCATCAGCAATTTTTGAAAAATCAGGAATTGTAACCTTCCACGGACCAATGATGGGCAAAGAACCAAACTGGAAAGAAACTTTATGTTTTAATAATTTATTTGATATGCTTATGAATCCAAAACCACAAACAGAATTATACAACATTGATGATAACACTCCATTTAAAGTGTTCAAATCAGGAAATTGCGAGGCGCAGGTTTTCGGTGGTAATATGTGCTTAATTCAATGTTTAATTGGCACACAATATGAACCTAGCTATAAAGATAAAATTCTGTTTTTTGAAGAAATAGAAGAAAATGATTACAGAGTTCACAGAATCCTTTGGCAGCTAAAACTGGCAGGAAGATTAAATGAAATTTCAGGAATAATAATTGGCGCAATAACACCTAACGAAGGCGAAACAGAAGAAGGGCTTTTAAATGCCTGCTTTGATGTTATGAAAGATTTAAAAATTCCAGTTATTTATAATTTCCATTCAGGACATATCCCAAATCCTTTAACACTACCAATCGGAGCAAAATTACAAATTAAAAACGAAAAAATAATTATTGCGCAACCAATTGTAGAATAAAAAGCCCATAGAGTTTATTAAAAGCTCTGGGACGTATTTAAATGCTTTGAAAAAAATTATTAATTCAATTCTAAAGCTAATAAATCCGCATAATTTTGGCACCTTATCATAATTTCAATAGTTCCATCCGATTTTAATAAAAGCACTGCAGGACGGTATTTTGCTGTAATTCATGGATTTTACAAAAGTGTATGCTTCTGTATTTTTTGCGCCAGAACATCTCCAATCAACGGTGTTTTAAAGTAATATTTTCGGCAAGTCTATCGCCACTTTCGCAATATCTGCCTATTGCTGTAACAGTTTTTTCATCTTAAGAGAATAAATTTAATAAAATATTTTCTATGGCTTTATTAATTTCTAGTGTATTGCAATGATAATTATTTGCAAACACTCCAACGATATATTTTTTGCGGTCTCTGGTAATGTAACCAGCGTAACATTGCACACCGGTCATCCATCCACTTTTAAGTGCTGCTTTACCTTGTAAACAAGTACCACGAAGAAAATTATTAGCTGTGCCATTTACTCCTGCCATAGGGAAAGAATTTATAAAAGCTTCTGAATGAACAGATTTGGTTGCCATGTATTCTAAAATCTCACTAACGAAAGTGGCAGTTACTCTGTTCACTGGTGCCAATCCGCTGCCATCGTAAAGAATTAAAGAGCAATCTATTCCTTTTTCGCAATGCCATAGTTTTTTTAAAATATTGATACCTTTTTCAAAAGAAGTTAACGGTTTGTCCGTTTTCGGATGTAAAGTTCCGATTGTTTTTAAGAGAGCGTCAGCGTATAGATTACGACTAAAATAGTTTGTGACTTTAACAATTTCGCCCAAAGCAGGAGAATATGTTGTTGTAATATGTTTTCTTTCTTGTGGCAATGATTTGCCCGATTGAATTAAAAGTCTGCTGCAAGTTGGCATTTCCTTAGTTGAAATACCGATATTTTCAATTTTATCTGTTAATAAATTTGCCACATAAACGGCTGGATCAGATATATCACCATAGACAATCTTGGACGAATTAGGTGATAAACTACCATTCAAGTAACGCTCATTTGAAAATGGTACACCGAAAATGGAGCCGCCTATTGCATTGTTTGAAACAGTAAGTGTATTAATAAAATTAAATTTCATTTCAGGAGCAGTCTTCTCAATCGTTGGCTTACTCCCAACTTCACCTGATTTAAGATAAAGCCTATATCTATTATCAAAAATATTAATTCCGTAACTACCAGCGCCATAACCTAATCCTAAATCTTCGGCTTGCCATCTTGGGTGTGTTCCCTGATTATCAAATATACTCTCATCTGCAATTACTCTACCTGTTATTTTTTTAATTCCTAATTTTTGAATCGCTTCAGCCCAGTCATCTAAAAATTTTGTTTGGTTTTCAAAATATTCCGAGCCTAGACTTGGATCACCGCTACCTTTTATATGAATATTCCCATGCAAAACACCATCTTTAATTTCGCCATCATACTGCAAAAGTGTTTCGTAACGATAATCTGCTCCGAAGATTTCTAAAGCGGTTGCTGTTGTTACAGTTTTTAGAGTGGATGCAGGAACTACGCTGTTTTTAATGTTGTAGTCATAAACAATTTCACCCGTTTCCATGTCTTTAACGATCAGAGCAAAATCTGCGTTTTTCATGGAATCAGTTTGCATAAAATCCGTGACACATTGCGGAGTTACTGCTGAAACAGGAACACTAGCAAAAATCAAAAATGCTGCAAATGCGGATAACAATTTTTTCATGGATTCACCATCCTTTATTTTTTTATCTTCAAATTGTACTATTTGCCATTTACAACCAATTTACATATTTTAAATTTGCGTGTCAAGAGACTCTGTAAAGCATATACTTTTCGTTTTTGATTTGAAATCTAAGGCTTTCATAGAATTTTTTGGTTTGTACGGATGTTGCAAGTACAAGGGAACAATCTTTTAAATTTTCATTTTCAAGAACTGCTTTCATAAGTTTTGTACCAATTCCTTTACCTCGAAACGCCTCATCAATTACAGTTACAGTGTCGAGTATATAAGCCGCAGCCGAAAAATCCGTAATTGTTTCACCGAAAATTTTGCCAAGCAGAACCCTTTTCATTTTGAATAACGTGATCAGACCAACCTAGTGCAAAATATTTTTCTTTTGCATCTTCGCTTTTTGAAGTGATTTCGATCGTTTTACTTGCAAATTTTTGACTATCCGATTCCAAACTATATTTTTCATCCCAATTAAACAAACCGATATCTGCAATTGTAGCGCCACTTAAGTAAGCTGTGTTAATTTTAGAAAAATCATTTTTGATTACCCTGTCGCAAATATTATGATGAGCATAACCACCAAACGCAGATACATTTGTATGCAACAATGTAAGTCCTAACATTAGTGCTGTTGCACCTGTTGCCACAGTTTTTTAAAAATTAAACAAGTTGAATTCTTCCGTATGCAATGTGTTTTTATAATTACTGTTTTAGAGCAAAAGCCGATTTTTTGCAAACGCAGTAAAACTGCAGTTTAATGCGGTTTATACGAATGAAATTTACTAAATTAGAAATAAAAAATTGATTTTACAAGTTATAGTTTTTAATTTTTATTTTTCATCTAAAATTAGCTGCAAAACTTGTTTCGATTTTTCCTTATCACGCTTTGTTGGGCAGTATAAAAACTGAATTTCGGCCAATTGAATTTTTTGTTATTTCGAACTACAATAAAAGAAAAAACAGCAGGTGAAAGATTACGTGAAAACACTTCAAGAACTCCTAATAACTGAAGTAACAAAATATAAATTTAAATCCGATTTAGAAATAAAAAAGCCAAAAAGCTGGCTTAAAAGTGTGAGTGATTTTGCAAATGGCCCAGGCGATAGCATTTACTTTGGCGTTGCAGACGATGGCACAGTAGTTGGGCTTTCTGGCGCAGCCACACCTTACTATTATTCTTCAGATGGAAATAAAATTGCATATGAAGGCTTCACATACTTTTTGGCAACTTATTGTTACTCCACTGGAATTGAGCCGGACTTTCGAAAGGATTTTAAATCATTTGGTTTAGTGCTTGAAAACGGAAATTTAACCTTTGCGGGCGTATTTTTTGCTGATCATCCGATCATATTTCAGTCCCGAATATTCTGCGCACGTTGGAACGGTTTAACAAAAGGATCTGTTTTTGAAGATGCAGTCGATGATAAAGAGTTTTCTGGCAACGTGCCAACGCTTCTTGAAAATGCCAAAAATTTAATTCAGAACAATTCTAAAGCAAAGTGGCGTAAAACTGGACGTGGCAGAATCGATATGTCTGATTACACACGGGATGCGGTTCACGAAACCGACGTAAACATCATAATTCACAGAGATTACGGTATTAGAGGCAGCGAAATACATATCGATATTTATGATGACCGCTTAGAAATTGTTTTGCCTGGCGGTATGGTTGATGGATTTAAAATTCAAGATTTAAATATTAACAAAGTTGCATCTGTACGTAGAAATCCTGTTTTGTGCGATATTTTTCATCGTTTAAAATTAATGGAACGACGCGGAAGTGGATTACGAAAAATTCAAAAAGCGTATAAATAAGAACTTGCACCAATCTTCTTTTTACCCCACAATCATTTATTGTTGTACCCAAAAATATTGTCACTGACATTTCAAGTAAAAATACTGTCAATAAGAAAGCTTAAGAAACGATGTGAACGTATTATTGATACTTTAAAAAATAATCCTTCAATTGTAGCAAGTGCGATTTCAAAAATACTTAAAGTTTCCAAAAGAACTATTTGAGAGATTTATCTGCACTGAAAAACGAAAGAAAAATCGATCGTAAGGGTTTAAACACAAGCGGGGAATGGGTTGTAGTAAATTAATAAATAAACCACAGGAGGCCAAAATGAAAAATTTAACAAGATTCTTTTCAAGTCAATTTGAAAAATTAAACGGCACAATCGAAAGATTTTATCTGCCATTTATTCTAATGATTGCTTTGTTTTTTACCACGTCATGTATGACACTGGGCAATCTTAATTTTAATGATGAAGCGTTTAAAATCTTGACTAAAGTAGCATACACTCTTGCTTTTGGAATATTCACTTGCACTTTAGCCAAAGTTTTGTATGAAAAATATTTTCAAAACAAAATTAATAAAACTGCGATTGATGCGATAGCATTAATTTTAAGCTCTATTCCCTATATTCTTCTGCACATTTATGGCTATAATGCTTTGCTAATAATAGGACTTGATGGAATCGTAATTTCAGAAATACTTTTTATTTTGTATTTTTCTAAAACCGATTCCATGTCTGAAACATTTTCTCACTTTTTGAAAAGCCTTCTATTTAACTTTTTTGCTTGTGCCATTATATTTGGTGGAGTTTCCATCTGTATTTTGGCATTTACAATATTAATTCATAATTTTAAAGATTCTTATAAAGCGTATTTGATATTTGGTGAATTTGTCGGAATAGTTTTATTCGGAACCATGCTATCATCGGTTATTCCAACTGTAGGGAGTAAAATAAAAATCCCAAAAGTTTTCAACATTATTGTTTCCAAAATAATGGTACCCCTTTATGTTCTTTTGCTTTCAATTCTGTACGTGTATCTTGGAAAAATTCTTTTTACCTGGACTTTCCCATCAGGACAGGTAAACTGGTTTGTGTCTTTTTCATCGCTCCTCTTTGTATTTTTCGCATTTTCACTCAGCCAATACAAAAGCGAAAACAAAGCTATAAATTTATTCTTGAAATTTGGTGGGCTTGCGATAATTCCCACAATAGCAATGCAATTTGTCGCCATCTATATAAGAGTTTCAAATTATGGATTAACAACATCAAGATATGTTTCTATTATTTTAAATGTTTTCGCGTTAGTTTTTGCTATTATGTTCTTACTGAAACGCGAAAAGAGTTTAAAACACGCGCTTATAGTATTAACAGGATTTGTTTTGCTCATTACGGTTACGCCGTTAAATATTATAGATGTTCCAATGAGAGAACAATCCCAAAGACTAAAAATGTTGCTGTCAAATAACAGCATGCTTACAAATGACATCATTGTTCCTGATGGTAGCATTAGCTTAGAAGAAAAAAGTAAAATTATAGAATCTTATCGTTACGTGAAAGGCAACTTTGAAGCTTCGAATCACAAACCCGCATTTTTAAATAAAGACTTGATTGATAAGCTAGAGAAAGAAATTTTTGGTTTTGAAAAATCTTACAATTATAATTCAGATCAGCGTTCAAGAATAGATTTTAGTTACGATTACGACCACATTGAAATAGGGAATTATTCTAAACTTTATAGCAGTTTCAGTTTGTTTACAGAAGGTAATAAAGTCACAATAAACCCGAATGGCAAAACTCAAATCGTCGAAGGGTTCTATGAACACTTAAAAAATATGTACTTAAAACATAAAGAATCTGGCGAGAGCAAAATTACAACTGAAAAAATAGAATACGAATACGACAACAAAAAGTTGATTATTTTAAATGTGGGAATGTACTACGATAATGATCAGGTGCTTAAAATTAGTTTTTATAATAACTCTTATCTTTTAGAAAAATAAAATGGCGCAAATAAGCCATTATGTGTTAGAACGTTAGGATTATACTAAGACATTAAAATCGTAAAAATGTCGAATTTACGAATCGTTTCAAAAGTAAAACCCTGCATAAATTTTATGAGACCCCTTGAAACGAAAGGGTGCAAATGATAGAATCATAAAAAGAGGGAAAATTAGAAAATTTTGGGCAACTTTTAAGCAGCCAATCGCTGCGAATTCTATTAATACAAGGCACCGTGATTGTCTTAAAATGATAGATCTTTGCAATCTTAAGGAATCACAAAAATGATACAGTGGTTAAAGTCCAGTAAGTTTTCGGATTGTGCATCACATTTAGAATTTTAAATTTCGCTGATATTACTGCGCAAGGCAGCTTAGCACTAAAATAAACACACCTTTAAAGCTTTCGTGCAGAGGAACACTAAGGGAATTGCGCAAATGTGAAAAGACTTCGTGTAAAAGTGCATAAAGCTTAAGAAATGTGATGATTACGTCATCTATCTCAAAAAAATGCAAAAATGACATAAAAATCTTGATCACTACCTTCGTAACTTGTTAAATTATTTATCAGTTGAAAATATAAGTCGTATTTGTTACAATTTTGTGTAGACAATAAAAATGCCCGGAGGATATGTAATGATTAAAAAAATAATTGGAGTATGTGTAGTTTTTGCATTAACATTTAGTTTTACTTTTGGAGAGAATACACGCGCCGTGCGTTTAGAACAAATGACAATAGATGAAAAAATCGGACAAATGATGTGCCTGGATTTTAGGTTTTGGAATGAAGAAGATTTAAAGCAAACAGAAAATCCTGGGATTGTTACTGATGAAAAAGTTACGCTACAAAAGCCGGTGACGGAGATTAATGATGAAATTAGAGAAATTATCGCAAAATACCATATTGGCAGTGTAATTTTGTTTTCTCAAAACTTTGTAAATCCGGAGCAATCTAAAAGACTAATCAATAATCTGCAAGAAGCTGCCGTCGATGCTGGCAATCCACGCCTTATTATAGCTGTAGATCAAGAAGGTGGCAGAGTTGAAAGATTCGCCTTTGGCAGAGAAAAACTCAAAAATAATGCAGAAATCAAAACTGCCAAAGAAGCATTTAAAAAAGGCAAAACTATAGGAAGGGAACTTGCTGCGCTTGGAATAAACTGCAATTTTGCTCCGGTTGTGGATGTTAATAGCAATCCGAAAAATCCCGTTATAAATGTTCGTTCGTTCGGCGACAATGCCCAAATTGTTTCTGAATTCGGCAAAAAATTCATGGATGGTCTGCACCGCCAAAATGTTATCGCAACAGCAAAACATTTTCCGGGTCATGGCGATACAGATGTTGACTCACATTTAGGCTTGCCAAGAGTAAATAAAACTTTAGAGGAATTAAAAAAATTGGAATTAGCACCTTTTAAAGAAATGATTGATGCTGGCGTCGACATGATAATGACAGCACATATTGAGCTGCCGAAAATTGAAAATAAAACTTTTATTTCCCTAAAAGATGGTAGTAAAATTTTTATTCCAGCAACTTTATCGAAAACAATTTTAACCTATTTGCTCAGAAATGAAATGGGATTTGATGGCGTAATAATCACAGACGCAATGAACATGAGAGTTATTTCGGACAATTTTGAAGAAGCAGAAGCGGTGAAAATGGCAATCGCAGCCGGAGCGAACATAGTTTGTATGCCTGTTATTTTGAGAAGTAAAAAAGATATAGCAAGACTTGATTCAGTTTTTAAAACTGCGAAAAATGCTGTAGACAGTGGCGAGATTCCAGAAAGCCAGATAAATGAATCTGTTGCACGCATTTTGAAATTAAAAGACAAATACGTGTGCTCTTAAGCCGCTTTATTTATCTTTGCTCTTTGTGTCTTTTTTATTTATCTTTGCTCTTCGTGTCTTTGAACTTTCTCGCCTGCGCTGTTTTTTAAATTTCCGAGCTCTTTGTGTCTTTTTTATTTATTTTTACTCTTCGTGTCTTTGAACTTTCTCGCCTGCGCTGTTTTTTAAATTTCCGATGTACAATAAATAGTAAAATGGCTGTCATTGATATAATATTGCGGTTTTTATTTTTTGTTAAAGAATTAATCCAACACTCCCAGTGCACAGCATTTATTCGCCAAGAGGTATTTTGGGGCAGGAAAGTGATTTTTTAGCCGATTGACCGAGATGCAAAATAAAGTCATTTGCCTGCAAAAAGGCTCAACCCGGTGCGGTTAGTTAAATTTACTCTCTCAAACACTGCAGATTTGATTTGGAGTAAGCAAATAAGCGAGGAATTATATGCGAGACGAACACGAATGTGTTGCAAAGATTTGTATTTAATGAGACAATTAAGATCTGCAGGTTATTATAAAAAATTGTTTAGCACCGTTGCCAGGAGCTGAAAAATATTAGAAATAAAAATGTAAGTATGTGTTTTTTGATTTTGACGGCATGATAATCGATTCCAGGATAGACTGTGCCAAATCTATGAAATATGCGCTAAATTTTCTGGGAATTCGGGTTCGAAACCTTGAAGATTTGACCAAATTAATTGAACCGCCTTTAAGGGAATCTTTCGAAGGTCACTATGGCCTTGGTTCCAAAGAAGTTGAAACGTCAATAAAAAAATTTCGATACCGCTCATATGCTAGATGGTCACAAGAGTTTGTGCAAAAATGTTCATGGTTATATTTACAAATTGCATGTGACAATAGAAAAAGAATAAAGGCAGATTATTTTTTTGTCTCCTTGCGAAAAATCTGATGAGTTTGCGATTTTATAAACAATAAAGCTATTAGGTAAATTAAATAGCGAAAAAGGAGTAAAAAAGAAATGGGGACCCTCAATTCAAACGCAAAAATTAGCAAAAATCAGGTGATATCTGAAAATGTGAAAAATATATTGTTGTCTCTGGGGGAAAACATAAATAGGGATGTGCTTTTAGAAACGCCGAACAGAGTTGCAAAAGCTTACGCACAAATATTTAGCGGTTATGGCGAGAATCCGAAAGAGATATTGTCAAAACAATTTGATCAAAGCTGTCAGGGCAAAGTAATTGTTAAAAATATAGAATTTTATTCTATGTGCGAGCATCATTTTCTTCCTTTTTTTGGGAACGTGGATATCGAGTATGTTCCCAGAAGCAATAGAATTGTAGGCCTATCTAAATTGGTTAGATTAGTTGAGTGCTATTCTAAGAGATTGCAAATACAAGAAAAATTAACAAGAGAAATTGCGCAGGCAATATTTGATAATATAAGTTGCAAACATGTTAAAGTGAGGATAAGAGCTGAACACTTATGTATGAAAATGAGAGGAGTTAAAAACCAAAATTCTGTTGCTGAAACAGAACACGAAGTGTTTTGCGAAAGAGGAGAAGATAACAAAAGCGCATTGACCACGTTTTGATTGCGATAAAACTATGGAGACGCAGTTGCAGGGTTTTCACTTTACTTTATCTAGTAAAGCGCTTAACGTAATTACTGTGTGTGTGGGTTTAATTTCTATAAATTATAAGAGGCAGTAACTCGTGGCGGGCGGGTTTCTGGCGTTATTTTGTCTTATAAATTGGGGGTTAGAGATACAATTTGTTTTAATATAAAAGAAATATTGGATGACTCTGTTAATTTATCAAAACATAGGCCTATCATAGGCGATAATATTGATTTTTCTTTCTTAAAAAACAAAAAACGTACTTGTAGTTGCCGATATAGTAGGGAGTGGCAATATCTTTAAGGCCGTGAACCCCAAGGATCTCAAAAAATATTCTCCCAGGAAACTAAAAACATTGATTTGCTGTGTAAATACGTTGAATTGGAAAAATTCGAATGCGTAAGTCTTACGAAAAATTAATAGATTACATAGGCAGAATTTTAGAGGGATGAGTCGTATTTCCGTGAGAAAACTACTATTGCGTCGTTTTGAGAATCTTGTCTCCGATTTGACAATTTCCATAGAAATTTAAATCTTGTCTAGGCGACTATTTGGCGATTGACATTTCTGATAAAAGTATTGCAGACAAACACGATCCTGATTCATTAAAAGGACTACACGCAGGTTCGACTGAAGGCGAAATTTTAACACCTTTAATAGTGATTAAAAAAAGGCGCGAGCAGATGAACTAAATTTAGTGTGGCCGAAAAATATTGTGCAAAGAAAATCACACGGTTGCTAAACGTCTGCTTGCTGGCCCAAATTGCACTGCAATCATATTAGATAAGTTTTAAAATTTTAGCAAAAGGCCCTGAAAATGTGATACACTTAAATAGAAGGCAAATAACGTTTAAACAAGCAAAAAAGCGAGGGATTGTATGTCCACAGAAGAAAAAACTGACCTTATGGAAAAAATAGTAACTTTTTGCAAAACGCGTGGTTTTGTTTACCCCGGTTCAGATATTTATGGTGGCGTTGCCAATACATGGGATTACGGACCTTTAGGGACTAGGCTGAAGAACAATCTGAAAGATGCGTGGAGAAAACGATTTATTCAGCAAAGAAAAAACAGTTACGAACTTGATTCGGCAATTTTCATGCATCCAAAAGTCTGGGAAGCAAGCGGCCACACTGAAAGTTTTTCAGATCCTCTTGTGGACTGCAAAGAATGCAAAATGCGCTATCGCGCGGACAATCTGATAGATAGTTTTGATCCAAATATCGCAAGTGATTCTTTATCGAAAGAAGAGATGATAGATACAATAAGGTCTAAAAATATAAAATGTCCCTCTTGCGGAGCTTGTAATTTTACGGATATTAGAGAATTTAATTTGATGTTTGAAACCCATAGAGGCGTTACTGATAACAGCAAAAGTCTTATCTATTTAAGGCCAGAAAATGCACAGGGCGAGTACGTCAATTTTATTAACGTTCAGAGAAGTACCAGAAGCAAGTTACCCTTTGGCATAGGTCAAATCGGGAAAGCTTTTCGCAACGAAATTACGCCTGGAAATTTTATTTTCAGGATAGTTGAGTTCGAACAAATGGAATATCAAACTTTCTGCAAAGAGGGCACAGACGAGGAACTCTACGAATTTTTTAAAAATTATAGCTTGCAGTTTTATAAAGATTTAGGTTTGCCAGAAGCTTCCTTAAGGTTTCACGATCACGAAAAATTAGCTCATTACGCCAAATCGGCTTGTGACGTAGAATATTTGTTTCCATTTGGTTGGGGAGAAATAAATGGTACTCACAATAGGACAAATTACGACTTGTCGCGCCACCAGGAATTTAGCAAGAAAAGCTTCGAATATTTGGATTCCGAGACAAATAAAAAATACATTCCGTTCGTCATAGAGTCAACATGCGGCGCAGACAGAGGTGTTTTAGCTTTAATATGCAGCGCCTATACAGAAGAAAAATTAGACAATGACGACATGCGGATAGTCCTAAAAATTCACCCATCACTCGCGCCTTATAAAGTGGCTGTGTTGCCGCTTTCTAAAAAATTATCTTCAGAAGCAAATGAAATCTACGACAAAATTTCCAGTTTATTCACGTGCGATTACGACGAAGCTGGGAGCATAGGTAAAAGATACAGGCGGCAAGATGAGATAGGAACGCCGTTTTGTATCACTGTCGATTTTGATACCTCAAAAGACAACACTGTCACAGTAAGATATAGGGACAGTATGAAGCAAATTCGACTAAATATCAACGAAATAGAAAGTTTGATTGCGAGTGATACCAAATTTTAAAGGTGTTTACGAGCAAACCTGGGCGATATTCAAAATATCAAAGGAGTAAAAATGGATTTTAAGGGAATTTGGTCAGAACAAAAACACAGTCGTTTTATAGAATATTTAAAAGAATTTGCAGATTTAAAATACAAAGAGTTTAATTCTCGACTCATAAACGACGATCGTGTTGATTGCATCGGCGTTAGGGCTTTGGTGCTTCGAAAGTTTGCAAAACTAATAGCTCAAAATGACTATCAAGGCTTCATCAATCACTCCTCCAATAAATATCATGAAGAACTCGCCATTTACGGTCTTATAATTGGCTACGCAAAATTGGATTACGATCAGCTAATGACTATGCTAAAAAGCTTTGCGGCGTGCATTTCAAATTGGGCGTTATCAGATATAGCTTCAACAAAATTTAAACAAATTCTTGCAAATAAAAATGATGCTTTCGAAAAAATTACAAAATTCACAGAATCCAAAAATCCTTGGGAAATCAGATTTGGCTTAGTTTTGATACTTAATATTTTTGTTGAAGAAGCATATATCGATAGAATTCTGGAGATTTGTAGTGCTATAAATTCAGAACATTACTATGCGAAAATGGGCAATGCTTGGTTAATTTCAGAGTGTTTTATCCAATTTCCTCAAAAAACACAGAATATGTTGCAAGCTAAAGTTTTAGATAAATGGACGCAGAACAAAGCAATACAAAAAATAAAGGAATCTCGCAGAACCAAAAATTTTGCAAAGCAAAAGTTAGAGCTTTTGAAAGTGCCGATAAGAAATTAGCTAATAATTTTTTAAAAGCCTAAAATTCCTAAAAATTGAGGTGAAATTGAAGTGATAAAAAATTTTAACGGCTCCAATAAAATAGGATTAATTTGTGCAGAATTGCAAGAAATAAATGAAATTTTAAAGTTAATGACAGAAAAAAATGAAGAAAAAGCCGGGGCGTTCAAATTTATCCTAGAAAAAATTGACAAAATTAACTGTTTTGTCGGTTTAAGCGGGGGTCGGAAAGGTGCATGCTGCGATTTGCACGCAGACCTTAATTTTAAAGTACGATCCTGATTTTATACTAAACATTGGTGTCGCTGGTGGAATAGATGAAAATATTGATGTTGGCGATATTGTTATCGCCGATTGTGTTGTCCAGCACGATTTTGATTCGTCGATTTTTCCAAATAGGGGAAAAGGTGGAATACCGGGGATTGGTTTTGTAAAAATCCTTTGCAGCAGCTGGATTTTAATAAAAGCCGTTAAAATTTCTAAAATTTTAAAGGATCTAAAAACCCCACAGAGGAACTATTCTTTCTGGCGATCAATTTATAGCTTGCAAAAGTAAATTATCTCAATTAAAAAATGATTTTGGCGGAATTGCTTGTGATATGGAGGCCGGTGCCGTTGGACAAACTTGCTTTGTAAATGGGGTAGATTTTGGGATTATGCGCTAAATTTCGGATGGTGCCAACTCAAATGCCGGTGCTGATTTTAACAAATTTATTAGAAAATCATCGAAAAATGCAGCAAAATTTTTTGAAGGTTACGACAAAGAGGTAGTCTTGAGTTTAGTATCGTCAGTCACGATGATGTTTTGAGCAGGATGTTAAGTGATAGTTTTGAATCGATAATGAATTTTTCGAGAATGCGGCGTGAAAAGATTAGAGAATACCAGTTAGAAAGATTGAGTAGGTCGGTTGATTATGCGTTTGCAAATTTGACAATATACAGAAAATATGGCGCGGTAAGTTGCGAATCTTTCGACATAAAAACATTTGAAGACTTTGCAAATTTGCCGATTTTATATAAGGATGAGTTGACTAAAGGGTTTTCGAACGACATCTTGAAGGATGTTGATGATTTTAAGTATTTAACGCGCAGTTCGGGTTCTATAGCGGGAGGCTTATAACTCTTGCGGTCGATCTGAATGCTATCTATGTCGATATTTTGCAAGGGATAAGGCAGTTTTGTTTGCGATCGAGTTTTAAATGCAAGAAGCAAGATAGAGTTCTTTTTATTTATACTTGTTCTTGGTGAATTAGCGAAATTGGTGGGGATTTTAGACTTGATTATTTGCCTACGACAACTAAACTTTTCAAAGTTTTAGCATATACCAGGTGAACTCACCCTTTTATTGTCTCAATATATCCGACCCATTTGCAAAGCTTTTGCGAATTTGACGTAAAGTTTTGCGATTATGGCGTGCAATTCGTGATTGTTAAATTCAGAGTAATTAAAAAGAACCCGAGATGACATGGTGAAAGTTTTGGGCATTAAAGTTTTAGATGAGTATAGCAGTGAGGAATTAACAAGAATAGAACTGGAATGCAGTGAAGGCAATTATCGTTTGGAAGAGGATTTTTGTTATGCCGAAGTGTTCGATCCGAGAACGAAACAGAACGTAAAAGATGGACAGGGCGCAATTAATTGTGGGGGGGACAAATTTTTTAAACCTGGCTACGCCTTTGATTCGCTACTACCAGGGCGATATAGTAAAATTGAGACAGAGAAAAATGTGCCTGCACACACAAACGGGCGCGTTATAACACAGATTGAAGGACGAGGGATGGATGCATATTGTCCGATGAAAGGGGATTTCCGCCAGCACTTTTATGGATCTTGTGTACAATTGATTTTTGACAAATAAGGCTTTAAGAAGTTGGCAAAATTGATTGAGTATTTTGCCGACAAATATCCTCACATGGACCTGGGCGTTATGGCTTCACCGCGTGGCTTTACAAGTTATGCCGATTGGAGTCAGTGCAGACCATATTTAGAATACATTAGAAGCACCGGCATTTGTGGAATTGCTGCAAATATGGAGCTTAAAATAATTCTGACAAACTCGAGTATTTTTGCCCCGAAAAAGCCATCATCGGCCAAAAAAATTATCTAAAAGACACATTCACAAGGAATCACGCGAAGAGTTCGGGTGTTGAGAATAAGCACAATGAAAGAATGAAAAAACTTCTAAACGCGGGCCGGAAGTTTAAAGCAACGACCGGAAGGGAGAGTCCACCGTGAGTAAATTTCACTCTAAAGCTATCGGTGTCTATTCTAGATCGGAATAGCTATAGTTATTCATTTTGGGCCCATGGTACTCGAGACTGTCAATTCGCCCCCGTCATTTTGGTTTTTGATCACAAATTTATTATTTTATAGTACCCATTTTGACTTTGTGATCTCTAATTATTAATTTGTTGTTTTTGCCGTTTGTTCTGGTCTTGATCCTTAATCACCAATTTGCCGTTTTCCATATCTATCTTGATTTTTTGGCCCGGCAAAATTTCACCTTTTATAATTAATTTTCCGATTAGAGTTTCGATCTTGCTTTGAATAAATCTCTTGAGCGGCCTTGCGCCGTAAGTTATATCATAGGCGCTTTCGATGATGAAGTTTTTGGTTTTTTGTGTTAAAGTGACTTGAATTTGTTGATTTTCGAGCCGCTTTGATAAATTATTTATTAAAATGTCAATAATTTTATAAATTTCGTCTTTTATTAAGGGCTTAAAAAATACAATCCCGTCGAGCCTGTTTAGAAATTCAGGCCTAAAATTTTGTTTTAAAAGGTTTTTAATTTCGAGTTTGGTATCTTTTTCAATCTCGTCGTTTTGATTTATTCCGTCGATCAAAAGTTCCGAACCAATATTTGAAGTCAAAATAATTATCGTGTTCTTGAAATCGACTGTCTTTCCATGAGAATCGGTGAGCCGTCCATCATCCAGAACCTGAAGCAAAATATTAAAAACATCGCTGTGAGCTTTTTCGATTTCGTCGAATAAAACTACAGAATACGGCCTTCTGCGAACCGCTTCGCTAAGTTGTCCACCCTCCTCGTAACCAACATAGCCGGGAGGTGCGCCGATTAATCTCGATACAGAGTGTTTTTCCATATATTCTGTCATATCAATGCGAATCATGTTTTTTTCGTCATCAAAAAGATTTTCGGTGAGTGTTTTTGCAAGTTCGGTCTTACCAACTCCAGTGGGGCCTAAGAAGAAAAATGAACCAATAGGGCGATTTGGGTCAGAAATTCCTGACCTTGAACGAATTATAGCGTCACAAACTTTATTCACAGCCGTCTTTTGGCCGATAACTCTTTTGTGAAGTTCTTCGTTTAGCCTTAAAATTTTATCTTTTTCGTTTTCTAAAAGTTTTGCAATGGGAATACCTGTCCATCGCGCGATAATCTTGGCGATTTCTTCGTCTGTGACTTTGTCTCTTAAGAGCGTGCTTTGTCTTTTATTGTCGCCGTTTTCTTCTGCGATTTTTAACTGATTTTTAAGTTCTGGCAATTTGCCATATTTAAGCTCTGCTAGTTTATCTAAATCGTAGTTTCTCTCGGATCTTTCAATCTCTGCGTTAACTTTTTCGATGCTTTCTTTAATATTTCTTATTGATTTTATTCCCGATTTTTCTGTGTCCCATTGGGCTTTCATCGTGCTAAAATTTTCGCGAAGCTGTGAAAGTTTTTTCTGAGTAGACCTTAATTTTTCTTGCGAAGGTTCATCCGTTTCGCGTTTTAGGGCGGCTTCTTGGATCTCGTAACTCATTATTTTTCGCGCGATGACGTCGAGCTCAGTGGGCATAGAATCAATTTCGGTTCTAATCATAGCGCAGGCTTCGTCGACCAAATCTATAGCTTTATCTGGCAAAAATCTATCAGAAATGTATCTATTCGACAAAACCGCGGCATTGATTAGAGCATTATCGGCAATTTGAACGCCGTGGAATACTTCGTAACGCTCTTTTAAGCCGCGTAAAATTGTGATGGTATCTTCGACAGATGGCTCGCCGACTAAAACGGGCTGAAATCTCCTCTCAAGCGCCGCGTCTTTTTCGATGTATTTCCTGTACTCGGTAAGAGTTGTGGCGCCGATGCAGTGGAGTTCCCCGCGGGCGAGCATAGGCTTTAGTAAATTTCCGGCGTCCATGGCGCCATCTACTTTGCCAGCTCCCACTATCGTGTGGATCTCGTCGATAAAAAGGATGATCTTGCCGTCGCTCTGTCTCACTTCGTTTAAAACGGCTTTTAGACGCTCCTCGAATTCGCCGCGATATTTTGCCCCGGAGATCAATGCACCCATATCAAGGGCGAAAATCGTTTTGTCTTTCAAGCCTTCGGGGATATCGCCTTTGACAATCCTTATCGCCAAACCCTCGATGACTGCAGTTTTCCCGACGCCGGGCTCGCCAATCAAGCAAGGGTTGTTTTTTGTTTTTCTTGACAAAATTCTAATTACGTTGCGGATTTCGTCATCTCGCCCAATTATTGGATCCTGTTTTTGCTTTTTGACATTTTCGATTAGATCGTAGCCATATTTTTTAAGGGCATCGTAAGTTTCCTCAGGGTTGTCATTTGTAACTCGGACGTTTTTTCTAACCTCTTTTAATGCGCTTAAAAAATTTTGTTTATCAAGATTTATTTTTGAAAAAATCTCGTTAATGTTTCGAATATTAGCTTCAAAAAACGCCAAGATTATGTGCTCGGTGGAGATATATTCATCTTTTAAATTTTTGCTTTGCTTTTCACTTTCGATGAAAACTTTATCAAGAGATGTAGAAATATAAATTTTATCAGGTTCTCTACCCGGTCCACTGACTTTTGGAATTTTTAAAATATATTCTACTGTTATATTAAGGGCGTTTTGTGTGTTTATTTTCATTTTTTCAAACATACGAGGGATTAATCCGTTTTCTTGCTCTAAAAGCGAACACAATAGATGCTCGGGTTCCACTTGCATATTTTGATTTTCTATTGCCAATTTTTGACTATTCAGCACAGCGTCCAAGGTTTTTTGAGTAAATTTTTGTGTATCCATAAAATCATTACCTCCTTTTTAAAAAAATTATTTTTGCGTGCAATATATTGTATCACAGATACTTTAAATTTTTGAGAATTATTTTTATTTTGGTCCCATGTTGTTAGCAGCGTATATTGCGCCTTTTATCTGCGCGCATGCCGCACTTTCCGTTCTGTTTAGAAATAAAATCGAGGCGCTGATTTTTGATATTTTGCTCGCGTATTTTACATTTAAAATTTAAATTTAATCCAATTCCTTAAAACCTTGTTCTAGCATTTCTTTTGTAATTGCCATATTATGGCTGTTAACTTTAGCTTTTTCGGCAAAAGAAATGCCTTTTCCTTTTTTTGTGGAAAGTATTACCATTGTTGGATATTCTAAGGTTTTAGCATGTTCAATAGCTTCACATATTTCACGACAATTATGACCATCTTCCACCTCAATTACACTCCAACCAAAGGCTTTCCATTTATCGGAAATAGGTGATATATCACAGATTTCATCTACTTTACCATCTATTTGCATTTTATTGTAATCAGTAAAGGCGATTAGATTATCCACACGTTTAGCTCCCGCGTACATGGCAGCTTCCCAAATTTGACCCTCTTGCGATTCTCCGTCGCCAATTATTGAATAAATTGTCGCACCGTCTTTGCGAATTTTTGACGCTATTGCCATTCCAACAGCGCAGGATAGTCCTTGTCCCAAAGAACCTGTGGTCATGTCAACCCCCGGTGTGAGATTCATGTCGCAATGGCTCGGTAATTTTGTTTCAAATTTGTTGAGAGTCAACAGCCAATCTTTTTCAAAAAAGCCCTTTTGACAAAGAACAGAGTACAGCGCGGGACCGCCGTGCCCCTTAGATAGTACCAATCTGTCTCTGCCCGGCATTTTGGGGTCTTTGGGGTTGATTTTCATGTGTCTATAATATAAAACAACTAATAATTCGACAATTGAAAGACACCCGCCTATGTGACCAACTCCCAAGTTTCCTATTGTTAGCAGCGTGAGTTTTCTTATTTCTTTACATTTTTCATCTAAATTATCCATAAAAATAAACTCCTTTTCGAGATGAAGTTTGAAACCAAAAATAACACACATTTCAAAGTGTAACATGGACGGACGGTTTTTGCCAAGGCACAGTTTGCTGATGAAATATTTTTTATTTTTAGGGATTAATCAACTGTTTATGGGCATCAATAATCCGTGTAGGTTTAAAGTACTGATATTGACATTTTTCTTTATTAAGAATAGCATTGTGTGCATGGTCAATTGAAATCTGTGAGAGGAAGTTATTATGAAAATTCTGAGAAGTATATCTGTTTTTGTCGCTTTTGCTTTTTTGTTAGTCACACTTACGTCTTGTACTGCGCAAGATGATGACTGGGCGATGAGGTCGGAAAATTTTACCATTACTAAAGAGCAACTTAGATTTGAGGGGTTTAAGGTTTTCAACCAGCTGTATTCCGAATTTATTCAACAAGTTGGCGCAAACAATGAAGATACCAAGATATCCGGTGATACCAAGTTCAAAGATGGCAAAACAATGGATGAAAGACTAAAGGAAGAAACCATAAAAGCCGGCCGGCGTCAGTTGGCGCTTTTGGAACTTTGTAAAAAATATAAGGTGGAGCCAAATGAGCAGCAAAATGCAGAGATAGATAAACAAATTGACAATACGATGAAAAAGTCGGGCAAAATTCTGACAGAAGATTACAAATTTTCCAAGGACGTCTTAAGAAATCAGTCGGCCGCAATACCGATGTGTTATCAGCTGTTCATTAAGAGCCAGTATGGAGAGAGCGGGCGTGAGCCGTTTACTCTCGACGACGCGATTAATAAGGCCAAGAAAGATTCGATCATGGTTAGTTTTGTTAGTCAGGAACTTGTTGATCGAGGATCTGTGAACGAGGCACCGAATCCCGAGGATCCTCCAAAAGTGAAACAACTCCCGGAACAGACCATAAAAAAGATCGAGGAAGTTTTCGAGAAAGGCGTCAGATATATAAATGAAGACGGTAAAAATTTAGAAGAGGCTTTTGAGAAGTTGAATCAGGAAGACTTTGGCGGGAAAATGGACAAGAATTCCCTTGTTAAAGACGAAATTATAAATCGGGGGGATCTTCCTCCAGAATTAGGAGACGCTTTTGAAAACTTAAAAGCAGGTAAGTCGGTGCGGCTGAGATATCAGGATACTATGTTTATCTTTCAGCTCTCAGATGATTCGGCGATGGAGAAGTTGCTAAGAACTAGATATGAGGGTAAGGGGCTTGAAGAAAACTTGTCCTCACTGGTGATGGACAAATTTGAAAATCTCTTGGAAGAAAAAGCAAAAGACTCCAAAGTTGAAACCAATGAAGAGGTCTTTGATTCTACCATTAAAGTCGAAAAATACAATGAAGTGGTCAAAAAGTCGCAAGAAAACGAAAAAAAGAGGAAAGAAGAGCAACCTGAAGGCGGAGATCCCGAGCAGGGCGAAGAAAACAAAGAAGATGAACAAGAAGGCGAACAAGAGGGTGAAGGAGATAAGAATAAGAAGCCCGAAGAGCCTAATAAACAAGAAAATAAACAAGAAAATAAACAAGAAGGCGAGTGAGGGACTATGCGGACTTAAAAAGCAAAATAAAGCGGTTGATTTGGGCTCCCCTGCCGGGGGAGCTTTAAGTCTTTCTAAACCCCGCGCCGGGAATGTTTGTCGCAGAGCGGAGTAGCGCCTTCGCGGATGCAAACAGTTAAAATCTCCGAACGAGCAGTATTTTGCAAATATAAGGAAAGAGATGTTGACAAAGTTTCACAACGGTGTTAGTCTAATAGTGTATTGGCACTCTTGACTTTAGAATGCCAATTCACATATAATTAAGATTGCTGGGGGAACTAAGGTAGTGGAATTAGGAACAAGAAAAGCCAAAGTTTTAGAAGCGATAGTAAACTCGTATATAGTTACCGGGGAGCCAGTTAGCTCAAAATCTCTTTGCGACAATTTAAAGGTTTCATCTTCTACGGTAAGGAATGACATGGCAGAGTTGACTCAATTGGGTTTGCTTGAACAAATTCACGCTTCTTCCGGACGTGTACCTTCCCATGCTGGATATAGACTATATATTGATCAGCTCATGAGCCAGGGGGCTTCACGCCTAACTATAGAGAGCAAAGAAGAACTTTCAAGGCCACTTTTTTCGTGTAAGATAAATGATCCTGAGGATTTGTTAAGGGGCGCGTTAGATGTGGTCGCCGAATACACAAAGTGTGCGGCTGTTTCTGCGGTCCCTTCCAAAAGTTGCTCTGGAGTTCGGGCTATAAGACTGATTATTGTGGGACACAGATCCATTATGGTGGTACTTGTAGCTTCCGCCGGAGTGATCAGAAACAAGATAGTTTTGTGTGATTGTTGTTTTAATCAGGAGGAACTTGTAGCATTTCAAAGAATATTGCAGGATAATCTCGAAGGTTTAGAGGTGCGCAGAGTACCCTCGGTGTTGGCAGAGGCTTTTGATGAAAATTTTGCCGAAGTTTCGCCGGTTCTTTGTGAAATTGTAGAAGCAGTGATAGATCTATCGGACGAAATTTCCGGTGCTGAAGTTGATTTAACGGGGGAATCAAATTTATTTTTTTATCCAGATTTTGATTTGGATTCCGTGTCGGGCGTGATAGATTTTCTCAATTCTCCTGATCAGGTACTGAGTTTTTTAAAAGAGAACCAAGATGACGACGTAAGCGTGTTGGTTGGGGAAGAAAGTAAGCTTTGCGAATTTGGGAGATTTAGTGTGATTATTTCAAAATACGACTTTTCAAGACAAGATACTGGATTTATTGCAATCGTGGGCCCTACACGTATGGACTACGCCAAGATAATTCCTAGCATGAAATACTTATCGTCTTTAATTAGTAAATTTTTAAATGAAAATTTCGGACTTTGAAAAAGAGGAGGGTTTGTTTTGTCGGAAGCTAACGATAAGAAGGAAGACGTCGTAAAAGAATCTAATAATGTAGAACCCAACGAAAGTTTAGAGCTAGAAAAAAAAGTAGAATCTCTCGAACTGGAGCTATCCGAAC
Organism: Oscillospiraceae bacterium; assembly: GCA_031255515.1. GTDB lineage: Bacteria > Bacillota > Clostridia > Oscillospirales > Acutalibacteraceae > JAITRE01. Next base: position 5,310 of record JAIRSI010000063.1, on the reverse strand, counting down.
AAAAAGATATTTTTTTGAGGATAGCTGCAGAATACGAGAACTACAGAAAGCGTAGCGAGCGCGATAAGGTAAGCATCTACGCTGACTCTGTTATTAATGTAGTAAGGGAAATTTTGCCTGTGGTTGATAGTCTAAAACTTGCTATTGCCGCGCAAGATTCCGCCAAAGGACAGGATTCTTCATCCGATGAGCACAAAAAGGGACTTGATCTTATAGCTCGCCAGCTTTCTTCTGTGTTTGAAAAGCTTGGAGTTGAAAGTTTTGGTAAGGTAGGGGAAAATTTTGATCCCAATGTTCACAGCGCTATTTCTCATGCCGAAGATGAATCACTAGAGAAAAATTCTGTGGCGGAGGTTTTTCAGCAAGGGTATAAAATAGGTGATAAAATCATAAGACATGCGGTGGTGAAGACTGTGAATTGAGGATCCGTGCGAGTTTTTTTGGTAAGAGGGTTTGTTTTTTAAAAGAAAATAAAGATTTATTGACAAAGAGATTTGTCCCCATATCAAAAGGAAAGAGAATTTTGAGCTTGGCTCTGGGGAAATTTGATTTTATGAATAAATTGTTTTTAAAAATTTTAAATTTGAGTAATCTTGTTTTAGAGAAACAGGGAATTTAGCTTAGCTAAAGAAGTTTAATTTTATAAAGGAATTGTTTTGAAAATTTTGAGCGCGAGCAGTCTTGTTTTTAAAGAAAAGGGAATTTAGCTTAGCTAAAGAAGTTTAATTTTATAAAGGAATTGCTTTGAAAATTTTGAGTATAGCAGTCTTAATATAGGCTTTAGAATTTAAATTTTATTTTGGAGGGATTTTTATGGCCAAGATAATTGGTATAGATTTAGGGACAACGAACTCTTGTGTTGCAGTGATTGAAGGCGGAAAGCCTGTTGTGATAACGAACAGTGAGGGCGCGAGGACCACGCCGTCTGTGGTTGCGTTTTCCAAAGACTCTGAAAGAATGGTCGGTCAGGTTGCTAAAAGGCAATCCATCACCAATCCAGAAAGAACTATTTCGTCGATTAAACGGCAAATGGGGACTAGTTATAAGGTTAATATAGATGGCAAGAACCTTACTCCTCAAGAAATTTCTGCCATGATTTTACAAAAATTAAAGTCAGATGCAGAAAGTTATTTGGGCGACAAGGTGACGCAAGCCGTTATAACTGTGCCGGCGTATTTTACAGACGCGCAGAGGCAAGCCACCAAAGACGCAGGCAAAATTGCAGGCTTAGAAGTGAAGCGAATTATAAATGAGCCAACAGCCGCCGCTTTGTCGTACGGTGTCGATAAAGAATCAGATCAAAAGGTTATGGTTTACGACCTTGGCGGAGGAACTTTTGACGTTTCCATAATAGAAATGGGGGACGGAGTGCAAGAAGTTCTCGCCACGGCGGGAAATAACCGTCTTGGCGGCGACGATTTTGACAAAAGAGTCACAGATTGGATTATTGCGTCGTTTAAATCTGACACGGGCATAGATCTTTCGAAAGATAAAATGGCTATGCAAAGATTAAAAGAAGCGGCGGAGAAAGCGAAAATTGAGCTTTCTAGCACGAATTCTGTCGCCATCAATCTTCCGTTTATAACTGCGGACGCGACCGGTCCAAAGCATTTGGATCTGAATTTAACCAGGGCGAAATTTAACGATCTGACCTCTGATCTCGTGAAAAATACCATGGGCCCCGTGCGTCAAGCGCTTGCAGACTCTGGTCTTAAATTCGACAGTATCAGCAAAGTGTTGATGGTGGGAGGTTCTTCGCGAATTCCAGCGGTGCAAGAAGCTGTTAAAGAATTAATAGGCAAGGATCCTTTCAAAGGTATAAATCCGGATGAATGTGTGGCAGTCGGTGCAGCTATACAAGCGGGAGTTTTAGGGGGCGACGTTAAAGGATTATTACTGCTAGATGTTGCTCCGCTTTCGCTGGGAGTCGAAACTCAGGGTGGAGTTATGACGAAAATTATCGAAAGAAATACTACAATTCCAACTAAAAAAAGTCAAATTTTTTCCACGGCGGCCGACAATCAAACACAAGTGGAAATTAATGTTCTTCAAGGGGAACGAGAATTTGCCAGGGACAATAAAAGATTAGGTCTGTTCAAACTAGATGGCATTGCTCCCGCCAGGAGAGGTGTGCCCCAGGTTGAGGTTACTTTTGATATAGACGCCAACGGTATTGTCAATGTTCACGCCAAGGATTTGGGTACCGGCAAAGAGCAAAAAATATCCATTACCGCCAACACTAATATGTCTAAAGAAGAAATTGAAAATGCGGTCAAGAATGCTGAACAATTTGCTTCCGAAGACAAAAAGCGGCGCGAGGAGGTTGACATTAAAAACGAGGCTGAACATCTATGTTATTCTGTAGAAAAAATGCTTGATGAGAATGCCGATAAAATTGACAAGGAAGAAAAAGAAGAGCTAAACAAAAAGGTTTCTGCCACGAAAGACGCTATTTCTAAAAATGACGTCGAGCTCATAAAATCTTCTAGAGATGATCTTCAAAAAAAGATGTTTGATGTTTCTTCCAAACTTTATCAGCAGAGTGCGCAAGCTGCCGGGCAGGATGCCACCGGTCCAGCTGCTGAAAATCCCAACCCTCCTCCCTCGGGAGAAAATAGCGACACCGGCAAAGATGCGAAATCTGATAGCAAGGATGCGTATGATGTGGATTACAAGGAAGCCGACGATGACAAAAAAGGATAAATTTTTCACGTGATTTTGCAACGCATGAGGCAGGAATGTGATAGCTTGGCTTAAGATTTTTGCGGTAAAGTTATCACGGCGCATTATTCGAAGGCCAAGCTTAATTGAGATTTTTACGCTGTGTTGTGACGCGTTGTCTGAAGGAGGATAATCTGACGTTGACATTTCTGCATGGGGTATCGCGGCATAATAGTTCGACTGAGTTTTTTACGCGATATTGCGATGCATCGTCCAAAGAGCGACAGTTTAATAGGAGTTTTGCGCAATGTTGTGAAATATTTTATAAAGGATGATGAGTCGAGGTTTTTACGCGATGCTTTAGCGCGTTGTCCAAAGTACGACAGTTTAACTGAGACTTCTGCATGAATTTCGGTGCGTTGTGTAAAGATATAGTGTTTATTCGAGATTTTTTACATGATATTACGAAATACTGCTGAAAGTCATGGCAATTTAATTGAGGTTTTTGTATCATGTTGTGACATATTTTCTAAAGGATGATAAACCGAGATTTTACGTGATGTTGCGGCGTATTATCTGAAGCGTGACGACTCAACTGAAGCTTTTTCTGTGTGATATTGCGATGCATCATCTAAAGGCGTGGCAGTTTAACTTGAGATTTTTTGCATGATATTACGAAATACTGCTGAAAGGCATGGCAATTTAATTGAGGTTTTTGTATTATGTTGTGACATATTTTCTAAAGGACGGTAAACCGAGATTTTACGTGATGTTGCGGCGCATTATCTGAAGCATAACGACTCAACTGAAGTTTTTCTGTGTGATATTGCGATGCATCATCTAAAGGCGCGGCAGTTTAACTGAGATTTTTTGCATGATATTGTGGCACACTACTCAAGGGTATGGTAATTTAACTGAGGTTTTTGTATTGCGTTATGACATATTTTTTGAAGCGGTAATTTAACTGAGATTTTTGTGTAATATTGTGACGTATTGTCTCAAGGACGGTGATAATTTGTTTAGGATTTTTTCACGATTTGTGGCGTACAGCCCGAAGGCGTGACAGTTGTGTCGTTTGACGTATTACTCTAGAGGCGTGACAATTTAGCCTGAGATTTTTATATGGCATCTTGGTACGACGCCGGTCGGCATGATGGTTTAGCTTAGGTTTTTACAGGGTACTTCTGTAGAGCACCGCTTAAAATGTGGCGGTTTAATTGAGTTTTTTTGCATGGTGTCGCAACACATTGGCGATATGACAATTCAGCCTACCTTCAAGGAGCTGAGTTTTTAAAAGTTTTTGCCTGATGACCTTCTATATTAACAACGATGAGGTGCGAGGCTCGTTATTTTAATTTTGATGTTGACGTTCAATGTATAATTTAAAGGTTAGGGTTGATATATTTGGCGAATAAAAAAGATTATTACGAAATAATGGGACTATCCAGAGGAGCATCGGAAGCTGAAATAAAAAGAGCTTTTAGAGGACTTGCAAAAAAATATCACCCCGATGTAAATCCAGGCAATAAAGATGCTGAGCTCAAATTTAAAGAAATAAACGAAGCTTACGAGATTCTTTCGAACAAAGAGAGTCGTGCTAGGTACGATCAATTTGGCCACGCTGGTGTGGATCCAAATTATGCTAACACTGGCTACGGAGCGCAGTCTCCCTTTGGCGATGATTTTGACATAGGTGACATATTTAGTAGTTTTTTTGGCGGTGGTTTTGCGGAAAATTTTACCAGAAATCACGGTGTGAATCCCAATTCTCCTACTGCCGGATCTGATAGATCGGTAGATCTTAGTATTTCGTTCGAAGAAGCCGTAAACGGTACAACAAAAAGTGTTTCTTATGGGGCTATCGATCTTTGTAGACACTGCTCCGGAACTGGGGCCAAAGGCGGAAGCAACGACGTTAAAAATTGCTCCGCGTGTGGCGGTTCGGGCCGAATTACGACCTCCAGAAAGACGCCTTTTGGCGTGATGCAAACCGCTCAGATTTGCGGTAGTTGTCGTGGAAAAGGCACTGTGATATCAAATCCTTGCAGATTTTGCTCCGGCGCTGGGCTTGTGAACAGCAATAGAGAGATTCACATCGATATTCCTGCCGGTATAGATAACGACCAGATTCTTAAAGTTAGCGGCAAGGGTGACGCCGGGAGGAATTCAGGCCCGTTTGGAGACCTTCTTGTTCACATCAACGTGCGCCCTCATTCTGTTTTTGAGCGCAAAGGCACGAATATATGGTGTGAAATTCCCATAACTTTTACGCAAGCGGCCCTTGGCGCGGAGATTTCTGTGCCGACCATAGATGGGCGTGTCACGTACAAAATTCACGAAGGAACTCAATCGGGAGACGTCTTTAAGCTGAAAAACAAAGGTGTAAAAAATATAAACGGCTACGGTAGGGGGGACCAATTCGTTAAGGTTATCGTCGAGGTTCCTAAAAATCTCTCGCCGAATCAAAAAGAAATGCTAAGAAATTTTGAAAGTGCTTCTCAAGACAAGAACTATCAAAATAGAAGAGGTTTTTTTGACAAAATAAAGGATTTATTCGAGAACTGATAAACTCAAGACTTAGAAAATCCGTACTAATAGGGCTGAGATTTACGTAGTGAGATATGAATACGGGAAATTCCAAAATAGCAG
>JAIRSI010000042.1 GCA_031255515.1 Oscillospiraceae bacterium | reverse complement strand
AGTTCTCACCAATAAAGTAATAGGCCAACCTCGGATATATATCCATGGCTGACTATTATTTGCAAAGTAAATGAAAACTGAAGAACCGCCGTATACGGAACCGTACGTACGGTGGTGCGGGAGGTCGGCGCCAACAACACGACTTTGATTCTACTAGAACAATAAAGCTCAAGAGCTTTTATAATTCTTTTTAATTCTTTTTAATTCTTTCTGATGCGCTCCAGGAAAAAGTAACTTTTAAATATATTTTAGAGAATTTTGTGATTTAGCAAAATTTTAAGCTTTAGAAATAATTTCCGAAAAATCTCCACATTCGTCAATGTTAATCCAAAATATGGAATTATCTTTCTAAAAATGGGACCAGTTCTTTATATCCAATCGCAGCCTTGGCTGTGTCGCTGCACTCTGAGAGAATAATCTTTTTTGCTTCCTTCACTAAACCACAAGCAGCCATTTTGTCCATTCTGTTATTAATTTTATTGTAAAGATTTTCTCTGTTTTTGTAATTTAAACCTATGGTACACACATTGTATCTTGGAGGTATTTACTTTGACATAATATTTTACCTGGTGATGGTCTTTCCGCTAAAATAGTAAAACTCAAGAGCTCTTATAATTCTTTCTGATGCGCTCCAGGAAAAAGTAATTTTTAAATATATTTTAGAGAATTTTGTGATTTAGCAAAATTTTGAGCTTTAGAAATAATTTCCGAAAAATCTCTACATTCGTCAATGTTAATCCAAAATATAGAATTATCTTTCAAAAACCACGTGAGTTGTCTTTTTGCGTAGTGACGGGTTTTTATTTTTATTTTTTCCAAAGCCTCAGATAATGAGCATTTGGATTCTAAAAATGGGACCAGTTCTTTATATCCAATCGCAGCCTTGGCTGTGTCGCTGCACTCCGAGAGAATAATCTTTTTTGCTTCTTTTACTAAACCACAAGCAGCCATTTCATCCATTCTGTTATTAATTTTATTGTAAAGATTTTCTCTGTTTTTGTAATTTAAACCTATGGTACACACATTGTATCTTGGAGGTATTTGCTTTGACATAATATTTTGCCCGGTGATGGTCTTTCCGCTAGAATAATAAAGCTCAAGAGCTCTTATAATTCTTTTTTTGTCATTAATATGTAAACGTTTGGAAGTCTCAAGATCTACTTTTTTAAGCTGCGCAAACAATACACCAATACCCTCTTTATCAGCGATATCTTCTAGTTCTTTTCTTTTTTTAAGATCTACTGCGTTATCAAAAAAAGTGTTATCACGAAGTAAATTTTTTATATAAAGACCGCTGCCACCACATAAAATGACCCGTTTTCCTCTAGAATTTATCTGTTTAATTAACTCTCTTGCCAATCTAACATATTGGCCCACACTAAAAGCTTCTCGGACCGAAAGAAACCCAAACAAATGACACGGCACACCTTGTGTTTCTTCGGGGCTCGGCCGATTTGTTCCTATTCTCATTTCTTTATAAACTTGCATGGAATCGGCGTTTATTATCTCCGCGTCCAGGCGTCTGGCAAGCTCTAAAGCTAGTTGAGTTTTTCCTGTGGCAGTGGGGCCAACTATTGACAGAACATCAATTTTTGTTTTCATTTAATGACATTCAGAGCAGCAATTCGAACAATCGCTCTGACAACCATCGTCATCAAACTCAGAATCTAGCGCAAATTCCCTGCCTTGAGCGCAATCCACTATCGTGCTCATTACTTTATTAATAAACTTGCCGAACTCTTTCTCGGCCTTCTGGCACTTTATCATGTTAGCGTTGCTAAAAATCTTCAAATAAACATCTTTTTCTTCTTCATTACATTCATCATAGCTCACAAGACATCCATCTTTCGTACTGAGTTGTCTTAAAAGATTTTGCAACTCTTTATCCTCTTTACTCTCACCGTAGGCTGCCTTAAGGTTTTTACACACTTCATCGTTTTGAATAAGCTGGCCGATTTCTTCGGCCACTTCCATAATTGTGTCTCGATATGACATATAATAACAAACCTCCTTAAAAATTTACACTCCCCATAAAAAGAGAGACTGCTTTTGTGGTTATTTAAATAGAATTTTTACACAAGAAGAGCTGTGATTGCTGCCCATTTAAAGACTAAACATCGCAACTGAATAAATCCCTAGCACAAAAAAAGGATGCTTCTGTGGTCCTAAACAAAATTTCCACACGAAAAGAGCTGTGATTGCCGCCTGTTTAAAGACCAAACATTGCAACTGAATGAATCTCCAGCATAAAAAAGGACGCTTTTGCGGCTCTAAACAGAATTTTTACACAAAACATCCGCTTATGTTTGTTGCTCTGTAAGGTAAACACCACAACAGTTTTACAATACTCCAGATCATTAAAATTGTCAAATGCTTATTACGCAATTTTATTCTTCTCGTTCATCCGATTCTACTACTTCATCTTTTTTATTTTTCTTGTTCATCCGATTCCACTACTTCATTTTTGGAAGATTTATCTTTAGATGACTTACTAAAAAATGACTTGATTTTTTCTATGATATCTGGGGCCATTCCCACAATGTTGTCCAGCGAGCCATGAGAAGGCTCCACCTGCATCACGCGAACGTTGTCATTACTAACAACAATTATGGCAATTGGAGAAATAGTCATCCCTGCGCCGCTACCTCCACCAAAGAGATCCTTGGGATCGCTCTTTTTTGTTGGAAAATCTGATCCGCCAGCTGCTCATCAAAATTGTCAAATGCTTATTACGCAATTTTATTCTTTTTGTTCATCCGATTCTACTACTTCATCTTTTTTATTCTTCTTGTTCATCCGATTCTACTGCTTCATTTTTGGAAGATTTATCTTTAGATGACTTACTAAAAAATGATTTGATTTTTTCTATGATATCTGGGGCCATCCCCACAATGTTGTCCAGCGAGCCATGAGAAGGCTCCATCTGCATCACGCGAACGTTGTCATTACTAACAACAATTATGGCAATTGGAGAAATAGTCATCCCTGCGCCGCTACCTCCACCAAAGAAATCCTTGGGATCGCTCTTTTTTGTTGGAAAATCTGATCCGCCAGCTGCTCATCAAAATTGTCAAATGCTTAATTACGCAATTTTATTCTTCTTGCTCATCCGATTCTACTGCTTCATTTTTGGAAGATTTATCTTTAGATGACTTACTAAAAAATGATTTGATTTTTTCTATGATATCTGGGGCCATTCCCACAATGTTGTCCAGCGAGCCATGAGAAGGCTCCATCTGCATCACGCGAACGTTGTCATTACTAACAACAATTATGGCAATTGGAGAAATAGTCATTCCTGCGCCGCTACCTCCACCAAAGAGATCCTTGGGATCGCTCTTTTTTGTTGGAAAATCTGATCCGCCAGCTGCAAATCCATATACTATTTTGGATACAGGAATTATGGTTGTGTTTTTAGAAGCGAGAATGGGATCTCCTATAATCGTGTTGGCGTCTACTATTTCTCTTATTTTTTGCATGGTGGATGACATTAAATTTTCTATTAAATGTTGCTCTGCCATTTTTCTACACCGCCTTATTTTTAATTCTTTTAAATACAAATAATTTTAAAAACAACCTTAAAAATTTAAGAGCTTCTGCTAAAATCACGATGAGTCTTATGTGAAATTTTAAGTTTAAATTAACCTTCATGACTTCTGAATTGAAGTCGGGATAGATGTTCATTCCCATTTTTTTAACTTTTTTCTCAGATTTTACTAATGACACAAAAGAATAAAAAACACAGCATAGTCTACCGTACAACAATGCAGTTTGGCACTTGTCTTTACTAGATACGCCTAGACTAACAACGAGATCATCCACAACAGTTTTGTGATATATCTTTTTAAGACTTTTCTTGCTTTGGTTTAAAATACATTTTATCTTCCAGGATAGTTCCGAGATTTTATCTTTTTTAAATATGTTTGCAATTGGCGCTTTGTGCTTTTTCTCTTTAACTTTTTTGTGAGGCTTTTTTTTGATGGGGGAGGGGTATTTATATAAAACTATAAACATAAATTTGATATTTAAAGTAAATTTTTGATTAAATTGTAATTCTATATATATGGAAGAAAAAAGCATAAGAGCTAAAAATAAAGCCATTGACAGAAGAATGACATAAAAAATGTGCATCTTAGTAGTTCTCCGAAATCTAAAAATATTAAGATTTTTTTAGAAGCAGTCAATGCTTGACAAAATTTTCTTCTAAAATGGCTTTTTTAGCCGGCCACGGATGGAAGTGTTTTCTTTTGTTGACAAAGCTTGCATCGCTATTATTTTTAAAAAAAATACTGAGTTAATTCTTTGATATTATTTTAGTAATGACAACGTTCGCGTAATGCAGGTGGAGCCTTCTCGTGGCTCGCTGGACAACGTCGTACTAATTAAAGGATTATTTAGGATTCAAATAAAGCGAATATATCAACAGAAAATGTAAAATACTTCCTAATAATACAAATAAATGCCAAACAGAATGCATATACTTGATTTTTTTACCCAGAACGTAGACCACGGCCCCGACTGTGTATGCAATCCCGCCCGACAAAAGCATCATCGTCTGAAAACCTGAAGAATTTTCCACTATGGGTCCAATAAGTAAAATCGCTACCCAACCCATTGCTATATATAACATCAAGGATAACTTGGCAAAACGATTTACGCTGAATAAGTTTAGTATTACGCCCAAAATTGCCGTTAGCCAAACAACGACAACAAAACAAACTGCGACCAATCCTTTTATCAACAATATGGATATGGGGGTGTAAGAGCCGGCTATAAACAAAAAAATTGAGCAGTGATCTATCTTTCTGAACAACAATTTTATTTTTCTAAAGGGAGATAAAATGTGATATATGGTGGACGAAGTGTACAACAAAAACAAGGTGACTACATAGACAACGCAGCAAAATAATGGCGACGCGCTCTTGAAACTTGCGATTATAAGAAAGATGGCCCCCACTATGGAAGCTAGCAGGCCCGCCCCGTGAGTGGCGGCGTTTAGTATTTCTTCGCCCCTTGTGTAAATGGGCATACCGCTATCAATCTTGTTTGCGTTATAAAGAGTTCTTCTTGAGCTTCCCACAGGTCGTGCACCTCCTTACAAATAAACTGTCCAAATAGAAGTAATTAAAACCGCAACCACTATAATCCGACCAGAAGCGTAATTACGCGGACCAAAAAACCGCTGATATTGGCGAGAAATTTATCAAAAAATCCCATGCACATGGCCACTAACATCACCACGCTTATGAGAGCCTGGTTTGCATAGACGAGGTGCACGATCGGCTCAGAGAGGAACATTTCGGCTATGCCAAAACCATCAAGAGGAGGTATCGGAAGTAAATTAAATGCCGCTAAAGCCACATTTATCTGTACGTACTCTTGAAAAAATAAGACCACGAATCTGCGGAAAATCGCGTCGGGAACCAGGTGAGCGGAAACAATAACTTTTAGAACAATTGCTCCTAGCAAAGCAGCCAAAAAGTTCGCCGCGGGCCCGGCGGCGGAAGTTATGGCAACGCCGACCCTCCGATTTTTAAAATTTCTGCTGTCAACTGGAACGGGTTTTGCCCAGCCGTAACCGATCAGGAACATGCAGATCACGCCGTATATGTCCATATGTTTTAAGGGGTTGAGAGTGAGTCGCCCTCTTTGCAAGGCAGTTTTATCCCCAAGCTTATATGCTGCAAAGGCGTGGGCATACTCATGTAGAGGGATTATGAAAACGGCAACAAAACTGATGGCTATGATCTTCACAAACATGGCATAAGGATCCCATGAATTTCTAAACAACCACAATCTAAGCCACCCCTCCGCGATCAATTGCACTTAAGTATCAACGCTCTTTATGATACTTTCGCATTGTATCTGATATCAAAAAAAAACACAAGTACTTTTTCATTAAAAGCAATTAAATTCATTAAATTAAAGGAGTTATCAGAATGATGGGTAGTAAAATTTTTATAATTGGCAGCATAGCTTCGGCAGTTGAAGGATTTATTTGCGTGGCAGCAAGTGTCTTTATTTTATTTTTTAGCCTAAATTTTGACAACATAATGTCTAAGAAAAATCCAATTATAACGGGAAATCTATTATTAGCTGTTGGTATTGTGGAAATTATAATCGGAATTGCTGGCTTAAAACAAAACAACAGTAATGATGCAAAAATTTGTCAATTATTATGCAACGTTTCTATTGTTTTAAAATCATTTTTGATAAGTAATATTTTTTTGTATTTTTTAAGTTCTGCAGTTCCTGTTTTCAATTTGATCACTGCCCTTACAAGCGTTAAAGAAGAAAAATCTCAACCCGATGATGAATAGGCTATTAGCGCGGAAAATTAAATTTTATAATCTTGCATTTTGTGCCTTTTTTCTTTGAGTTTATCCTATTTTCGTCATATTTAAAATTTGGGAAAATTATGTTGCGAGTACAGAATTCAAAATCTGAAAATTTCGTGTTTACATCAGGATAAAAAATCCTAATTTTCATCCATTTTAAAATTTTTTTTACAAGCAAAATTCCCACCCTTTCTAACTCTGAAATTAATCTGTCTGCTATTATTATTTGACAAAAAACTTGTGTTTTATTCTGAGAATTTTAAATTAAATAATAAATATGTTTGACATACGACCCGAGTTAGTGGTAAAATGTCCCCAGACTTTGTTCCATGCTAACGTAGAAGCACTGGGTGTGTGTGCAGGTGTGAAGGGGCATAGCTCAGTTGGTAGAGCAGCGGTCTCCAAAACCGCGTGCCGAGGGTTCGAGTCCTTCTGCCCCTGCCAAAATCAAAAGCTTTGTAAGTTTTGTAAATCAAGGGTTTCAGAGCTTTTTTGTTTTTCAAAAACAACTTTGCCAAAGTGACAATAATCACTTATTTTTACTTTAAATCCTCTCAAATCACTTCAAAACTATTGTCAAAATCGTGTCCGTTTTTTTTGGGGTCATCCCGCTATTTTCTTAAGTAGAGGTGATTGTTCTATGAAAAGGAATGGAAACGGTGAAGGCAGCATTTATAAACGCAGCGACGGGCGTTGGGTAGCTGCTTTGCAATTAGGAGTAAAATCAAAACGGAAAGCAGGCCGTTAGGACTAAATACGCTAAAACTGAGGCTGAAGCTCTAAGCGTAAACTCAGAGAACTAAAGGAGACTGCTTATTAAGGAAAAACCAGAACAACGTAAAAAGCAAACTGTGGAGCAGTATATTTTGGAATGGTTTCCGAGGTACAAGAAAAATCTCAAACCTGCTTTTTATGACAGATAAGAAGAGACAATAAAGCATCAAGTGCTCCCTTTTTTAGTCAGCATCAAATTCACTCAGTTATAGCATCTGACATAAAAGATTTTATGAACTGGACTCAGCATGAAAAGGGTTATACTTATTCCACAGCTAAAAAAGCGTATGACGCTTGCAATGAATGTTTTAGGCAAGTTGTAGATGACAGCATAATTTTAAAAAATCCTTGTAATAAGCAAAAATAAGCCAAAAGAAGCTGACTTTATTGATTTTAGTAATAACGAAGACGATGTCCGTTTTTTAACAGATGATGAGATTAATCGTTTTTATGGAAATGGTCAATCAGTTTATCGCTTGGGCTATGCCTTTATTTTAATTCTCAATACAGGAATCAGATTAGGAGAGGCACTAGCTCTAAGGACAAGAGGAGACGTTGATTTAAAAAATAAACGTATGATTATTGATTCTAGCATGTCTTTTGTTAAAAATCGTAAAGCTGCCAGAGATGAAAACAAATATACATTTGTTGAAGTTCTACCTAAAACAAAAACCAGCAAGTGTTCACTTCCACTCAACAATGCCGCTCTTGATGCAGCTAAAAAATTACTAGAACTTAACAGCAAACATAAATTTTTATTATCCAATTCTTGTGGTAATTTTACTGAACCACGAAACCTTGCAAGAACATTGAAATGCATTTTAAAGAAGGCGGGTATTGCTGGTTGCGGGATTCATACACTACGCCACACTTATGCTAGCGCACTATTTCGCAAAGGCGAGGACGTAAAAATCATATCTACGCTATTAGGTCATGTAAGCGCGGAAATCACACAGGATACCTATATTCACTTATTGGATGAACAAACCAATAGCGTGGCCACTAATTAATCTTACAAAACCAGATGGTCATATGCTTTGTGGCACCATATTTTATACCTCTGAAAATAATTACGTAGATATTCACATGGACAATGAGCAAAATTTTGGTGAATTAAATCAAGGAATGCCTCTAGAAATATTTTTATGTGGTCAATGGCTTTCCACACGTTTAGAAAAGACAGATAATAATTGGTATTTAGCTGGGTTAAATGGTTTGCCACTTCCCGGACTTCGTGCTCGGATTGCCCAAGGATACCTTGGCAACCCTGCAATCTTGATGCTTTTTGAAGTTAAAAACGGCGTATTGATGAGAAAAATCGATAAGTTTAAGGTTGCCAAATCGCACTAAAATTTTGGCAACCTTGAGTTTCATGTTTGGCAATGTTGAATTACAAAAGACTGTAAAACTCAGAATACAAACCGCTCTTAATAACTAACTCATCATGCGTGCCTTCTTCAGCGATTTTACCATCAGACATAACTAAAATTCTTTTTGCGTTTTTAATAGTTGAAAGTCTATGTGCAATCACGATTGTTGTGCGATTAACAGATAATTTTTCCATTGACTTTTGAATAAATTTTTCGCTTTCATTGTCTAAACTTGAAGTAGCTTCGTCAAAGATTAAAATCGGTGGATTTTTTAAAAATACTCTTGCGATTGCAAGCCTTTGTTTCTGTCCACCCGAAAGTCTTGTGCCGCGTTGGCCTATTTGTGTATCGTATCCATCTGGGAAACTTATAATAAAATTATGAGCATAAGCATTTTTAGCTGATTCAATTATTTCTTCTTTGCCTGCATTTGGCTTACCGTAGCGAATATTTTCTAAAATTGTACCTGAAAATAAAAACGTGTCTTGCTGCACAAAACCAATATTTTTACGCAAGTTTTCAAGTTTTATATTTTTTACATTAATATTATCAATTAAAACTTCACCATTTGAAGTGTCGTAAAATCTTGGAATCAAGTTACAGAGTGTAGACTTACCAACACCCGATGACCCGACTAAAGCGATATACTCTCCTGCATGAATTTGTAAATTTAAGTTTTCTAAAATATTTTTATCAGATTTTTCGTGATGAAATGTCGCATCTTTAAATTCAATGTTTCCACTGATGTTTTCTAATTTTACTGCGTTTGGAGCATCTAAAATTTTAGGCTTCATATTTAAAGTATCATAGATACGGCTAAATCCTACAATAGCTTCACGCACAATACCATTCAAATGAACAAGATTAAAAATCGGTCCGATAAGAAGATCGATGTACAGCATAATTGAAACAAGTTCAGCTATGGCAACATTACCGTTTATAACAAAAAACATGCCAATTACCGTGCTTATGGGGATCATGCCAATGATAAAGGATAAAAGTCCTGCATCTAAAATGCTTTGTTTTTCTGCAATTTTATTTACTGTGGCTAAATAGGTTTTATTTCTCTCAATTAAAGCCTCAATCGCCAGCTTTTCGTTTGTAAACGATTGAGTGGTTTTAATGCCCGAAATCTCTTCTTCTAGGGTGCCTATTATATTGGAGAAAATACCTCTCGAAGATGAAGTAACCTTGTAAATCTTGGGGAAAATCAGAAACACAAAAAGAAAAATAAGCGCAAACAAAGCAAGTAATATAAACGCAAATAGTGGTTTACTGTTTGAAAATAAAAATGTAAATACACATGAAAAAATTATTACAATGTCCATAATATACTCAGGTGTGCGCTTAATTGCATTTCGAAGGCCAAAAGCATCTGCTGTGAAAAGTGATACAATTTCACCAGTTTTGCATTCATTGTAAAAACTAAAGTCATGATATTGAAAATGAGCAAACAATTCGTTTTCTATATCAGTTTCTATTTTAGTCGCGTAAATTAATCCACGATGTTCAATGTAGCGCTTACACAAGAAAAGTATCAGAAAAAGAAAACCAATTAGTGCCGCAAGCCAAGAGATGGCTGCCAAGGCCTGATCTTTTTCAAACCAAAGCACTTCGCTTGTGATATACCGACAAATAGTAGGCACTGTAACGAAAATAAGGCTTGCTAAAATCGAGACTGATAAGTCTAAAATTAGCTGTTTCTTGTATGGTTTATAATACGAAATTAGTTTTTTAAATTTCTTGTTCATACTTCCTCCTGAAATTCTACCGTTTTTTTGAAACTATTTCGCGAGATTCGGCATCAAGATGGTTTGTTGGTTCATCAATAAGCAAAAAATTGTTTTCTTTTAAAAACAAAATTGCGAGTAAAATTTTTGTTTGTTCGCCATTTGAAAGCGTTTTGAACGGCCTTTCTAAAATTTCTTCACTCATATTTAAAAGTGAAATTTCTCGCTCTAATTCCCACTGTTGAAAATCAGAATAAATTTCAACAGCAATTTCAAGCAAAGTTTTAGATTTATCCTTAATTTTAAATGGGAAATAATCGAAATTCACATTCGATGAAATCTTTCCGCTGTACTCAAAAACACCTTGCAAAAGCTTTAAAAAAGTAGTTTTGCCTCTACCGTTGCGACCGATAAACCCCAACTTCCAATTGGTGTCGAGCGTAAAAGAAACATTTTCAAAAATATTATCATAACTTCCGCCATAGGCAAAAGTTAAATTTGAAACTGTAATTGCAGACATAAAAATGACCTCCAAGCAATTATTTTTTTGCAAGAAAGTCAAGAATTTTCGATAGCAAATTTAAAATATAAAAACAATTAATTTTATATTCGTTATGTTCTTGAAAAGGTAAAGCGCATTACTTTCTTGCTAAAAAACGGCATAAATATCCCATTAAATCTAGTTTAGCAACAAAATACATGCATCTTCCCATCTCCAAAACATTTAATGACATTTACCACTGTAACATACTATTCAAAATTTAGCAAATTTATATTTTTTCGATTTTCGCCCTCCAAATCAAAAACAATTCTTCCTTGATCTAACTTTATAGTCCTCGTGCCAAGTTTTAAGGCGCTTTCCATGTTGTGAGTAATCATTAGAGTTACCATTTCTGCATCTTTAGTAATTTTTTCAGTTAAGTTCAAAATTTTATCTCTAGATTTTGGATCAAGTGCAGCAGTGTGTTCATCTAAAAGCAAAACTTCCGGCTTCACAAGCGTTGCCATAAGGAGTGTAATCGCCTGTCGTTGCCCGCCGGACAACAATCCAATTTTGGTTTTCAGTCTATTTTCTAAGCCTAAGTTTAGTTTTGAAAGTTCTTCTTTGAAAAACTCTGAGTTTTGCTTGGTAACCCCAAAAGCTAGATTTCTTCTTGAATTTCGAAGCATCGCAAGTGACAAATTTTCTTCAATCGTTAAATTTGGTGCAGTGCCTTTGAGTGGATCTTGGAAAACTCTCCCGATGAATTTTGCGCGCTTGTGCTCGGGCAGGTTCGTGATATTTTTATTATCCACAAAAATCTTGCCTGAATCAGGAGACATCGAGCCTGAAATTAAGTTCATCAAAGTTGATTTTCCAGCACCGTTTCCGCCTATAATTGTGACAAATTCGCCTTTTTCTATTTTTAGATTTAAGTTTTTAAAAATCACTTTTTCATCAGGCTCATTTTTGTGAAAAGTTTTACATAGCTTTTCAATTTTTAGCATTTTGAACACTCCTTTTGATAGTTTTTTTGATATTTGGTAGAGCCAATAAAATCACGGCTGTAGCTGCTGTGAAAAGTTTTAAGTCGCTTGGGTTCATGCCGAGATTTAACACAAAGAAAATGATAAATCTGTAACAAATTGAACCCAAAACAACAGCAATAAGCTTTAACAAAAATGAATTCTTTCTGATTATTGCTTCGCCAATTACAATCGAGGCTAAAGCAATAACGATTGTACCCATGCCCATTGTAACGTCAGCGTATCCGTTGCTTTGTGCAATCAAAGCTCCTGCAACTGCGCACATCGAATTGCTTATCATCAATGCCAAAATCTTTTTGAAATTTGTATTTGCCCCTTGCGCACGCATCATCTGTTCGTTGTCACCAGTTGCTCGGATTGCCATACCTGGGCGTGTTTTGAAAAATAAAGTTAAGATTGAAAACAGCACTCCGCAAATTGTTAATCCAATTACAAAATTTGAAATTTGAGTGTCTCCGAAAATTTTAAAAACTGTATTTTTACCGAGAAGCGAAAGGTTTGCTTTGCCCATAATTCTGATGTTTATCGAGTAAAGTGCTATCATTGTTAAAATTCCTGAGAGTATTGCCTGAATTTTGAGTTTTGTGTGCAAAAATCCTGTAATTAGTCCTGCGAGTGATCCAATTAATCCTGCAATTAAAGTGCTTAAAATTGGATTAACTCCATTAATTATAAGAACAGCACACACGCTTCCACCGAGAGTTAAACTGCCTTCTGCGGTCATATCGGCAAAGTTTAAAATTTTAAACGTGATGTATAGTCCTAGTGCCAAAATCGCGTAAATTAGCCCTTGTGAGCAAGTTGATATTAAAATATTCATGATATGTTTTCCTCCAAGTTTAGTTTTTTGATAAGTTCGTGATTTAAAGTTATTTTAAAATCTTTTAAATATTCAATTGACATATTTTCAGGCCTTGCTTCACCTTTTAAAATTTTTGAAGCTTGACGAGCTGTCATTTTGCCAAGTTCGTAATAATCGACCCCATAAGTAGCAATTGCACCTTTTGAAATCATGGCATCTTCGGCGCAAACTACAAACTTGCCCTGTTTTTCAAAAATCCCAGAAATTTGCGGCATCGTTGAAAACGTAATTTTATCAATCGGAACGTAAAGGGCATCAACTTCTTTTGCGAGCTTTTCAGCTACTTGCTGAACCTCGTGAGCTTGCGAAACACTAAGAATTTTTGCTTCCAAGCCCATCTCTTTAACTTTTTTCTCAGCAAGCCCAGCTTGATATTGCGGGCTTGCATCTGTGTTTGAGTACAAAATTCCGATTTTTTGTGTATCAAGTTTTAGTTTTGGGATTAACTCAATAATCTTGTCAATCGGTGCTAAATCTGAAGTTCCTGTAAGGTTTGACTGTATTAACCTTGAGTCTTCATAATTTGTGATTGCTGTCGCTACGATTGGAATATCTTTCGTGGAGTTTGCGGCAGATTGCGCACACGGTGTTGAAATTGCGAAAATTAGATCCTTCCTATCATTTACAAACTTTTCTGCTATTTGCTGGCAGTTTGACAAGTCTCCGCCTGCGATTTGAAAATCAAATTCTACATTTTTCCCGTCCTCGTAGCCTAAGTTCTCAAGTTCATCAATAAATCCTTGACGTGCGCTGTCAAGCGATTCATGTTCTACAATCTGCATAACTCCTATTTTGATAGGCGCTTCTTTTTTGCATCCTGCAAAAGTTATAATCAGTGCTAAAGGCAGTAAATACAATATTTTTTTAAAATTTTTCATGGTGACATCTCCTTCAAGTTTAGTTTTTTAATAATTTCTTGGTTCAGTGCGAATTTTACGTTTTCTAAGTATTGAATTGGCATATTTTCAGGCTTACTTTTACCTTCCAATATTTCAATTGCTTGTTTTGCTGTGAGTTTTCCGAGCTTGTAGTAATCCATTCCGAAAGTTCCGGCAGCTCCTTTGGAGATCAGGTTAACTTCGCCGCAAATTACAGGAATGTTGCCTTGTAAAGCCGTTTTTGAGATGAGTTCCATGTTTGAAGCGACCATATTATCAGTAGGCGTGTATATCGCGTCAACTTTTCCAAGCATTGACTCCACAACTTGCTGAATTTCCGTCATCTGTGAAAATGTGAAAATTTGGGGTGTTAAGCCTATTTTTTCGGCTTCTTTAATTGCAATTTCAGCTTGAAATTTTGAATTTGCTTCGTTTGATGAAAATAAAATTCCAATTTTTCGAGTCTTGGGTTTTAGCTGTTTGATTAACCCAACTTGCTTTGCGACTGGTGCTAAATCTGATGTTCCTGTGAGATTTGCTTGCGTGAGTCCTGTTTCCTTAAAATCTGTAATTGCTGTTGCCAAAATCGGGATTTCTGAGGTTACAGCTGCCACAGATTGCGCCGCAGGAGTAGCAATAGTTAAAATCAAGTCAACACCTTCGCTCACAAATTGATTTGCTATCAAAGTACAGTTCGCTTGATCTCCCTGGGCATTTTTGTAGTCAATTTTTCCATCAAAACCTTGTTCTTTTAAGCCTTCGATAAAACCATTCCGTGAAGCGTCAAGTGCCTCATGTTCAACGAATTGTAATATTCCAATTTTTAAAGTCTTTTCGCTATTTTTATTGAAACTTTGCCAGATTAAAGTAAAAATTATTAAGCATGATGGTACAAGTAACCACCAGAATTTTTTATTCATGTCGATTCTCCTAATTTTTGTTTTAGTGATAAATGTCAGTGTTTTACAGCTTCGATAATGCGTGTCGTAATCAAAAAGAAGCGCGTAATTTTTAAAATAAAGAAAAGTAAAATTCATAATTTCCTCCAATAATACAGAAAAAGAACCAAAACTAATTTTTATAGTTCGGCTCTTTAAATTTTTACAAATTAAAAAGCCATTACGTTTGTCTCTCGACATCTGTAATGGCTAAAACTCTACTACAGATATCGATTATCCGTAATAGCCATACCAATTATTTAGTTTTATATTTACAGTTATCTGGTTCATAGTCTTTTCCTCAAAATTTAACTTATATTTGCAGTATAGCATATGCTTTTAGTTTTGTCAAATTTCGGATTTCGAAAAATTTGACAAATTTGAAGTTTCGTAGTACTCTAAAATAAGTAATTAATTCAGGAGGTGAGCCCCAGCATGAAAAACGCGGTATTAGTTTCAATGAATAGTTTGCATTATCGCCATCATGGATGGGGGTTAACCTGTTGATGGCTGAATAGATATTTGCCAATACAGATTAGCCCTGAAGTTTCAGGAAGCTGTGTTGGCGATGAATTTTTGTACAGGGTATTCCCTGACATTTAATTGAAATTCTTCACTTTTGCAACACTGAAATTCCTGAGTGTTGTATTTTTTTATTTTAAAAAAATTAGTGGAGGATTTTAGTCATGGAATTTAGAAAAATTTTAGCAATGTGCTCTTTGTTAATTTTCAGCACATTTGTGTTTAGTTTTAAAACAGTAGCTTTGAAGAACGAAATCATCGTGGGTTTGGATGTAAATGTTCCACCTATGGGATTTCTAAGCGAAAATAATGAAATAGTTGGATTTGACATTGATTTAGCAAGAGAAATTTTTTCGGGTAAAAAGATAATTTTTCAGCCGATTGATTGGGATGCAAAAGAGCTTGAACTCAACTCCGGCAAAATCGATGTTATCTGGAACGGAATGTCCAAAACGCCTGAACGTGAACAAAATATGCTTTTGACAAAGCCGTATATGAAAAATAGGCAAATTGTTATTGTTAATAAAAATTCTGAAATTGAAAATTTGGAAGATTTACAAAATAAAACTATTTGCGTGCAAAAAGGTTCAACTGGTTCAGATGCATTTAAAAATCACGAAATTAGCAACAAAGTTAAAAATATTATTGAGCTTGAAAATATGGTGAACTGCCTAAACGAAGTTGAAACTTTTAAATCCGATGCAACCGTTGTTGATGAGGTTGTGGCAAAATATTATCTAAACGAAAAAGGATTAGCAGAAAACTTTAAAATTTTAAGCCAAGAGATTTCTACGGAAGATTACGTTATAGCCGTTAAAAAAGATAATATAGAGCTGAAAGATGAGATTGAAAACGGACTTTCTGCCTTAAAAACATCTGGCAAAGCTGAAGAAGTTTCTAATAAATGGTTTGGAGCAAATTTGTTCTTCTGGGAAGATTCAGAAGCAACTTCAATTGAAGCTTCAACCAACAACAAAAATTTAAGTTTGAAGCCGATAATTCAAGGCCTTTGGGTTACTTTAAAAATCTTTTTGCTTACTATAGTTTTCTCGCTTCCGCTTGGATTGCTATTTTGTGTACTGCAAAATTCAAGGAACAAAATTTTAAAATTCTTGATAAAGATTTGCACGAATGTCATGCGCGGGACACCGCTACTTTTGCAGTTATTCTTCGTGTTTTATGGACTGCCTTATATTCCGGTAATTGGTGGGTATTTAACAATCAAAGATCGTTTTTTAGCAGGTGTTTTAACTTTTATTTTAAACTACGCAGCATATTTTGTAGAGATTTTCAGAAGTGGATTTTTGGGAGTAGATAAAGGCCAAAACGAAGCGGCACAAGTTTTAGGTTTCTCAAAAACGCAGGCGCTTTTTAAAATTTTGTTGCCTCAAGTTTTACGAATTACGTTGCCTACCATCTGCAATGAGTGCGTAACGCTTGTAAAAGATACAGCTCTAATCTTCGCAATCGGTGTTCCAGAGCTACTTTCAAATACAAAAAATCTAGTTAACTCAACGGCAAACGTATCGAACTACATTATTACAGGTGCAATATATCTTGCGATTTGTATGGTACTTGTTCAAATATTTAAAAAATTAGAAAGAAAATTTTCATGTGGAGGTAAAACATAATGAAAACTATTGAAACAACAAATTTATGTAAAAATTTCGGTGATAAAGCGATCTTGAAAAACATCAACTTTTCTTCTGAAAGCGGCGAAATAATCGCCATTACAGGTAAATCCGGTATTGGTAAAACTACTTTTTTGAAGTGCCTTGTTGAGCTTGAAGAAATTGATTCTGGAACAACAAAAACAAGCGGTTCAATCGGATATATTTTTCAAAACTTCAATTTATTTTTGCACTTAACTGTAAAACAAAATATTGAAATTCCAGCGCTAAATTCAAAAATGTATGGCAAAAAGACGATTTCAGAAGTTTCTGATAAATTAATAAAACAGTTTAAACTTGAATGTGTGCAAAATTGTTATCCCGCGAATTTATCAGGTGGTCAAAAACAGAGAGTAGCGATTGCAAGGGCTTTAATTTTAAATCCTGACATAATTTTATTTGATGAACCGACATCTTCGCTTGACACTGAACTTGTCAAAGAACTAACGGAAATTATTAAAATTCTAGCAAAACAAAATTACACAATTTTGATTGTTACGCACGACATTGAATTTGCTAAGCAAACAGCAGATAGAATTTTGGTTTTAAAAGATGGTGAAATGTTAGCTATCTGAAACCCATTTATTTCTTGCAAAAATCACTCTGTAACAGTATAGCGGCCGACCAGGTTTGGCTGTTACCTTTCAGACATCAATTTGCATATTGTGTCGAGTATTTCTTTCGTTATGAGTTTTTGGCTTAGTATTTCAGTTTCACCCTGAGATACTTGCCGCCAAAATTCGTCAACGAATCGGGAATTCTGGAACTATATGATTCTTCAAGTACGCTTATATGTTTGGTTGATAAAGATGGCATTACAGTTTATTGCAAATAGTAAATTAGATGGTTATAACATTGAAGACAAAAGGCAAAAAATTAAACGAAGAAAAAGCACTGCGCAGTTCTGCTGCTGAATATTTAACTTTTGTTGCATCAACAGGCAACAGCAATGACAGTTACGAAATGCGCTATGAAGATGAAAACATTTGGCTTACTCAAAAAATGATGGCTGAAATTTATGGTGTTGATGTTCGTACTATAAATTACCATATCAAAAAAATATTTGATGATGCAGAATTACAAGAAAATTCAGTTATCCGAAATTTTCGGATAACTGCGGATGACGAAAAAACTACGCTACAAACCATTATAATCTCCAAATGATTATTGCCGTTGGTTTTAAAGTAAACACTGATTGTGCCGTTCTATTTAGAAAGTGGTCTAGCCAAATAGTTAAAGATTACACTATCCAAGGTTGGGTAATGGATGTTGATCGATTAAAAAAGGACATATGTTTACAGATGAGTATTTTGACAGACAGCTAGAGTATATTTGTGAAATACGGTTATCTGAGCGCAAATTTTATCAAAAAATCACTGATATTTATACAACATCATTCGTATCGCGATATATCAAAAACAGGCTCGTCTCATACTTTCAATTTAACAACCAACGAAAGAAACGTTTTAAGAAATGCGACAATAACTGCCAATTCTAGGACAGTTCATTTTTAGAATAAGGTCACTGTCAAAACCGATTTACAATCGTTAGAAATACTGATATCATTAGGGGTGTAGGAGTTCAAACAATTGGTCTCCAAAACCGCGTGTCAAGGGTTCGAGTCCTTCTGCCACTGCCAAAGTTAAAAGTCTTAAAAAAGTTAGACTAAAGACGAGCTCCGGGATTTTTTGCGGTAAATGACGACCAAAAGTCTTTTTAAAAATATGCTTGAAATGTTTGCAAAAAAGAAGAGATCATGTTATCGTGAACTTCAAAGATCAGAATTTGAGTATTGTGCCGAGGGTTCATAAGGTTCTTCTGCCCCCGCCAGATGCGCTGTTATAGCTCAGTCGGCAGAGCACTTCCTTGGTAAGGAAGAGGTCACCAGTTCGAATCTGGTTAACAGCTCCACTTAAAATGGGATTCTTGGGTTGTTGCTGGGAATTTTGCAATTTAAAGGCGCGTTTTTGTTTTTTACTAATGACCTAATAGCGATATTCAAACGCCGTTTGGTGTTATTTTTTTAAGATTTAGCCTGCCGTACGGGGTAAATTTGGTTTTGGTGGCGAATTTATTTTTGGTGTCTTAAAGTAACACTTAGTACTAGAGCAGAATAATCTAGTTTAAAAGAGTACAATAAGGCTGCTGTTGTTTTGCTTTCTAGAAACTAAAAGTTTTGGCGCGTTCACCGTGTAAATCGGAAGGGGCCTTTTGTGTCGCCTATTTTACTTTTTAGAAACTAAAAGTTTTGGCGCGTTCACTGTGCAAATCGGAAGGGGCATTTTGTATTGCCTATTTTGCTTTTTAGAAACTAAAAGTCTTGGCATGTTTACTGTGTAAATCGGAAGGCCCTCTGGCTTATTTTGCTTTTTAGAAACTAAAAGTCTTGGCGTGTTTACTATGTAAATCAAAAGGGGCCCTTTGTATCGCTTTACTATTTAACAACATTCACAAAATACTTGGCGAGGTGCTGGTTTTATGGCTTTAATAGTTCAAAAATTTGGGGGAAGCTCTGTCTGCAGTACGGAGCGTTTGTTTGCCGCCGCTGATATAATTACAAAAAAATACAGCGAGGGCAATAATGTGATCGTCGTGGTTTCAGCTCAAGGAAAAACCACGGATGAACTGATAAAAAAAGCTCGAAAAATAAACAAACAAGGCTCGGGGCGCGAGATGGATGTCTTACTCTCAACCGGAGAGCAGATTTCTGTTGCTTTGCTTGCCATGGCGATACAAAAGCTTGGATTCCCAGCAGTCTCTTTGTTGGGATGGCAAGCCGGCTTTAAGACAGATTCAAACTATGGCTCTGCAAAAATCAAAAAGCTCTTAGCGATTAGAATAATGCAAGAGATCAAAAAAAATAACATTGCGGTTATTGCGGGATTTCAGGGCGTAAATGATGCCGGCGACATCACCACTTTTGAAAGAGGAGGGTCCGATATAAGCGCGGTTGCCATAGCTGCGGTCGTTAATGCGGCTGTTTGTCAAATTTATACCGACGTAGATGGAGTTTATGATTCAAATCCAAAATTTTCTTCAAATGCTCGTAAATATACCAGTATCTCGTATGAAAATATGCTAAAACTTGCTTCGTCAGGGGCTAAGGTGTTAAACTGCAAATCTGTGGAAATGGCCAAAAGACACAATGTAAAGTTGGAAGTGCTGTCAAGTTTTGAGGACCTTCCCGGTACGATTATCGAGTGAGATAAAAAGTTTGATGTTTAAAATTACAAAAGCGTATATTTTATTGGCATCCTTGTTATAATTTAGTGATAGAAGGAGCCTTTAAGATCAAATGGCGGGTGAGTCAGCTTATTCTAATTTGATTTCTTT
Organism: Oscillospiraceae bacterium; assembly: GCA_031255515.1. GTDB lineage: Bacteria > Bacillota > Clostridia > Oscillospirales > Acutalibacteraceae > JAITRE01. Next base: position 13,091 of record JAIRSI010000042.1, on the reverse strand, counting down.
GATATTTTAAGATTTTTTCGCACAGTTCTAAGAATCATGGCGGGTGAGCCAGCTTATTCTAATTTGATTTCTTTGATATTTTAAGATTTTTCCGCACAGTTCTAAAAATCTATGTTATTATGACTTAGAATGTCGTTTTTAGGCTCCTGATAGTTTCAAAATTTTAGCTTTATTGTCGTTAAAAGTATTTAGGAGTTGGTTGTGTTGGCTGCTGGTATCGCGATTGATCTAGGAACTTCCCGCACGAGGATTTTTGTGCCTAAGAAAGGCGTAGTCATGGATCAGCCTTCTGTAGTGGCCATAGAACCAAGAACTCGTGATGTGATTGCCGTTGGAGATGAGGCTCACCAGATGCTTGGTAGAACATCCAAAAGAAGAGAGGTTATTTTTCCTTTATTCGGCGGAATGATATGCGACTATTATTTAATAGAAAGCATGGTTAGATTTTTTTTAAAGCGGGCAAGGCGGGTTAGGTTGATAATGCCAAAGGCCGTCATTTGCATTCCCGGGGAAGTGACCGACGTTCAAAAAATGGCGGCCATTAATGCCATAGAAGCCGCTGGTGTGAGAAAGGTTCATATGATAGAAGCCCATATTGCGGCGGCCATTGGTTCGGGCATAGAGGTCAAAAATCCACACGGCTCCATGGTGGTAAACATTGGCGCCGGGACCACCGACATAGCCGTTATTTCTCTTAATGGATTAGTTAGTTCCAGATCCGTGAGACTGGCCGGGGACAAGATGGATGAAGAAATAATAAAGTACATGAGAAGAAAGCACGGCCTCGTAATCGGCAAAAGAACGGCTGAAAACATCAAAATAGAAATAGGCTCTGTTGCGCCGCAAATTAAGCAATTGGTTTTTAGATCAAAGGGCAGGGACGGTGTCACGGGTTTGCCAAGGTGGGTCGATGTGCATTCCGGAAACATTCGCAACGTGCTTTTTGATATAGCCGAAAAAATTGTCACGCATATAAATGACATGTTGGAACTGACTTCCCCTGAACTCGTCGGAGATATTTTGGAGGATGGAGTTTTTTTATCTGGTGGGTGCGCCCAGCTTTGCGGTTTTGACAAGCTCATAGAAGAAAGAACGGGTTTGGAAGTGCATTTGGTGGAGGACCCCGTTTACTGCGTCGCCAGAGGCACGGGCTATGCCATCGATTACATGAGCACGGCTTCTCGCAATAAAAATTTTGGAATAATTAACCCTTTATCCGTAGAATAAACAGTTATGGTTGCTAAATTTTTAGTTATGCCTTAGAATGTCTAAAGGTTTTAAGATTTTGGCCGTGCTTTGAGCGGCCGCGGCGTAACTTTTAAATTGGTAGGGGGGAAATTATATGAAAAATATGTCCGGCAAGAAGATTGCGCTTATTTCTATTTTTTCGGTGTTGGGAATGATCATCATTCTCATGATAGGATCTTACAATAGTCTAGTCAAAAAACGAGAGGCCGTGTCTGGGCAGAGCTCTAACATAGAGACTCAGCTTCAAAGAAGGCTTGATCTAATACCAAAACTTGTGAACACTGTGAAGGGGTATGTTAAACACGAATCTGGGGTGATAGCTCAGGTCTCCGATGCCAGATCAAAGCTTGCCGGGGCCGGTGGTATGCGAGACAAAGCGGCCGCTGATGCAGAAGTTAGTAGTGCCGTCTCCAGGCTTTTGGCGATTACAGAAAATTATCCCGATCTTAAGGCGAACGCGCAGTTTACGCAGCTTTCTGATGAATTAGCCGGAACGGAAAATCGCATAGCTGTGGCAAGAAAGGACTACAATCAAGCGACTGAAAATTACAATAATTCCATAACGACATTCCCCGCTGCGATAATTGCCAATATGTTTGGATTTTCGCTAGTGGATTACTTTAAATCTGATAGTTCGGCCAAAAATGCGCCGGACGTAAGTTTTGATTAGGAAGGGTTTTACTGTGATGATTGTCGGGTTTTTGTCGGCAGAAGTGGATTATTTTAAATCTGACGGTTTGGCTAAAAATACGTCGAACGTAAGTTTTGATTAGAAAGGGTTTTACTGTGGTAATTGTCGGGTTTTTGTCGGCAAATTGTTTTGAATCTAGCTATAGGTCGAAAGATGTGCCAGATGTCAATTTTTTAGTCAAGAAAGATTTTCGGTATTTTGTCTGCGATTATTTTAAATCTGATAATTCGGCCGGAAAATACGTCGGACGTTAGGTGTGATAGCTATCCAATGTGTTGAGGTTTTTGTCGGCAGATTATTTTGAATCTGACAATTTGGCCGAAAGATGTGCCAGATGTCAATTTTATTAATTAAGAAGGGCTTTTTGAAGGTATGAGGCATTATAACATTAGAGCTCGAAAGACGAGCCTAAAAAAAATTTTTGCTTCCTTTATCGTGTTGTTATTTTTCGCTGTTTTAAATCCTTTTTTTAAAGAGATCTCTAGCGGTGCATTTTCTCTTAGGCGCCCTGGAATTTTACTCGAAATTCCTTCTCCGACCGAAACATTTTATGTTGGAGACTTCGCGAATGTGCTCTCTAGGGAGACGAGAGGACATTTACTTTTTATCGCTTCGGATCTTTATTGTAAGACTGGGGCACAGCTCGTGTTTGTTACCATTTCGGATCTTGAAGGCAGAAACGAGAATGACTACGCCTTAGAATTAGGAAGAAAATGGGGCGTGGGTACAGCCGAAAAAAATAACGGTGTGGTTATTCTTGTGTGTCCAAGTCAAAGAAAAGTTGCTATAGCGGTGGGCGATGGTCTAGAGGGCAGGATTAACGATGCAAAAGCGGGAAGATTCATCGACGAGTACGCAAAAGAGGATTTCAAGAATGGCAACTGGGATGAAGGCGCAGAAAAACTGTACACGGCGCTGGCACAAGAAATTGCGTCTGAGTATCATGAAGAATTGGACAAAAAAATAAAGTCAAGATCTAATTCTGCGCCCAAGCGAGAATTTGATGCCTCTGAAATATGTCTTTTTCTCATCGCTGCGGTTGTTTTTTTCGTTGTTGCGGTTTTACTCCTGGGCCCAAGGGGCGCGTGGTATGCTATTTATTACATTATTATGTTCGTTTTATCGGGCGGTCGCAGGGGCGGCGGCGGCGGTTTTGGTGACAGAAGCGACAGAAAGGGCGGCGGTACTTTCAGCGGCGGCGGTGCTTCTAGGAAATACATGGTTACATCTAAGATAAAAAGCGGCTTTTGACATGATGCATCTTCTATCAGATGACGCTGCTTTTAGTTTGCAAAGCCCACAATGCATTCCGGCCGAAATGGCTGCCTCTTGACTGTTAGATGACGCTGCTTTTAGTTTGCAAAGCCCACAATGCATTCCGGCCGAAATAGTTACTCTTTTAACTCTGTTTGACATAATACACCTTCCTTTGCCAGATTACGTCGTTTTTGAGCTGCAAAGTATAATATTCCCTATCAGAATAGCGTCGCTTTTAGCTGCAATAGTCCTCCAATATTCTCTGAAGCTCCTGTTTTGTTGTGGCCTTTATGCCTTCTTCCAAAAGCTTGCGGTCATATTCCGGCAGATCGCTGACTGAGGAATCAGTTACTTTAAACGGTTTATTTTTTCCCTCTTCAAACACTGCTATTTTGCCGTTGTATTCTTTCACTATATATGATAAACTTGACTTTGTATCTTCTTCGGAATCGTAATACTCTTCGCCTTCTTCTGGAGAATAGTGTCCCTCGCTGTTAGGAACAACAGGACTGCCATTATCTTCCGTCTGCTTTACGATTGGTTTTTCTGGACTTTGATTTTGCCTTTTATCCGCGAGTAACGACGATATAGAGGTAACAACCAAGGATGTTAACAAGCACGTTATAGATATGCAAACGCAACATATTACTAGCTTTCTCATTTTGAAAATCATCCCTTTTGCTACAAAAAATTAGTCTAGGTAGTCGCAGCGGTTTCGGACAAGCGCCTTATTTGTTTATCTTAGGATTATCATTTTTTTTAGAAATATTACGAGTATTTTAAAGTTTTTTTACGCTATTTTACTTGGGAGTTTAAGATATGAAGATAAGAAAATTCATGAGACCCGGTTGTCTGTTAAGTAAGTTGGAACCGGGTTTAACAAGATTTATTTGTCACATTCTTTTAAAATTTATTTCTGTGTGTTTTATGGTTCTTTTTATTAGTATTGTCGTAATATTTTCCTACTTTGTTTTTTACGTTGTGATACTTTCGCTTGATCCTTCCCAAAGTCGACTGCCGTACGATCTACGAGCCATGAGATTAAATCTCACCAGTTTTGTGTATGTTGCTGATGAGGGTGGCGAATTCAAGGAATATGAGAGTATACATGGCGAAGAAAATAGAATTTGGGTAGATTTTAATAAAATTCCGCCCGCAATGAAGGACGCGATTATAGCCATCGAAGACAAGCGATTTGAAAGTCACAATGGTGTCGACTGGAGGCGTACTTTGGGCGCCGTTAAGAGCCTTTTGACTGGCAAAAGGAATACATACGGCGGGTCTACTATTACGCAGCAGACTATTAAAAATTTAAGCGAAGAAAATGCCATCAGCTTAACTAGAAAAATCCGCGAAATATTAAGGTCTTTAAACCTTGAAAGAGAATATTCAAAGGATGAAATTATTGAAATTTATCTAAATGTTGTGAATTTTGGCAGCGGAAGTAGGGGTGTTCAAGCTGCCGCAAAATTGTATTTCGACAAAGATATATGGGAATGTTCTGTTGCCCAGTGCGCCGCAATCGCCGGTATTACTCAGAATCCTTCTGCTTACACGCCATTTTCTTACCCAGAAAATAATAAAGAAAGAAGAGAAATTGTTCTACTTGCCATGCTAGAGCAAAGTAAAATAACGCAAGAAGACTACCTGAAAGCAAAAGAAGAATCTGACAATATGGAGTTTAAAAAGACAAGAAATCTGAGCGGATCTGAAGAAAGAGACACTCACGTATATGATTGGTACATGGAGGGTTTGCTTTCTGATGTGAAACAAAACTTGAGCAAACAGCTGGGAATAAACTTACATTCCGCGGAGGACATGTTGTACAATCAAGGGCTTAAAATATATTCGGCTGTTGATTTGCGCGCCCAGAGGCTAGTAGAGAGGCATTTTAGAACAATGCCTGCTTCAGGCGACACAGAACTTGAAATGGCTATCTGTCTGATAGATCCTAGAACTGGCAGAGTTTTGGCAACCATGGGTAGCAGAAAAGAAAAACTTGGCAATCTTATGTTCAACAGAGAAGACTCCGCAAGACGTCAACCCGGCTCCGCGATGAAACCTCTGTCGGTCTATGCTCCCGCCATAGAATTTGGACTGCTTCATTGGTCCTCTTTTATCAGCAACGTTAGAGTTCCCAACTATTTTGGCCCCGGCAGAGACGGTCCGTACAACTGGTCCACAGCCGATGATGCCATGCGAAAAGTATTGATGATCGAAGCCCTAGAACACTCAATTAATGTCCCTGCAGTTAGAGGTATGATGGAGTTAACTCCAAGTAGGAGCATAAAATTTTTAATTCAAAAACTTTGTTTTAATTTGAGTGAAAGTGACGAATCTTTGCCACTGGCTGTAGGCGGACTAGATACCGGCGTCACGGTCAGAGAAATGACTGCCGCTTATCAGATATTCGGCAACGGCGGGGTTTTTCACGGCCCCTTCACTTATTTTTATGTGGCTGACGCAGCGGGTAAAATTTTACTAGACAGCAGGCAAAGACCGCCAATTCAAGCTATATCCTCCCAAACCGCCACTATCATGAACCGCGCTTTAAGACAAGCCGTAGTTGGCGAAAGGGCGTTGGCTCACAAAGCTGATATTCCCGGCTGGGACGTTATAGGCAAGACCGGGACTACTGACAAAGACAAGGATTATTGGTTTATCGGTGGCACTCCTTATATTTTTGCGGGTATATGGTGTGGCTACGACAAGCCAAAGGCGACTTTGCGCGCCGACCGCGAGGGAACTAAGGACTTTTGGAGAAAAATAATGCAGGAACTCTTAAACGGCAAACCCAATATACCTTTTGAACTCGACAAGGATGTTTTGCAAATTTCGTTTTGTCGAACCAGCGGCAAACTGGCCGGCAGCCCCGCCTGTAGAACTTCTACGGGATATTATAATAGGAGCAATACGCCTGGCTTTTGCGACATCCACGGTGCGCCGGCGGGAGACTGGCCGCCCAGAAGACAAATAAACCCCGAGGAAGATGTAGAGGCTCCAGATATTTTTGGCTGACAATCTTTATTTTCAAAAAGATCTATGTCATTAAATTTTGACTTGACAAGTATAGCTTTAACATGGGAGAATCTTTTTATGGGGGTGCTTTGGGTTTTTGTGAGGTTACGAGTTTAAAGATTTATCATAAAGGAGGTAAAAAAATAAAGTATGGAACAGCTTTCTATGTTTGTTATGCCGCTGCTTCTGATGGGCGCCATGTATTTTATGGTGATCAGACCCAACAACAAAAAGAAAAAAGAAGACGAGGAGATGAGATCAAAACTCAGCGTGGGGGATGAGATTATTACCTTAGGGGGTATTGTTGGTCGAGTTATAAATATAAAAGATAGTTCAGATTCGTTTGTCATAGAGACAAGCGTCGATCGCAGTAAAATTTTGGTAAAACGCTGGGCAATTTCCTCGATAAGCAGGGCTAAAAGAGATAATGTCCAGGCTTAACGCGATTTTTGTGTCGATATTTTTTGGCACTAAATGCCGAACGGCTTTTTTGTAAGCAAAACTAAAAGAAGCAGCGTGCAGGTTTAATACGGGTTTTGCGTTAATATCTTTAGTAAAGAATTTTTTTCGGTAAGTTTTTATTGATTTTCCTTAAAGTAATCTGCTAGCAAAACAAGATTTAAAAGACAAGACGTGCGTTTAGCGCGACTTCGCGTCGATGATCTTTGGCGCAAACGACATCAATAAAATACAGGTTTAATGCGGTTTTGTGTCAATATTTTTTGAACAGTTCTCTCGGGCAAATACAACTAAAGGGATAGGGCGTGGGTCTGATGCGATTTTGTACCTATACCTCCCAAGGGCAATTTTTAGCAAGCAAGATTTAAAGAACAAACACAGGTTTGGTGATGTTTTACGTCGATATTTCTCAGCGTGTGGCGAGTTTTTATTTCCCGCTATTTATTGCATAGGTGAAGTTTTCGCTCAGCGTCAGCAAGATGTGCTACACAGGCCGCCCCAACAGGCAACATCCCCATATCTTGAATCTTAATTTGCCGTCCTATTTGAATTTTATTTGGAGGTGAAGTTTTGAAGTATATTAGATCAGAAAATTCTCAGAATCAAATCGCAAAATTTCTAAAGCCGATCACAATGGGCGTTTTGTCCGGGTTTGCCGTATCTTCAGTTTTTCTCTGCATTTTTGCATTCGTATTTGTTGGCCTTAAAACTATTCCCCAGGAAGCTGTTTCTTTGTTTTCGCTCATTTCAGCTGGGCTTGGAGCTTTTTCGGGTGGCTACGTTGCTGTAAAATTTACAAAAGAAAAAGGTATGTTTTTTGGCATGCTTGTTGGTTTTTCGCTGTTTTTTGCATTGCTACTCATAAGTGTATCCGTTGTCAGCGAACCCTTTACCCTAGAAAGCCTAGTAAAGCTTTTTTTAATGCTCCTTTTTGGAGCTATCGGCGGAATAGTTGGAGTTAATAAAAAAAGTAGATATAAAAAATAAAAACCATAAAAAGGAGAGAACAAAATGAAACATATTTTTGCTGTTAATAAAGGAATTCTACCCATAGATTTAGAAAAATTCGGGTGCGGGGAATGCCAGGCATCTTGCCAGTCAGCTTGCAAAGTTTCGTGCACCGTTGCTAATCAGGAATGCGAAAAAATAAAGTCCGAGAAGCCTGCAAAAAACACTTTAAATCCCTAATATTTTTGCTCTAAAATCTCAAAATGTTTTGCCGACGTCTAGCTTTTTAGTATCTAATTTAGCTACAGGTGAAAAACCCAAACAGCTATGTGCCATAAACAACAAAAGGAGCATATGTCAAACACTAAGCCGACGTCTAGCTTTTTAGTATCTAATTTAGCTACAGGTGAGAAGCCCAAACAGCTATGCCATAAACAACAAAAGGAGCATATGTCAAACACTAAACCGACGTCTAGCTTTTTAGTATCTAATTTAGCTACAGGTGAAAAACCCAAACAGTTATGCCATAAACAACAGAGGAGCATATGCCAAACACTAATACAGGCCCAGCTATGATAAACATTTTAGCGCCCATGCCCATAATGTACCCTTCACTTTTAAATTCTATCGCCGGAGCTACGATGGAATTTGCAAAGCCAGTTATGGGCACCAGGGTTCCTGCCCCCGCTATTTTTGCAATATTGTCAAAAACCCGCACGGCGGTTAGCAGGGCCCCGAGGCCCACAAGGGTTACAGATACCAAAATTCTGGCTTGCTTTTCGTCAAGGGAAAGATATTTTTGGAAAAGAAAAAACAAAATCTGCCCTATGGAGCAAATTGTTCCGCCAAATAGAAACGAAAAGCACGTGTTTTTAAGCCATTTTGTCTTAGGCGATGCTTTTTGAGAGAGTGATTTGTATTCTTTTTTTGTAATATTCAAAGTCAAGACACCTGCCTTATCTTGCGAACAGTTTTACCATACTCTATTCTTCCTTTTTAATCTCTCAATTATTCCACTCAATTTATTTTTTAAGCCTCCCAGGACAAATAAAATTTTCTAAAACCTAAATTATATTAGTTAGTAAGCAATATTATTTTATTGCAGCCCGGCGGATTAATATACAAATGGTGGAGATAACGGGGGTCGAACCCGTGACCTCTTGAATGCCATTCAAGCGCTCTCCCAGCTGAGCTATATCCCCAAATCGCCGTATTTATCTAGACCTTAACTGCTATTCTAACATACTAATAGTATCGTTTCAAGGTAAATTTATTTCCCAAAAGCGACGCGACAAGTAAAAACCGCCCCTCTTTGAAGCACACCTTCTGAAAATTAGATTTCTTAATCTAATGAGGTGACCTCATCTAAAGGGCGGTTTTGCTTACTAAAGGACTAGTAAAAGATTAAAACTAAAAATCAAAATTGTTTATCTTTTTCTTTGTGCGAGATGAGAGTAAGATGTATGCGCAAACGGTAATTGTAGCAAGTAAAGAAGCTATCATTGAAAAAGTTAAATTATCAAAATTTGAGTTATCGGCTGTTTTTGGAACACCATTTGCTGTTTTACCATAAAACCTGGGATCAAAATTTGATTCGCCGGATGTTTTCGGAACACCATTTGCTGTTTTATCATAAAACCTGGGATCAGGATTTAAATTTTTTGGTGAATTTATAGTCTTAGCACTTTTTGAAGCTTTGCTTTCAGATTTGTCCTGATCAGTTTTTTCTTTTTGTGTTAATTCATTTAATTCATCAATTATTTCCGAACGCAATTTTTTTCCATCGGAACTTTCAAAGTAATTTTTAAAAACATTAATCAAAACGTCAATTAAAAGTTCTTCTTTTTCACAGTACATACACAACTTCGCGCGGAATTTCGCTGTTTCTAAGATGTATTTTTCCTCTTTCTGACGCTCGGAGACCCCAGTGAGTGAACTAATTATCAGATTGTTCTCTTCAGTGAACCCATTGAGCTTATTTGCCCAACCACTGCGACCAAAAATGTCATCATGGGGGCGGTGTAAGCAGTAAGTTACAAGCGTATTTAAAAACTGATAGGTGTACTCATTTTCCCCCATTTTTTTCTCCATTGCGTTGAGCACGGATTGTCGTTTAAGCGAGTGAGACGGCTGAGTCGATGCTTCCAATATCCTGATGACGCCATTTATCGTGAAGTCAGAAGGCGAATGAGGGTCGACAGACGGGTAAAATAAAATTACCATTTGCGTCCAGACATAATTTAAAATGTATTTGAACTTTTCGTTTTCTTGGATGCTTTCGCGACGTCTTAGAATGCATTTAATGAAATCAAGTTTCTCCTTTAATTCTTCTACGCGTGCGTGCGACTCATATTTAAGCTGCGTGTGACCTTCTGCCCAGACATTAAATTTTGCAGAATTGTCTCCAAAATTTGCAACAGTGCTGCTGGCTAGTAAAGCACCAACTGTCAATAATGCGGTTATCTTTTTACTTTTGTTTTTCATTTAAAAACCTCCTAAAGTTTTTAATAATCAAAATAGCTTTTTACTTTTTAATTTAAAAAGCTTCAGACAAATAATATAAAACGGTGGGAAACGGTGTAGACCTACAAATCTTGTTTTGCGAAATCTTTAGAAAAATATGTTTTTTTGTTTTGAATTGATTGTTTACCGACCGCTTATTTATAATTCTGACACAATATACGAGTATTGTCAAGTTTATTGTAGATTATAGTAGAATTATAGTTGCTAATCACTGTATTTTAATCAAAAAATCAACCTAAATTTGGATTTATTGTCCATTAAAACTAAAAACAATCGAAATTTCAATTTTATTTTTTTAAAACTAACTTGTCACCTAGGTATAGGTAGCACCAATCCTAAGGATTAGGTCCTCGTTTTTTAACGGCAAAAATAAAACTTTTAATTCTCTTAAAAACTTGTACCAATAAACTGAAATCTACGTAGCTAAGACATAAACATACTTCTCTAAACTGAAACTACGGTTTTTTAGACAATTTCAGGAAGAAATTTGGACTTACATAGCATTATAAAAGAACTTAATAAAAGCATCTGCAACCTTATAAAACCGAATAAAATAAATATAGACTCAGAAGTAAAAATCAAAAAACGCGATTACTTGGGAAATTCAAAGGCTTCGAATCCATAATAAACAAAGACTCTTCAGATTCGTCAAAACCGCCGAGTAGTAAGAAGCAAGTCAAAGCAAATGTGCTAAGCAGGTAGTACGTCCGATGGTAACGATACGAATTCTTTGGGATTAAATATTTATTTAAGGATTGAATTGCACGTGATAATAGTTTTTTTAAAAAACAGTTGACAAACAATGCAGATATGCAATACAATAAGAGTCAGCCGGTCATGTTGGTTTTGCGCAAAACTTAAAAGATGCAGTGTTTAACTTTAGAGAGTCAGGGTGCTTTGCGTCGCGTCTTATAGAGTTATCACTCGGATATTTCCGCCTACCTTTTGGATTTTATTAGCTCTGTTTTAGGGTGACTTTGAAGGGAATTCGGCGGTATAGCTCAGTTGGCCAGAGCATTCGGTTCATATCCGAAAAGTCGATGGTTCGAATCCATCTACCGCTACCAATTGTGTTTTTTAGGCCCGGTGGTCAAAAGGTTAAGACACCGCCCTTTCACGGCGGTAGTATGAGTTCGAGTCTCGTCCGGGTCACCAGGATTTTTAAGTTTTTCTTTACAAATAAGGTTTAGCGATAAATTGTTTTGTTTTTGCCCAAAGGGTCTTTTCGCGGCGATAATAGTTGCGGCGGGCTGTATAAATAAAGTTTCGTGGTAAATCGTTTTGGTCTTTGCTTTAAAGGTCTTTTCGCGGCGATAATAATTGCAGCGGGCTGTTTGGTTTATAATTTGAGGCACTCTTTTATAGTGGCGACAATTGCGACAGGTTGTTTTGCCCCGCGCTCAGAAAGTCTTTTTGGGGTGTCGACGGGGCTTCGAATTTTTGTCCTATTTGTCTAAACCGCGGCAAATCATTTCAGCCTGACAGCGCCTGTTAGGGTCTCTTTGATTTTAAGCTTCGTTCGGGTTATCTTAAAAATTTTAAAACGGATCGTTCCAACTTGCAATTGAAGAGCCTTTTTACGGCGCGACGTTGAGCTCATAAACCTTTTTAAATTGAAATTTACGTCGAACACGGACGCATAGCTCAGCTGGTTAGAGCGCTCGCTTCACACGCGAGAGGCCAGGGGTTCGAGTCCCTTTGTGTCCACCAGGATTTTTGTAATTTCCATTCGACGCTAGAGTCCCGACCTTTAAGTGGAGGTAAGTGATTTTTTGTGAATGCCAAAGAAATTTATTTTGATAACAGCGCGACAACCAAGCCATCTCAGGCTGTGTTGTCTGAAATATTAGAAGCTCTAAAAAAAAACTACGCGAACGCCTCTTCTGTGCACAAATTGGGCTTAAAAAGCTCCGAAAGAATCGAATCATCAAGAAGAATGATTGCTTCTGTGCTAGGTTGCAAGAAAGGTGAGATCTATTTCACCTCGGGCGGTACAGAAGCCAACAATCTTGCCATTTTAGGAGTCGGTGCTAAATTTAAATCTAAAAAGGGCGCCAAAATTGTCACCACTGCGTTCGAGCATCATTCAGTGCTTTTTCCTTGTAAAAAACTGCAAAATGACGGGTTTGAAGTCGTATTTTTAAAACCCGACGAGACGGGAAATATCTCCGACAAAGAAATTTTAGACGCCATAGATGAAAGAACAGTGCTTGTTAGCATGATGCTAGTTAACAATGAAGTTGGTTCTCGCCTGGCGTTAGAGGGTATAAAAGATAAGATTTCAAAAAAACATTCAGACGCTATTTTCCATATAGATGCCGTGCAATCTTTTTGCAAAATTCCCACTAAAATTTTAAAATTAAACTGCGACTTGCTCACCGTGAGTGCGCATAAAATCCATGGTCCGCAGGGGATAGGGGCGCTTTTTTGTTCGGATAAAATTAAGCTTTCTCCAACACATTTCGGCGGAAAACAAGAAAAAGGCCTTCGTCCCGGCACCGAATGTACCTCTCTCATTTCTGGTTTTTCAAAGGCTGTGGAAGAGGGGCAGAATTTTGAAGAAGATTTTATAAAAATTGGAATGCTTTACGATAAATGTAAAGAATCCGTTTTAAATGTCGATGGAGTCGTTGTGAACGAGGTGCTAAATCCCTTTCCTTACATTTTAAATATATCGATTCCTGGCGTTAAAAGTGAAGTTTTAGTGAATTTTTTGTCAATAAATAATATATTTGTATCTAATTCGTCCGCTTGCGCAAAGGGAGAAAAGAGTCACGTCTTAAAAGCTATGGGTCTGCCAGAAGATCGCATTGACAGTTCCATCAGAGTAAGTTTTTCCAAAAATAATACCCTGAAAGAAATCGAAAAATTCGCAGAGGTTTTTAAAAAAGGCGTGACTACAATAAAAAATAAAAACACTCAGATTGTTATTTAAATCGTCATTTAT
>JAIRSI010000027.1 GCA_031255515.1 Oscillospiraceae bacterium | reverse complement strand
CACAACTTCAAGGTCAGTCTTTCCACAAAATCATATCAAAGAACCCCATATCTTTTTTACGACTGCAAAATTACTAAAAATCTTTCGCAAACAAACATTTATAAAAAGTTTTCAAAGGGTTGGTGAAAATGAGCAAAAATTGTTGCAAAGCCTATAAATAAATGGATTGAGCGCAAAATTTCCCCTCTCTCTTTCTTGCCGCAAAGCGGCAATTTTTGTTTTCTAAAAAAAATAAAGGTGCAGTTTGAAAACCACACCTTTATTTTTAACGCTTATCTTTCAATTATCTAAATATCGCCTAAAAATACAATCTTATACTTTCCTTCATTATAAAGCACTTCATATAATTGAAAAGTTTTTTTTCGATTATGGACATTTTGACATTTAAGGAATTTGATTTCATTTGTGAAATTTATCAGTTCATTACTTTTGACTTCCTTACTTGTCCCTGCCTGATACTTGATTTCTAATGTGTCCCCTGCAATTTTTTGTTCCAAAATCTCAACTTTAATTGCTGAGTGCATTGAAGGAAGATAAAATTGATTACCCTTTTGATATATGATTGTAAAATCAAAAGGCTTGGTCATTATCGCTGACATGTTACAAGATGTAAACATAAATAATGCTGAAATTATAACAATCTTTTTCATACTTCCTAAATTTTATCTATAAATCCTAACCAACCAAGCAGGAGTTGATAAAGGGGTTAAAAATGGGTGCGCAGACATATTTAATCCTGTTGTGTAATTAAATGCTTTTGTTGAAAAATAGGAATAATTTTTAAACATAGCCCACTGATTATTACTTGGTTTTGATACAAAAGCATCAAATCTTGCTTTTTGGGCATGTGTGATTTGAATACTTTTAGACATTTCAGCAGGTCTTCCTAAGTCAAACATCCTCTCATGTATAGCGAAATTCGTCTATTTCAATACATCATCAAAATACAATCCCTTAAATTTTTGCGCCGCCATTTCTTTTGCCATCTGTAAACTAACGATTATTAAGGGTGATTTGCGATTATGACTGCCAAAGTCATATTCTGTCCGGTAAAACGTGTTTTCTTCCATAAAAAAACCTTGTTGCACAAAGTTCTTAGACATACCTATAACTTCGGCATAACGATTACACACTTTGCATAAATCAATAAATTCTACCGGTCTTCGAGCATAATCAAGCGGGATTATCTTTGAACTTTCCAAAAAATAAAAATCGGGTTCTTGTGGTATGGAATGAAAAACTGCATTTTGATATGATTTTTCTTCACAAAACTGCTTGAATCTTTTGGAAACAATCAAATAACCATCCCAAGTATAGGATACATCATATTGTTTCCGCGCCGGATGAAGATTAATACATGAAACATCATACCGCTGACGCGCCAGACGAAAATCGGGATTTACTTCCTGTTTTGTCGCATAATGACAACTGTCGCAGCAATGCGGATATACCGGATTGTACATAAAACTGTTATTGTCTCTGCCTATTAATATTTTCGCTGCTACCATATCCACCATCTTAAACCTGTATTGTCCTGAAATATGTTTTCTTTTTTGTGTAACCCTATTTTAGGACGAAACGCCAATTATTTTCTCATAATTTGTTGAACTTTCTCATAATCGTATAGATTAAAATAAACTTCAAAATTATGTTTTTCATATTTTTTCCAGAGAGCTACCATCCCACGTAAAATATCCAAATAAGTTTCTGTATCCCTTTGATTTAATGTCGGTATCCTTTCATGATAAACAATAACGTTTTTTTGTTCAATCCATCCTAACCCTCCTAAACAATCATTCAAGGCATTCCAATTAAATCCGAAATAAGGGGGAAATTTGAATTTTGTATAATATTCGTTCAGCAAATCTTCTTTTGGGTCTTCATTTTTAATTATTACAACATAAGCATCATCTTTCTCATTTATTTCTTTTATATCATTAATGAAAAAAAATTCAGCATCGTTTTCGACAGATATGGGAACTCGTTTTTTATCACAGAAAGTCCATGTACTTACAGTCCAGTGAAAATCTAATCTTTTCATATTATTATCAATTATCTAAACCGAATAAATGTTTTATAATGGTCAGGAGAATAGTAATAGTATTTTTCACCACCTATAATAACTCTTTGAGGTCCAGGACCATTAATTCCCGGAGTAGGGTGTACATATTCACGATAGTAACCTAGTGGTTTTTCAGGCAATAAAGGTGCATCTGCTCCTTTAGGAATGCGATTCTCAAACACAGTATTATCTCGCTCATGCGGATAAGATTCTCTTGCATTTATTCTATCCATTGTAGATGTAAGTCCCAAATCACTGGCAGTTACAGACACTAAACTTCTCCCTGTCCACGGACTAACATTATTTGCATAGGAAACCCCAATCGTAGTGCTAACCCCGATAGCGATACCTATTGCCATGCTTTGCCCAATCCCTTTAAACGAATTACCAAAAGCATCACCCAAATTTTGACCTGTAATAAGGTTGGCGGTCGTGCCTCCTGCTATATGCCCCGCGCCCGATGCTATCGGCGAAACAATGA
>JAIRSI010000085.1 GCA_031255515.1 Oscillospiraceae bacterium | reverse complement strand
AGCAACGCACAGTATCGACCAAAGGCATAGCATAGTTTTATTTTGTGTGATTTTTTTGTTTTTTGATAAGAGGCCAGAGACGTAGCCTATAGCAGATAAAGCCACTATTTGAAAGGGTGGGCCGTGCCCCAGAAAACAGCCCGAGACAAGCGTGGAAACTAAAGCGACAATACAGGCGTTTGACGAACCGATGGTTAGCCCCGATATTATTACTAAGCCTACTGTGGTGCGAACCAAAGGGACCATGTAAGAAGCAATCTTTGCAAACGCGGTTATGGCACAGAACACGGAACATAATGTGATTTGAAATGCTTTCATATTTTTATTTTTTACATCGCGATTCAATAATTTTCTCCTTTTTATAAACTGCTTCAAAACTTCTAATTTCGGGGAATTATTTTGGTTTCGCACGAGTATTCAAAAGTGAATCATAACCAATTTTAGAGAGAGATTTTTTTAAAATCAAGGCAAGAGGAATGGCAAAAAGTAAGGCAATAACGGAATTAATTAGGCTTGTAGCTATAGATTTTACCACCATAATGATGTTTATGGGTAATTCCAGACGCAAAACTAGGTAGTTGTGCAAAAAAATTTTTATTATTCTTAATATTGTAAATACCAAAATACCAGATAAAGCGGCTAGAAAATTTATTTTTCTGCTACTATTCATGTTAGCTCTTTTAGAGAGAAATTTGCTACAAATAAACGCCATAATAAATTTAGAAAAAAAAGTAAATGGGGCAGAAAGTAAGTATCCCGGCGCCACCAAATCAAATACGAAGGAGCCTATTCCAGATGAAAGTCCGGCCATTAGTGGAGGGAATAAAAGTCCAGATAAGATGCACAAAACGTTGCCAAAACTGACCATCGACACCGAGGGTCCAAGCGGCACATCGACTCTCATATATGTTGCTACAAATATTAAGGCCGACATGATTCCAGAAGCACAAATGTAAAATGCATAGTTATTGTGTTTTGGATTCATGTGTAATTTCCTTTTCGCTTTTTAATGATTTTTGATGCCGACAAGCCAAGATAAACTAGAAAAAGTCCCAAAAGAATACAGATAAATTTTTTACTGCTTTAGCCACAAGTCATTTATTAACGCGTCTGTTTTGTGTGTTTTAGATTCATGT
The DNA here is from genome assembly GCA_031255515.1 of Oscillospiraceae bacterium. Taxonomy (GTDB): domain Bacteria; phylum Bacillota; class Clostridia; order Oscillospirales; family Acutalibacteraceae; genus JAITRE01. The sequence continues at coordinate 3,192 of JAIRSI010000085.1, read as the reverse complement.
GTAATTTCCTTTTCGCTTTTTAATGATTTTTGATGCCGACAAGCCAAGATAAACCAGAAAAAGTCCCAAAAGAATACAGATAAATTTTTTACTGCTGTTGTTGTTTTCTATTCTAGTTTTTAACCACAAGTCATTCATCAACGCGTTTGTTTCATCGGGCAAATTTTCGTAGGTATGTGAACGCGAGAGAATCTCTTTATCGGGATATAAAGACTTATTTTGAGATATTTCAGGGTCGAGTCTTTCTCTGACAGCTTGCTGCGGCGTGCAATAGCCCACGTGTTTAATGTTTTCGGTGGCGATTTCAATGTCGCAGATAAAATTAATATATTGCTGGGCTTCATCCGGGTGATCTGAATTTGCGCAGATGCACATGGCATTTACAAATTTGTTCGTGATACCTTTGGGGATGGCAAGCCCTAAGTCTTTACTGCCAGAAGTGACGATATAGGCGTCGGTATAATATGGAGCAAGAGCAGCTTCGCCTATGCCTATTTTTTCAAAAACTTGGTCGGTAACATAGCCCTTGATTAGGGGCTTTTGTCTCGCCATTTCTGCGGCTGCTTTTTTTAAATCCTGGGGATCTATGGTGTTTATGGACAGCCCCAATTTCATCAGTGCGATGCCAAAGGCATCTCTAGGACTGTTTTCAAACATCATTATGCGCCCTTTGTATTTTGGGTTCCAAAGTATATCCCAATCCATCTCTTCTGGAGATTCACTTACCAGGCTTTTGTTGTAAAAAATTCCCACTACGCCCCAAGTATATGGCACTGAGTATTCGTTTTGTGGATCGTAACTTGGGTTTAAAAATTCTTTATCTATTGTAGAAGTATTTGGCATTTTGCTAAAATCCATCTTTCTGAGCATATTTTTTTCTATGAGCTTCGCGACCATATAGTCAGAAGGAATAATTACGTCGTATTTTGTAGCAGAACTCATTATTTTTGCGTACAGTGACTCATTATCTTGATATGTGCTATAATTTACCTTGATACCAGTTCTGCGTTCGAATTCGGCGTTGACGTTAATGTGTTCGCTTGATCCATCAGAGATGTGATTGCCCCAATTATAGACATTTATTGACACTTGTTTCGGCTCGTTTTTATTGTCTATTTGCCATTTTATTAATAGAAAAGTGAATAACAGACCAAAGGCTAGCGTGCAAAAAGCAAGAAAAGTTTTGTTTTTTGAAAAATTTACCAAACCGCTCTCTCCTTTTTTAAAAATCATTAGCTAATTTCTTTTGGTGCTTCTTCACTTTTTCTAAAATTAACAACTAGCAGCAGTGCCAGTATCAGAAGAAAAAGAATGCTTGAAAGGGCATTTATTTCAGGACTTATGGATCTTTTTGACATCGAATATATAGAAATGGATAGCGTTTGAGTGGCGCCGCTAGTAAAATAACTCACGACAAAGTCGTCAATAGAAAGGGTGAATGCCATAATTGCACCGGTTATTATTCCCGGCATTATATCTCTTAGCACTACTTTCACAAATGCCCTAAAAGGCGTACATCCTAGATCCAAAGCGGCTTCATAAATGCTAAAATTAACTTGCCGGAGCTTTGGAAGTACTGACAAAATCACGTAAGGCAGGCAAAAAGTGGTGTGAGAAATTATGAGCGTCAATATGCCTTGCTCCAGCAAGCCCGTGCTTTTTTGAATGATTGTGAACAAAAGCATAAATGAGATTCCCGTTACAATCTCTGGGTTTACCATCGGCAAATTGGTGATGTTCATGATTATTTTCCGAGGCCATTTGGTGAGTTTTAAAATGCCAATTGCCGCCGCTGTTCCAATTATTGTGGCTAAAATCGACGCAGTACTTGCTATTATGAATGTGTTTTGGATGGCTTTTAGCGTTTCTCCGTCCGCAAACAGAGTTTTGTACCAATGCAAAGTAAATCCCGACCACACCGCCCTGCTCTTTGAGGCATTAAAAGAGAAGGCTATGAGAGTGCCGATGGGAAAATACAAAAACAAGAATACAATGCAAATATATATCTTTGAAAATGTATTTTTTATAGTAATCACCTCGTATTTTGTAATTGTAAATTTAATTTTTGCGCGCCTAAAACGCCGCGATCTCTTTTTCTGCTTTGCTATTGTCAAAAAAATTAATAATTGCCATGCAGAGAAAAATTAACAGCATTAAAATTAAAGAAATAGCAGAACCCAGCCAAGGATTATAAACACTACCTAAAAACTGTATGTCAATGACGTCTCCGATGAGCAAACTAGTACCGCCTCCTAACATTCTGGAGAGTATAAAAGTGCTGACAGAAGGCACAAAAACCATCGAAACGCCAGAAATAATGCCGGGAATGCTAAGGGGCAGAGTTATTTTAAAAAATATCTTGTTTTGATTTGCGCCCAGATCTTGCGCGGCTTCTATTATGTGTTTGTCAGTCTTTATAAGTACAGAATAGATTGGCAAAATCATATATGTTATGAAATTATAGACCATACCAAAAACGACCGCACCTTGTGTGTTTATAATTTTTAGTTTTTGCAGTCCCAAATAAAAGAGTAGATTGTTGATTATGCCGTTGTCTTCTAATATGGTCATCCACGCATAGGTTTTAAGGAGAAAATTCAGCCACATTGGCATTGCGATCAGTGCTATGAGTAATTTTTGAGTTTTGGGATTTGTGCGAGAAATCAAATAAGCCGTGGGATATCCAATGATCAAGCATGCGAGCGTGGCCATGATGCTAAGCGACAAAGAAGAAAGAAAAACATCCGAATACATAAAGACGTTTTTTAAATTTGACAAACTAAAATTTCCATCGATGTCTCTAAACGCAAAGATAAAGATCAAGCTTACAGGGGCGATTATAAATATGGTACTCCAGACTAAGTACGGAGACAAAACTATTCTTTTTTTCACATTTTGTTCCCCTTTGTTTTAGTTTTCTTTAAGTATTTGCCAGGGAGTAAACTTAATGAATGAAGATGCTCTTTTTAGCATTTTGTCCTTTAACTTGAAAGATAAAATCATATTTTTATCCTATTGTTTCGTTTTCTTTATAAAAAAGAGATAAAATTTTAACTTAATTTTTGGCTTTACCCGAAGACAGGATTTTAGTCGTTTTTTAAAATATTAAAAATAAACTTTTCACTTTTTGTGAAGATCATACATCTCGTCACTGAACGAAGTATAGTCACCGTATTCGCCCGAATATTCAGA
>JAIRSI010000062.1 GCA_031255515.1 Oscillospiraceae bacterium | reverse complement strand
TTATGCTAGGGAGGTAGAACGCGAGTTAATTGATTTAGGAATTAGAGTTTTTCTCAATGGCGACAATGAAACGTTTGGTAAAAAAATAAGATCTTTTACCGTGAATAAAGCGCCTTATGTCATATTATTGAGGGATAACGAAGTTTCTCTTGGAGAAATCACAGTTAAAAGCAGAGATGCCGAGGGTCAAAAAAACTTTGAAATTGCCCGATTTTTTGGATTATTTAAAAAATGAGATCAAACAAAGAGCAATTAAAAGGGAATAAATATGAGGCTAAAGTTTGCTGTGGTATTAGAGAAATAAAATTTAAAAGAGTTTTTCTAAAAAAGTGCTAGATTGGCAACGCAAATTTTGTAAAAAAATGGTTGGGAGATAAAATTAATTACATAGCTATTTCAATATAAAACAAGCTATGGTAGAATACGAAAATGGCATGCTCAAAAGACATGAGAGGAATGGTACTTTTTGTGCTTAGCAAAAGGACATATTTATAAGGAAGCACCTAAAAAGACTTGGACCGCTCAAGGATAAGCATGATGAAGGAACGAAAAAATTTCTAAATGCGTGCGGGCCAGAAGCTTGAACCAGCAACTAAGGTAAGAGATCATCGACAAGTAAACTACACTCTGATGAGCCAAAAATCTGCGCAAACAAGAATTCGGATGATACTTCAAAACAAACGCTTCTCATTTTTGGCAGTTTGACATCAGGAACTTTCTTATTCGCCCGATAAAAACCCAATCGACACCCCAGCCAACCTTAAAAATTGGCTAAAACTCGAGCTCCAAAGATTTTAAAACTGTCCGAAAAGCTATCGACGTCCATTTTAAATCGGAATAGTTATAGTTTAAGAGAAGGGTTTAAAGGTGGCCCTGAAAAAGGAACTAAAAATGCATTTGTAAATTTTAATTCCTGTTTATTTTTTGCGATGTGTGAGGATTTTTGTTGGAACTTTTTATTGAGTTTTTTAATGGGGCGGGCGACGTGAGGATTGCAACGATTTTCTAAAAGGCTGCGTCTACAAATTAAATTCATCAAATCAGTATCTTCGACAAAATTTGAGAGCTGAAAATTTTGTCGGAGCTAACTGTTGATCTGGGTGTTCAGATTCGCCGGAAGATAGTTTTGCTATTTTGATAGAAACTAAAATTAACGTGGAACGAAATTAATCTGGGTCTTTTTGAACACTCTGAGTTACACTCAAGGAATCCTTCTTTTTAAATACTCCGAGTGTACTCAAAGAATCTTCGAGAGAGACACTGCAGCTATTCCGATTTAAAATAAACTATGGTATGTCCGAAGAACGAAAGAGAAATGGTGCTCCCATACCTAGCGAAAAGACACAAGAGAGGAAGCATCCAGAGAACTTGGCGTCTATTTTAAATCGGAATAGCTATATTTTTGATACGTTGGTTAGGAGGTATTTTTGTTGGCGCCAAGGGGAGTACTGTGTGAACAAGAGAGTTTTGTTGGCGTGGAAGGGCCCCGTCGTCACACACATTGACTATGATTACCCATGTTGTTTTCTGCGATGTGTTAGGATATGTTGACTTTTCACGTTCGATGGATTTCGACTTAATTCTTTCTGGTGCGCTCCAGGAAAAAGTAATTTTTGGTGGAACGAAACTAATCTGGGTCTTTTTGAATACTCTGAGTTATACTCAAGGAATCCTTTTTTGCAAAAAAACAATAAATCTTGGGGAAAAGGGACAAATTAACATGCAAACGCGACACAAATATGCACTTCTTTAACACAAACACCACGCCCTCGCATACCTCTTTAACGCAAGCAGCACATCTACACGTGCTTTTTCAATGTAAATTTCATCGCAAAATCATCCCTTTAAGTCAACCGCCCAAAGATTTATCCCTCAAAAATCCCCAAACACCGCCTTATGCCCGCGCGACACAGCTCTTTGACATCATCTTCCGCGGTGCACTCCATTCTTATGAGAAGCAAAACAAAAAACAATAAATCTTGGGGAAAAGGGACAAATTAACATGCAAACGCGACACAAATATGCACTTCTTTAACACAAACACCACGCCCTCGCATACCTCTTTAACGCAAGTAGCACATCTACACGTGCTTTTTCGATGTAAATTTCATCGCAAAATCATCCCTTTGGGTCAACCGCCCCAGACTTATCCCTCAAAAATCCTCAAACACCGCTTTATGCCCTCGCGACATAGCTCTTTGACATCATCTCCGTGACGTACTCCATTCTTATGCGAAGCAAAACAAAAAACAATAAATCTTGGAGAAAAGGGACAAATTAACACGCAACATAGCACATTAACCCTTAATGTTCACCTTCGCGTCTGTATAAATTCGTCCACAACATAACTGCAAGTGCTCGGCAACCCGAGTCTAGTCATTATGGTTTCTTCTTTTTCTCTCATACGAAGCTTTTTAAGCGCACCTTCTTTGTGAGTATATCCAAACAAATGTAAAAGAAAGTGTACGGTAAGATAAGCAACTTCCCTTTGAAAACTATGACAATAGCTAACAGATTAACGCTCGGCTCGCTCCAAAGACATGATTATGTCGCCAAGCAAAACTTCACCCGTTTTTGGATTCCTATCATAGACACCGATTTCTTCTGAAAGCGGAAACGACAAAACATCGGTCGGCAAATCTTTGCTACGATACTTGCCATTGGGAAAAGATATTTCTTCGTCATCCACAAGAGAAACAGCCACAATGGCACGTTCTTGGCAAAATCCTCGGCAATCAAAACCGCAGTACAGCATTTGCGAATAAGCAGACGCATCCCCACAGGAAGTTTCACCTTCTTTTGTCTATCGCCTATTACTACTTTAACTCCTCCCATACGAGATACCTTTTCATCTAGAACTCAAAGTAAAATCCATACAAACACGCGCAACCACGTCAAAAAAATAATCACAACTTAAATACTCCGAGCATGCTCAAAGAAACTTCGGGAGAGATACTGTAGCTATTTCGATTTAAAATAAACTATGATATGTCCGAAGAACGAAAGAGAAATGGTGTTCCCATACCTAGCGAAAAGACACAAGAGAGGAAGTATCCAGAGAACTTGGTGTCTATTTTAAATCGGAATAGCTATATTTTGATACGTTGGTTAGGAGGTATTTTTGTTGGCGCTAAGGGGAGCACTGTGTGAACAAGAGAGTTTTGTTGGCATGGAAGGCCTCCGTCGTCACACACATTGATCATGATTATCCATGTTGTTTTTTGCGATGCGTTAAAATATGTTGACTTCTCACGTTCGATGGATTTCGACTTAGTTCTTTCTGATGTGCTCCAGGAAAAAGTAACTTTTAAATGTATTTTAGAGAATTTTATGATTTAGCAAAATTTTAAGCTTTAGAAATAATTTCCGAAAAATTTCCACATTCGTCAATGTCAATCCAAAATATGGAATTATCTTTCAAAAACCACGTGAGTTGCCTTTTTACGTGGTGACGGGTTTTTAGTGTGCCCGGCATGGACGATAACTTGGTGATGAAAGTTCCACTACAGGCTTACTTAGTAGTAGGAATTGTTAGTGGAAGACAAGGGTGTCCATCGTGAGGTGGAATCTGAAGGAGGCCAGAAGCAAACCCTCGGTCTGACGAATAAGAAATCGCATAAGGCAGAAGTGGGACGAACGAGTCTGCCAAACAAGACGAAGTCCAATACTG
>JAIRSI010000044.1 GCA_031255515.1 Oscillospiraceae bacterium | reverse complement strand
TTTCCGTATTGTTTCCAGAAAAATTATTTTTCTCACAACCTGGGATGTTTATCCATCTTGTGTCTCCAAAATTTCTTGAACCGTTCCTTCAAATAAGTCTTTTAACAGATTTTGAATTTCCCAGATGTCTGACAATTCGCCGACAATAGTTTTGATAGTTGTTTCACTTTGGGACTTATTTTTTCTTTTGTGTCATGGTAATTTCTTTTCGTTCCTTCGTTTTTGTTATTTTACCATTTACACAAAATATTGCATATTCTTCTTTGACCATGACATTGAATCGTAGTTTTACAATTAGTATTTTATTTCTCTAAAATTACAATACTGTAGTAAATTCCAAAGATAACGGAAAAATATGGGTGCTGTTGAGGTGCTGTTGGTGCGAACTTCAATATATGATATTTTATCAACATATTTAGCCACGACATTGAATTGTAGTTTTACAGTTAGTATTTTATTTTTCTAAAATTACAATGCTGTAGTAAATTCCAGAGATAACGGAAAAATATGGGTGATGTTGAAGTGCTGTTGGTGCGAACTTCAATATATGTCATTTTATCATATGATATTTTATCGACATATGAGCTATGGCAATCAAAATCGTTGTTCATCGGCATTCTGTTTGAGTAGCTGGAAATTGCGGCATTGCCATTGTGATTTTTGCAGGCTCTTCCAACTCACCCTCACCCAAATTTTTTCCAACACTTTTCTCATCAAAAAAATGCTTCTTCATATTTTTCTTGCTCTTCTTCTGAGAAGTACGGTATCGCGCCAGATTTGCCACCGATACTTGAAGATTTAGACCAAGGCAATGAAGAAACATTTCTTTTTTGCAACCTGCGAGAATTTACCTGAGGTTATTGCTGACCCCCCTTGAGGGTATTCAGCATATGGATAGTCCCAGTATTGCATATGTTTTAATTGGTGGTTATATTAGAAACAGATAAAACTAGAGTCAAAAATATCTCAAAAAATTTTTTATTAACTTAGCCTTGTTCATAATCCCTGTCTCTTCTTTTATTTTTTTATTAAGAAAAATAATCTTGCAAACGATTGCATCCATTTATTGTTTGTTTTATGATTTTATCTTCCTAAAACTACGATGCTGTAATGCATTCCAGAGATAAAGGAAACAAGTTCAAGACAATATTTTTTATTTTCTTCATTTGATTTTATCTTCAAGACGAGATGTTAAGAAAAAAATTTTAAATTTATTAACATCATTTATAAAATCAGATTTATATTCTACTTGTCCTCACTTTGGAAAGTACGATATTCCATCAAATTTGACGATGTTAATCCAAAGATTTAGACCAAGATGATGAAGAAACGTTCTTTTTTAATCTGTGAAAATTTATCTGTCCAAGGTATTTTGTACATGGATAGGCTTAATATTACACATATCTTGATTAGTAACTACACCAGATATAATTGAAATTAGAGTCAGAAGTATCCACAAAAAATTTTTTAATAATTTGCAATCGTTTATAGTTTCAATCTTTCCTTTTAACTTTAAAATAATCCTGCAAACGATTGTGTCCGTTGATTATTTGTTTTATGATTTTTAAATTTTTAATTATTTTTTAAAAATCAAAAGCACTTTGTACAAGGTTTGTATTTTCAAAAAGACATTTTAATAAAACTACTTGTATATGTGATATGAAGCTATACTTTTCGTATATTTAAGTATTTTTGCTTAGTGGCTAAGCCTCCCCTAATGTGGCGCTGTGCTTTGTTTATCTCTAATATGATTTTAACCTTTTTGTGCAATCCTGGATCTACGCGACGGAGACGTTCTGAAACATCTTTATGCACAGTGCTTTTGCTTATTCCAAATAGTTTAGCCGTTTTCCTGACAGTTGTTTTGTTTTCCACTATGTATTTGCCGAGTAAGATAGCACGTTTCTCCACTGTGTATTTCACATACAAACCCTCCAAATTGCGGCATTCGACAGAGGTGATTAGTTTTAAGAAAAATTAAAACTAAATCTGCGTAATTTATATGTGTAGTTGCAATTATCTATGAGTCGCGAACTCTTGGAGTTATGTTGTGGGACCAGCGCGCTAAAAAAGAAAAACTTGCGAGTTGAAATCGACGTTACAGTGTGGTTATTTTTGCGATTGGAAATAAATTAAGAGCGGTAGAACCTGTAAAAGGCAACCGCTCTTGGGAGAAGATATTTGTGATACCCGAGAAAATACAACTGGTATTTTATTTTTCTAAAATTACGATGCTGTAATGCATTACAGAGATAAAAGAATCAAGTTCAAGATAATATTTTTTACTCTCTTCCTTAATTTTATCTTCAAGATCAATTGTTTCAAGTTTATCTTTATAGCTGCTTTTATCAGCTTCTTTAACAACAAGAGTCAAAGTAGTCTTTATAATTTTGCCGGAAGGCTCGTTTATGCCCAGGGTATTTAAATAGACGAAAAGTGTGTAAGTTTTAGGGAAGAGAGTTTCTAGATAACCGCCAAAGAGTGCTAAGCTATTTTACTTCACAGAGCAATCTTTTTCGGCCTTTAAAGTTTTGCCTGTAGTTTCGTTTACTATCTTTAGAAAAGTATTCCCGTTTAAGGCTAGCTTGACATTTATATCGCTCTTTGCACCTTTTGTGCAATAAACTTCTTTAAAGTTCTGAACATGATTGGTTGTGAGTTTTGCATTGATGTTCACATTTGTCTGGCAATCACCCGCTACACCCGATATTGTTATAATGATTCTACGATTGTCCCCGGTTATTTTCAGCATCAGTTTCGTTTACTATCTTTAGAAAAGTATTCTTGTTTAAGGCTAGCTTGACATTTATATCGCTCTTTGTACCTTTTGTGTAATAAACTTCTTTAAAGCTTTGAACATGATTGGTTGCGAGCTTTGCATTGATGTTCACATTTGTTTGGCAATTACCCATTACACCCGATATTGTTATAATGACTCTGCAATTGTCCCTGGTTATTTCCAAACATCACGTTGCACAAGTTATGTTTGAGCATGGCTACCAGCATTGCACTTAAAGTTCTGCGTTCAGGCCCAGCTCTGCACTGTCCGACGGAAATGCAGGCAGAGTTGTGGCGCTTTCCACAACCTCGGGCTCTTTGCTTTCATCGACCGTCTTCCCAACACTTTTCTCATCAAAAGATGTTTCTTTATGTTTTTCTTGTTCCTCCTCTGACAAGTACGGTATTGCGCCAAATTTGCCATCGTCACTTGAAGATTTAGACCAAGGCAATGAAGAAATATTCCTTTTTCTAACCTTCGAGAATTTATCTGAGGTTATCGCTGCCCGGGGGGGTGCTTAGCATTATGTTTTCAAAAAGTCACAGCGACACGATGCAATATCTATTGCATGTAAACAAAATCCTAAAGAAATGGCGCCAAAAAACAGCCAAATCCGTGCTTTAGCGAGGACTTTCTTTACAAAGATTAGCATACTCTTCGCTTAGTAGCCTTGTATTTGGCAGTTTTCTATACTAAAAAAGCCCCCTGACAATATCTTCACCTGCAAATTTACCCTTGACGAAGGACTATCTAGCTTATTTATTTTTGAGTTTAAGCTAGCTTTTAGAACTGGGACGGAAATAAAATTTAACCCATTTCGTTTACACGCTTTAACAACCGAGTCTATCTCTCCTTCAAAGCCCGTGCCCGAGCGATTGTCCAGCCAAAATTCCAGCGTTTTGCTCCCGGCAGAAATTTTCCCGCCGCTGGCATTTTCAAGAGCGTCATCATCCAATTTGTTGTTTTGAAGTTCTTTTTGCCCGAATTTGTCTTTTTTGTCAAACATACGCCAAACTCCTTTACCTTTAAAAAGCTGTACTTTAAAATAGCGAGCTTTATAAAAAAAATTAGATGGAAAAGTCGCTGAGTTGTCGTGCCTAATTGCTAAATGTGGACTAAATACTTGCAGCAAATTTTAGCGGGAATGCTCGTTACCCCTGTTGTGTCCGTTAAGTTTTAATTTTATACCGCCGCTCCCGGCAAAATTTTTATTTATTTAAAAATCTAACGTGCCTATTAAAGTTTGGCCTTTGTGACCTGTTAATTTAGCTTCGAAAAATCCATTGGGAATATTTCTTTCTTGCAAATTGTGCAAGTGAACCGTGATATTTTGATTTGTCTTTGCGATTCTTAAAGCTTTTTGGCAGTCTTCTTTTAACAAAATTTTTTCAGTTTTGCCAACGAATTTTGAGCAAAATTCACCAGAAATATCCTTTTGTATTTTTAAAAGTTCTTCGAACCACTTTAGTTTTTCTTGGTGCAAAATTGGGTCTTCTATATCCGCCGCCGGTGTGCCCTTTCTTTTTGAGTAGATAAAGGTAAATAAAGAAGAAAATCTAATGGATTTTACCAGAGAAAGTGTTCTTTTAAAATCTTCATAAGTTTCGGAGGGGAATCCCACTATTACGTCGCTAGTAAGAGAAAGATAAGGTATCTTTTCTTTTGCATATTCAGCTATTTTAATGTATTTTTCTCGGGTGTAATGTCTGTTCATTTTTTTTAAAATTCTGTTGGAGCCCGATTGAAATGGCAAATGAATGTGCTTACAAATTTTGTCGTTCACTGCAATTTCATCAATTAATTCTTTGGTTATATCCTTTGGGTGAGAGGTCATAAATCGAATCCAATAATCTCCACTAATCTCCGTAATACTTCTTAAAAGCTCAGTAAAATCTATGGGATGATCCAAGTTTTTACCGTAAGAATTGACATTTTGTCCCAAAAGAGTTATGCATTTACACCCGTTTTCTACTAAATCTTCTATTTCTTTTTTTATAGCGCGTGGATCACGACTAGACTCTCTTCCTCTAACATATGGAACTATGCAGTAAGAACAAAAATTATTGCAGCCATGCATTATCGGAACAAAGGCACTGGTTTGATCTTCTCTGTATTTTGAAAGATTTTCGTCAGTTTCTCTTGTAGAAATTTTTTGCAATACGGAGTTTATAGTTTTTTTATGATTTTTTGTCGAAGATTCTATGATCAGATTTTTTAAAGAAAAAATTGAGTTTGTGCCAATTACTATGTCTACAAATGGAAATGTATCGACAATTTTCTTTTTTATGTGATTTTGTTCTGTCATGCAGCCACAAACAGCAATAACTAATTTAGGATTTCGTTTTTTAAGAGTTTTTAGTACGCCAATGCTGCCCAAAACGCGAAGCTCGGCGCTTTCTCTAACGGCACAAGTATTAAAAACTATGAGATCTGCGTCCTTTTTTTCCTTTGTAAAAGAGTATCCCATTCTCAAAAGTAAAGCTTTAATTTTTTCAGAATCAGAAACATTTTGCTGGCATCCATAAGTTCCAACAAAGGCCAGGGGTTTTTGCTTATTTATTATTTTTTTAATTTCTGCAAAGTGCATGCGATGTAAATTTTCCTCCTTAAAAGCGCTAAATTAGAGAGCGACTACAGGACCATTTTACCACAAATCCCTTGCATTAAGCAAATTTGTGAGCACGAGTTTTAATATTATTGTTGACAATTTATTAAATATCTGGCTTAATAGCGAGGACATCTAGTTATGCTAAAGGAGTTTTGTTATGAAAGTTAGAATTTTATTTAGTTTTTTTGCATTTTTATTTCCCATAATTTTACTCGGAATTTTTGCACCCAAAGCGTCGGCGTATTGTAGTTTTTTTGGAACAGATAACGCCGTAGTTACTACTGCCAGTTCTTATTTTTTTAAAAATCCCTGGAGTTTTGATATTCCGACTTATCGGAGTTCTGATGATGCGCGGATTGGGCGCCTTGAGCCCAACAAGGTAAAAAAAGCCCACAGTATAGATATATATCAAGAAAGGGTATATATTGATAAGCAATGCACTGAATATATACCGATAAAATTTTTTGCCGCTACCTTTAAATGTGGGAGTAAAGTAGAAAATTTTTCTGTGTACACGAATACCGACGCCAAAATTTATAGGCCCAAAAATCCACTTAATAATTTTTCGTGGGATATGGGTATTAAAGAAACGGACAATGTTATTGCAAAAAAAACCGAGTTAAAAGCTCTTGGGGCATGCGGTGAATTTATTACAATTAGCATCCGTGGAGAAGTCGGTGACGAAGTTGGATTCATAAGATGCAGTGATTTGTATGGGTTTAATGAGGTGGATCCGGAACCGGCAGCGCCAGTAAATTTGCCCAGGGCTATTCTAGCTCCCGATGATAATGATCCGAGTAAAACTCGCATTGATTTTAGGAATTTAGGACAAATTTCTAAAGTTAGTCATCCAAAGTTTGGCGAATTACCTCCTGGATCTAAAGGGAAAGAATATAAAGGTGTTTTCAAGGATGATAAGGCCGAATGTATTTACAGTGATAAGAACGGCATTTTGCATATACCGCAGCCTTGCGACGAGGCTGGCAATGTCGTAATTTGTACAGCCATTGACAGTAGAAAATATTTTGAAGACCAAAGTCTTTATGTTGGGCAGAACAAGAACTATGTTGCAGTTTTAAGTTTTGCTTTGGAAGGTAATCAATTTGCTCACGTTATTTTTTTAAACGGCGAGAGTCTTATTAAGGTGCCGTTTAGAAGGCTGATATTAGAAGATGTTAAAAGTGATTGCAAAGATATGTTAAAAGTTGACAGCATTGTTTTCAAGCAATGTAGCTTAACTATGGGACGACGACTGCTTTCACCTTTTATATGGTCTACTCTGTGCCACGTGGATTCAGTTAATTTCCCCCCTTGTGAGATTTATAATGCAACCGACACAGTTGATCAATATCATAAATTTCATAAAAGATTAGGAGGTCAAGATCTGGGTGTTCACTGTAATTATTCCATTGGATATTTGATGGATGAGATGCAATCGATATATAACGGCGTTATGTCCAAAGATATTCCCTGGTATCCAGGTGCAAGAGTAATCATATTGCCGCCTGGAAAGGATATTAGACAGTATCTTAGCAGTCCTGCATTCAATGGCGGATATTTCAGTGTTGCTTCAGGACTGGATGGGGTGGATACGACCAGTAAATATATTTCTCCATACAGACCCGAACAGAGACTCCCAGAAGATAGAACTTTAGGGCCTCGAATTACTGAAGCTACCCTGGCTTATTTCAAACAACGTTCCTTTGGGTATAACCCCTATGAGTCAATAGGTGTGAATGTTGTAAACGGGTTTGTGGCTGAAGATCAGTTTAGTTTAGGAGCAAAACTCATGGGCATTTCTTCTGCTCCTAGTCTCCCAAATAATAGCCTTGAGGTTTTAAGGCGTGTCAATTCTCCCTCCATACAAGAATCTCAGGTATTTTTTTCATTAATTAAAAAATGCACTAAGTCTCCTAAATCACCTGAAAGGGCGTCCAAAAAATATTCTAGTAAACTACAAACTTTGGATCAATACGTAGTTGTGGATCCTAGGGCCAGAAATAAAGTAAATTTAGTGCTTTCCTCCGCCATTGATGTGAGCGAATTTAAAAATTCTGATCTTCAAACGAAGGATATGGCCGAAAAGAATTCTAGGATTGTACTTTCATTTAGTTACTATGCGACTTTTTTGCAAGCGGGCAATTCTGTCTATCCTAACAACGTCGGAGGAATCAATGGTCACCCGACTAATCCAAATAGAATCGTGGTGCTCTCGCTTTTGGGTGGAGGTGCATATCAGAATCGCCCTGAAGATATTTTTTCAAGTATGCTCTCGCGACCGAATGCGTTCATTGCTGCGCTTTGCGGTTTGGATGTTATGATAAATCTTGGTTCCCATGTTTTAACCAACGGTGAGAAGAAAATTATTGATGCTTTTACCTATCAGGTCGAAAGTTATAAGACATCGATTAAGAATGTACTAAATAAGGCAGTTTAGGTATTGCTGATTTTTTTCCCAATCGAAGCTCACAAAGCGCGCGTGCAGTTGACATGCGCGCTGGGTCAAGGGTCTTCGAATGTTACTGATTTTTCTTTCTTGTATTTTTTAATTCAAAGAGAGAAGAATTTACATATATCCTTTTTATATTACGTTAAAACTTGACCGAAGACGTCTGACAATGTTACAATCTTTTTAAAGTACTCGGTAATAAATACGAGAATTTTAGATTGCACGTTTCACACCTGTGGATACTTGCATGAATACCGAGTAGGAGTTGGGATTTTAGTAGGGGGATTAATAATGAGTTTGAAGTCTGTGGATAAGGTCGGTTCCAATCAATACGCACTTGAAGTGGAGGTCGATTCCAATGCTTTTGGAGCGGCACTTGAAAAGGCCTATAGGAAAAAGGTCAAGAGCATATCCCTGCCAGGTTTTAGAAAAGGAAAGGCTCCTCGAGCTTTTGTTGAAAGATATTATGGAGAAAACGTCTTTTTTGAAGAAGCTACAAATATTGTCTATCCGGATGCGCTCAATAAGGCCGTAGAAGAGTCCGGGTTGTTTGTAATAGATGATGAAATAAAATTTGATCTTATAGATGTAAGCAAAGAAAAAGGCCTTGCTTTTAAAGCGGTGATTACTGTTAAGCCTGAGGTAAAAATTGAAAATTACAAAGGTCTTAAGATTTCTGGATATTCCGACAAGGCGCCCAAGGTCGCCGAAAAAGAAATAAACGAAGAACTTTCAAGGATTGCGGAGCAAAATGCCAGGATTGTGACACTCGAGAAGGAAAGGGCGGCAAAGCTCGGCGATTTGGCGCTCATAGATTTTGAAGGAACTGTAGACGGTGGCCCTCTAGAAGATGGAAAGGCCAAAGATTTTTTGTTAAAATTGGGCAGTGGTCAGTTTGTCGCCGGGTTTGAAGAAAAAGTTGTAGGACATAAAGTTTCTGAGAAATTTGAATTCGATTTAAAATTTCCAAGTGATTATCCTTTAGCATATTTAAGGGGCAAGATGGCTATTTTTAAGGTTCATCTGAAAAAAATTCAGGTTTTGGATGTGCCGAAGATTGATGACGAATTCGCAAAAGACGTGAGCGAGTTCGATTCGCTCGGTGAATATAAAGAATTTTTAAGAAAAAATATTTCAGAGGCGAGACGGCTGGAAAATCATCAAAAGACCGAGGATGAAATATCGCGGCAACTGGCAGACCTGGTCGAAGTTGACATTCCCGACGTTTTGATAAGAAGAAGATTTCACGATAATATGCGAGACTTTACTGAGCAGCTAGCTTCTAAGGGCCTAGATACGGAAGTTTATCTCAAGTACAACAATACGACTATGAAAGATGTAGAAATGCAGATTTTTAGTAGGTCTGTTTATCAGATTAGAGTCGTTTTGGCCATCGAAAAGGTAGCCGAGCTTGAAGGAATAACTGTAACTCCAGAGGATATAGAATCAAAGTTTAGACAAATGGTTGAGGGTTTGGGTTATAGCGAAGAAAAGGCCAAATTGATCACTCAAAATCCGGATTTTGTGATGGGCGTGCTCAGAACAAAGACGCTTGATTTTTTAATTAAAAATTCTACAAAAGTTAGCTTTAAAGATTCTAATAGTAGTTCTAATAGTAGTTCTAAAACCAAAGGGAAGGAGAGTAAAACTAAAAAGGCAAGCACCGATCAAAAAAGTAAGGAAAGTAAACTCAAAAAACTTGTGTCAAAAAGTGACGTTTCCGCTAAAAAATCAAGTGACAATGCTAAGTTCGGTGAAGAGGGCGAGAAGATTGCCGCGGGGTCTGCGAGCAAAAAAGCATCACCTCTTAAAAAAGCGTCTACTGCTAAAAAGACGCCAGCTACCGGTGCTCGAACTAAAAAGACGGCTAGCAAAAACTCGGTGAGTTCTAAAGAAAAGAGCAATGCAGCTGCTAAAAAAGGAGCGTCGACGTCGGCAAGTTCCAAGGGAGGGAGCGGCGCGACTACTAATCATCAAAAGATTTAGGAGGACGGTCATGAATAAGCTGTTTATGAATTTAGTGCCTTATGTAGTTGAACAGACGAATCGTGGTGAAAGATCTTACGATATTTTTTCAAGACTTTTAAACGACAGGATAGTGATGCTCAGCGGAGAAGTTAACACCACTTCCGCTACCTTAATAGTTGCTCAGCTTCTCTATCTTGAAGGCCAAGATCCAGATAAAGATATTGATCTTTATATCAATAGTCCCGGGGGCTCCGTGACGGATGGGCTTGCCATTTATGACACTATGAATTATATTAAATCAGACGTAAGAACCACTTGTATCGGACTTGCAGCGAGTATGGGGGCCTTTTTATTGGCGGCTGGAGCCAAGGGCAAGCGCACGTGCCTTCCCAATGCCGACGTTATGATTCATCAGCCCAGCGGAGGAGCTTCCGGCCAGGCCACCGACATCAAGATACACGCCGAGCATATAATAGAAACTAAAGAAAGATTGGCAGGGGAGCTAGCTAAAAATACCGGCCAGCCTCTTGAAGTGGTGATGCGGGATATGGAGCGGGATAATTTTATGAGAGCAGAACAAGCTCAAGAGTACGGAATTGTAGATAAAGTGGCAAAAAGCCGATAAGGTAGGTGTTTTACGTGTCTGGCAAAGATAAAAATAAGACTAACAAAACAAAAGAGAGGGAACTGTGTTGCTCTTTTTGCAATAAGTCCCAAAACCTTGCAGTTAGGCTGGTTGCGGGTCCGGGCGTTTATATATGCGATAGGTGCATAGAGCTTTGTGTTTCCATTTTAGAGGAAGAAAATTTGGCCGGAGCCAAAGAGGATACTAGCCAGGACACAAAAGTAATACCAAAGCCAAGTGAGCTAAAATCGATGCTTGACGAGTATGTTGTTGGACAGGATAGAGCTAAAATTTCGCTTTCCGTTGCGGTTTATAATCACTACAAAAGAATATATTTTGGCGACGACGACGTTGAAATAAAAAAGAGCAACGTTTTGCTTTTGGGGCCTACTGGTGTCGGCAAGACTTTGCTATCTCAGACGCTGGCCGACGTTTTGGACGTTCCCTTTGCTATCACTGATGCGACCACTTTGACCGAAGCTGGTTACGTGGGTGAAGATGTAGAGAATATCCTGTTGCGCTTGGTGCAGGCCGCAGATTTTGACGTTCAAAAGGCAGAGTGCGGAATTATATATATTGACGAAATAGATAAGATTGCCAGAAAATCAGAAAATCCGTCCATTACCAGAGATGTGAGCGGTGAAGGTGTTCAACAGGCTTTGTTGAAGATTTTGGAGGGTACTGTTTCTAACGTACCTCCGCAAGGGGGCAGAAAGCATCCTCAGCAAGAATTTATTCAGATTGATACTTCTAATATATTGTTCGTTTGCGGGGGCGCGTTTGACGGAATTGAAAAGATTGTAGAAAAAAGGCTAGGATCTTCTGCTCTTGGTTTTGGCGCCAATGTGCGTAGCAGGGCCGTTTTGGACAGTACAGACTGGATGAAGCAAATAGAGCAGCAGGATCTTGTTAAGTTTGGCCTTATTCCCGAGCTGGTCGGAAGGTTGCCGGTGATTTCGTCTTTATCCGGCCTTGACAAAGAGGCGCTGATAAAGATTTTGACTCAGCCTAAGAATTCCCTGGTGAAGCAGTATAAAAAATTATTTTCATTCGACAAAGTTGGCCTGAGTTTTGAAAGTAAGGCCTTGGAAGCTGTGGCGCAAAAAGCCCTGGATAGAAGAACGGGAGCCAGAGGTCTTAGGACTATTATGGAAGATTTTTTGATAGATATAATGTATACAGTTCCATCGGATCACACCATAGAAAAAGTAAATATAACGGCCGAGGCCGTTGAGGATTTCAAAAAAGCGGAATTTCATTACAATCATAAAAGGAAGCCAATTAAGATTTTAAAGAAAGGGGAATTGATTTCTACCAAACATACAAAAGAAGAAAACTCTGCGTCGTGATAAGACGCAAAACTTACGATGTGGAACAATTATAGATCCTGATGTCGTGCAGCGTGACAAAAAACTCAGAAGCGCGCGGGGGGGCGTGGTCTCCTAGAAACGAATGTTTTTTTATGTTCTCAAAGAAAATAATCTTAAAAGTTTAGAATTGTTGATGTTAAATTAATGCTGCGAGGTAGCTATGGATTCTGTCGTGCAGCGTGACAAAAAACTCAGAAGCGTGCGGGGGGAGCGGTCTCTTAGAAACAAATATTTTTTGTGGCCCAAAGAAAATAATCTTAAAAGTTAAGTCTTGTTATTGTGGAGGGTTTATGTCGATGGGGGACAAATATATTTTGCGGGGAGAAAAGGTCTGGAATGATCTTAATTTGATCTCTGAACCGGATACCTTTGGTGATGATGATACCAACAAAAGATTTTCGACGAATTTAACTTTTGGCACGGCAGGTCTTCGCGGGGTTATGGGTGACGATGTAGATCAGATAAATATCTACACGATTAGACTTATAACCCAAGGTTTATGTAATTATCTTAAAAAAAACAAAAATAAAGATCTAAGTGTAGCAATAGCCTTTGATTCTCGCAGAAATTCTAAAACTTTTGCCATGGAAGCTGCCAGGGTTTTTTGCGCTAATTCTATCAAAGTGTTTTTTAACAAAGAGCTTCAGCCCACGCCTGTTTTGTCGTATTGCGTGAGGAGATTTGGTTGTGATGCCGGCGTTATGGTGACAGCTAGCCACAATCCCCCAGAATATAACGGCTACAAATGTTACGGCCCCGATGGCTCTCAGATGGTTGATTTTTGTACCTTTCAGATTTGCCAAGAAATTGACAAGATCAGTATCTGTGATGGTGTAAAGGTTATTAAAGAAAGCCTTGATAATTCTGCGTTTTTTAAAATTCTAAACAGCAAAGATTACGAGCCCTACGTTAAGGCTGTAAAGCGACAGTGCCCCAATGCCGATTTGCTTAAAAATACAGATTTAAGTGTTGTTTATACTCCTTTAAACGGTTGTGGAAAATATTTTGTCAGCAGAATATTGTCAGAACTGGGCGTTAAAAATTTTTTTATGGTCCACGAACAGGCAGAACCCGATGAAGATTTTAAATCTTGCAAAATTCCAAACCCCGAACTTGAAGAAGCGTTTAACCTTGCCGTTTTGCTTGCGAAAAAAGAAAATGCTGACATAATTATCGCCACGGATCCCGACAGCGATCGACTCGGTGTCAAGGTAAAGTCTTGTGGCAAATATATAACTGTGACTGGAAATCAAATTGCAATTTTGTTTTTAGATTATTTATTAACTTTTAGGCATAAAGGTCCGCCGGGAAAGGGTGTTGTTTTCAAATCTATCACCAGTACTCCTATGGCTGACACCATTGCCCAGAAAAACTTCTGCCGGGTAATTAACGTTTTAACTGGCTTTAAAAATATAGGGGAAAAAATTTTGGAGTTAGAAAAATCTGGTAGAGAAAAGGATTTTATTTTTGCTTTTGAAGAAAGTTGTGGATATTTGTTGGATACTCACGTAAGGGATAAGGACGGCGTGGCTGCCGCGGTGGTTGTGTGTGAAATGGCAGCTTATTACAAAAAAATAAATATGACCCTTATAGATAAAATTAATCTTTTATACGAAAAATATGGTTTTTTTAAAGAGAAAACCTTGAATTTTGAATTTAACGGAGAAAACTCGGCTTCCAAAGCAGATAAGGTGACCAGTGAGATAAGAAATTTGTCTAAGGAAGAATTTAAAGAGGAAGGTCCGATTTCCAAAGGACGCAAGACGATGAACAAGGCGAGAAATTTATCTGCGGGAGATCTTAAAAAGGAAAGTCCAATTTTCAAGGTGCACGAAGCGATGGACAGGATAAGAAATTTGTCCGCAAAAGAATTAAAAGAGATGGGAGTTTCAGAAAAGATTGATCTTTTGAGCGGTCATTTGACTGATTTGGCAAAATGTGAGAAGACTTGTTTTCTGAGAAAACAATTGCTAGATTTACCGAAATCAGATGTAATTTTATTTTTATTGGGCGGTTTAGGAAGAATCATTGTACGTCCTTCTGGCACAGAGCCGAAGCTAAAAGTTTACATACTTTTGGGCGGTGAAGTTTTGCGCGATGTGACTGATCTTATGGATAAATTAAAATTTTGGATCGAATCAATAATATTGTTCGATTAAATGGCAGACTGTGAAGCACAGGTTCTGCGCCGCTGCTGCGATTTTGGTAGCAAATCTAAAAGTGCAGATTTTGCTTTGTTGTTGCAAGTCAAGTAGTAAGCTCGAAAATGCAGATTTTATTTTGTCATTGCAAGTCAAATAATAAATTCGAAAATGCAGATTTTACCTTGTCATTGCAAATCAAGTAATAAATTCAAAGATGCAGGTTATACGGTGCAGATTTTGCTTTGTTGTTGCAAGTCAAGTAGTAAGCTTGAAGGTGCAGATTTTATTTTGTCATCGCAAGTTAAATAATAAATTCGAAGGTGCAAGTTATATGTTGTTATTGAAAGTTTTTTGAGGGGGTGCCAAGTGAACAAATTTTGTGCTCTTATATTAGCTGCGGGAGAGGGTAGTCGCATGAGATCCCAAAAACCCAAAGCATTACTCGAAGTTTTATTCAAACCAATGCTGGGTTGGGTGGTAGATTCTGTTAAAAAAAGTAATATTACAAGGATTTTTGTGGTTACCGGATACGGGCACAAGTCCATTGAAAGATATCTTTCAGAGTTGTCTCTTTTGGATAATTCTCTTATTTTAACGACAGTTTTTCAAAGTGAAAGATTGGGTACGGGACACGCGGTGCTGTCTGCAAAGGATTTTTTAAAGAAAGAAGAGTTTGAGGATGTGGTGGTGCTCAGCGGGGACACTCCGCTTCTAGACAGCAAGACAATAAAAAAGGCGTACGATATTCACAAGAGCCAAAAAAATTCTCTGACCCTAATATCTTCTGAAGTGGACGATACTTTTGGTTACGGTAGAGTGATAAGAAAGGACAAAAAGATTTATTCGGTTGTGGAACAAAAAGATGCGAGCGAAGAGATCTTAAAAATAAAGGAAGTTAACTCTGGTGCCTATTGGTTTAATGTCAAGGATCTACTTTCTGCTTTGAGTTTAATTAAAAACGACAACGCTCAAAACGAGTACTATTTAACCGACACAATTCGCATTCTTGTGTTGCAAGGCAAAAAAGTGGGGAATTTCTCTTCTGTTTCTTCGGATTTAATTTTAGGAGCCAATGATGCTGGGCAATTAGAAAGAGTCAGCGCTGTAGCCCAAAATAATATACTAGAAAAACTTCAAAATAACGACGTAAAAATTTGGTCCACCCAAGGGGTAACAATAGGTCCCGATGTGCAAATTGGTTCGGGTTGTGAGATTTTTTCAGAGACCATCATAATTGGCAGAACTCTCATAGGAACCAACTGCAAAATAGGGCCCGATGTCATTCTCAACAATCAAAATGTAGCTAGCGATTCTGTTGTCACTAAAAAAAGTTTTAACTTTTGTTAGATTTAAAATTTTTCTTTTAGCGGCTTCGGATGATCGGTAGCGGGCGTGTGCAATCTAGAAGTCCCGCTGTAGCAAAATTTCATAGCGCGAATAGGCGATCTAAGAGGCTAATTTCGCGACGATTTTGGATAATTGGACGGGGAGCGCGGGCGTCCCCAGTTAGAAATCCCGCAAGCGGGACGCGGATCCGGAAGTTTTGTTATGGGGGGAGAAGAAACTTTACAGCGGCAGCTAGAGAATTTGTTATAGCGAGAAAAAGTCTTACATAGCTTAATTGGGGATTTTATGATAGTGCGAAAAAATCTTGCAGCGCAGCTAGAGAATTTGTTATAGCGAGAAAAAGTCTTACATAGCTCAATTGGGGATTTTATGATAGCACGAAAAAATCTTGCAGCGCAGTTAGATTTGTTATAGCGGGAAAGCATCTTACGGCGTGACCAAAAACTCTGTCATAGCACGAAAAAATCTTGCAGCGCAGTCAGTGATCAGTTCAGTGGTGCTGGTGACCGGACTTGAACCGGTACGATATTGCTACCGAGGGATTTTAAGTCCCTTGTGTCTGCCATTCCACCACACCAGCGCTTTTTAATTTCTAAATTTTAATTATCCAAAGTGATCTTACCCAAACATTCTAATATAAAAGCGCATTAAAATCAATAGCTTTTAAACCGCATTTTGCTTGGCTCTTTTTATTGCCAGGCCAGTGCTTTTGCTGCCCAAATGAACCAGCGCCGGCGCGGATCTATTCGCAGTCTTGTTATATTTTTTACAATTTGTCCATATCTATATGAATCAAGGGGGGAACAAGCCTTGATTTGTGTTAAAAATTACGCTCTAAAGACCAAAGCGTTTTGCGACGCCGCTTCAATGCTGGCCGGCGATTTGCCTGACTTATTATTTCGCGTCCCCGATGAAATTAAAGCAAAGGCCCAAGAGATTCGGCTAAGATTGGGCTTTCCTTTAATGCTTCAATGCGGCGGCGAATCATTTTTTTTAAACTCTAAAGGCGAAACGTCCGAGCAGGCTATGTCTGATTGCAAGCCTTTGGACAAGAGACAAATAGAGGAAAATTTTAAAAAAATTTGCGATTATTCACTTTATAGTCATCAAGAAGAAATATCTTCTGGATATATAACCATGAAAGGAGGCCACAGGGTAGGTATTTCTGGCGTTGTTGCGGTCGAAAATGGAAAAATTATTAGCATTCACGATATTTCTTCGCTCAATGTGCGCGTCGCAAAGCAAATATTTCGGTGTGCGGACAAAGTTTTAGAGGAGATTTTAAACGACGAATCGCAGGAAATTCTTGGAACATTGATAGTAGGGAAGCCCGCTTGTGGCAAGACAACTCTTTTAAGAGATTTAGCAAGACAAATTTCTCTTGGCACAAAATTACCAAGAAAAAATGTAACGATAATAGACGAACGTTCAGAGATCGCAGGGACTTTAGGGGAAACTTGGCAAAATGACGTGGGACTTTGCGATGTTTTATCCGATATTCCGAAGGGAATAGGCATGCTTTGTGCTATTAGATCTTTATCACCTGAAATTTTGGTGTGTGACGAAATGGGGGGTAGCGATGACGTACGCAGTGTGAAACAAATTCTAAATTCGGGGGTCAAATTAATAGCGAGTATACATTCTGGCACCTTGAATGAGCTTTTGGCCAAAGAGACGGCAAGAGAACTTTTAAAGACGAGGTGCTTTGAAAACATAGTAATCATGAGGGGGCGCAAAGAGCCCGGTGAGATAGAAAAAATTTATAAAGTAAGGGATGAAAAAATTGAAATTTCTAGGAATGATGATGCTAATATCTTGCACATCTTGGATGGGGTATCTAGCGTCTCATAAGCTTCTTATGAGAAAAATTTTTATGGAACAATATCTGCAGTTCATAGGCTTTGTTCAGGTACAAATTGGATATGCGGCGATTTCTCCTTACAAAATTGCTAAAAAATATCCCGCAAGAAGCGAGATAGGCATTTTTCTGGAGGATTTAAAACAGGAGCTAGCTTGCAGGGAAAATTTTCCTAAAGCTTGGTCTAATTCTATCAAAAAAACCAAAAGAGAATTTGGTCTAACAGAGTCGGATGTAGATATGATATTGGATTTTGGAGAAAAATTGGGAACGAGCGACATAAGAAGCCAATTGAAGCATTGCGAAGTGCACACAAAGCTTGCGAGCGAACACTTAAAAGAAGCAGAGCGCATGAAAAAAGAGATGTCCAGGCTTTATCTTACGCTTGGAATTACTATAGGAACGGGGCTGTCGCTATTGTTTATATAAAAGCCAAGTCTTTTGAAAGGAAAACCAAAATGAACGTGGATCTGATATTTAAAATTGCGGCTATAGGCATCATAGTGGCGGTGCTAAACCAAGTGCTCGTGAGAGCGGGGCGAGAGGACCAGGCCATGATGACCACGCTCGCCGGATTGATAGTCGTTTTGATGATGATTATTAAGGAGGTTGATCTTCTTTTCAAGACTATAAAGACGGTGTTCGAGCTGTAAAGCGAAGGTTTTTAAAAAATAGATAGACTAAAGGCGTATTATAACAATGTGGGTCGTGATATCGTGGAAAATTTAGTATTGTTTTTAATTGCAATTCTCTGCTGCATGGTTTGCGTTATGCTTCGCAAGCATTCGCCAGAATATTCTTTTGCCGTGAGTTTGATGGCGGGAATTTTGATGTTAATGGCGATTTTTTCTAAGGTTTCTCCCGTGATAACCCGCTTAAAAATCTTGATAGAAACTGCCAATCTTTCGTCTGATTACAGTCTAATTTTATTTAAATGCCTTGGCATATGTCTTTTGGCACAGTTTTCCTCCGATACATGTCGGGACGCCGGGCAAAATTCTCTTGCCTCAAAAGTAGAATTCGCGGGCAAAGTTATGATAGTGGTGCTCGCATTGCCTCTTTTTGAAAAGGTGCTGGAAACAGCTGGCAGACTGCTAAATACTTAAAAGGGGAAGAAAATGATAAGTGCAAATCTAAAACGAGTATTTATCTTGTGTATCTTTATTTTTTCTTTCTTCTGCTTAAGGTTTAACAGTTTTGCGGAGCAAAATGAAGAGCAGCAAGACATATTAAATGGCATTTATAAAGAACAATCCAAAGCGAGCGGGGCCGACAAATTAAAAGAAAAACTGCCAAGAGAAACTACGGAATCTCTAGAAGAAATAGGCCTTCAAAAAGTAGACTGGCGCGAGCTAATAAATATGAGCCCGAATAAAATTTTCAAACAAATAATTAAAATGATAAAAAAATTAGCACCCGTGCCGTTTAAATCCGTGTTTTGTGTACTTGCCATTATTTTAATTTGTAGTCTTATGGACAATCTTAAAGTGCCCGTGGGCAAGTTTTCTTTCAAGAGTGTGTTGTCAGTAGTTAGTTCTTTGTGCATATCTGTTGTGATCGTGATGCCAATGGTGGGATTTATAGGCAGAGTGTCGAACGTGATCAAGAGCTGCTCTTCGTTTATGCTTTCGTTCGTGCCCATAATGGCAGCGATAATGATAAGCGCCGGACAAGTAGTGTCGGCTGGATCTTACCAAGTTTTGATGATGTCAGCGAGTCAGCTTATATCTCAGGCCGCTTCCGGTGTAATTTTGCCTATGCTGAGTTCGTTATTAGCCATTTCGATGGTGTCTTCGATTTCTGAACGGCTTAATATATTGGGAATTTGCAGATTTTTTTATAAGGCTATCAGATGGACGCTCTCTTTATCAATGACTACATTTGTGAGCTTGTTAACTTTACAGGGCATCGTGGGAGCCTCTTCAGACAATATAGGTTCAAAGGCGGCGAGGTTTATGATAAGCAGCTTCGTGCCCGTGGTTGGAGGTGCCATAAGTGACGCCTTCACCACAGTCCAGAGCTGCGTTAAACTTTTAAAGTCGTCGGTTGGAGCTTTTGGGATAGTCGCGGCGGAATTTATATTTCTGCCGGTGATAATTGAGTCTTTGCTTTGGCTGATTTCGATATATCTTTGTAGTGCAATTAGCGATATTTTCAGTCTCACCAAAATTTCTGATTTGTTAATAAATTCAGCGAGGGTTGTTTCGACTGTTCTTTCGGTAATTTTATCTTGCATGATGCTCTTAATAATTTCGAGCGTAATAGTGTTGATGGTAAGCAATAATTCCTAAAAGGGAATGATAATTTATGAATCAAATTAACCAATGGGCTTTTGTTTTGTGTTTGGCGGTGGTGGTGTGTTCTATTTTCGACATGATGTCACCGAGTGGCAGAATGCAACAAATAATGCATCTTGTGCTGGGGGCTTTTTTGATTTGCGCGATGATAGTTCCCATAGCCGGGAGCAATTTTAAAATGAAATTTCCCGAGAAAATTTGCGAAGAAAACGATCTTGGGAAAGATCTAAAACAAGAAGTTACAAATCAAACTAAAAAGCTCGCCGAAGAAAATCTCGTGCCATTCGTAAGGGAAATTTTGGAAAGAGAAAATATACAAACCGAGAAAGTTGAAATTTTTATGGATACCGAAGAGACAGGCAGCATATCAATTAATAAAGTTAGTGTGATCTTAAAGAAGAAAGATATCGAAGAAATTAACAAAGCAGAAAGGATTCTAAGAGAAAAAATGAAGGCAAGGGAAGTTTTGGTTTCTTAAACGTGGCGCGGAAGTACCGAATGTGCAAATTTTATAGATGTGTCAAGGGAAAGGTGTCTAAAATGATTAGAGAGAGGCAAGGAAATCAGGAATCAGTTTTAAAACTTGTGGACAGATTAATTAGAGCCAAAAGCTCTAAAAAGTTTGTGATCGGCCTAGGACTTTTGGGGATTTTATTAATCTTTTTATCGAGTTTTATCAAAACGGGCTCCATGCCTGAGATCAAAACAACACAATGTACAACAGAAGAGTATGTGAAACAGATGCAAAGCAATCTCGAAACTCTGGTTTCAAAAATAGAAGGGGCTGGGGAGGCACAAGTTATGGTAACGTTGGAAAATGGTTCCGAGACGGTGTACGCAAAAGAAGAAAAGAAAAACAAAGAATGCTCAGAAGACAAAGCGCCGGATAATAAGTCCAGCAAAGTTCAGCAAAGTGACGACCTGCAGGTTAAGTATATAACAATGAGGGACTCTGACGGAACTGAGAAGGCTCTGATGCTCAAACAGATGGAACCGACGATTAAGGGGGTGGTTGTTGTATGTCGGGGTGGCAATAAAAAAGAAGTACGCGTCAAAGTTGTCGAGGCGGTAAAAACAGCTTTGGATATAACTGAAAAACGTGTTTGCGTTATACGCTGAGTTTTAGAAAATTAAATATAGATCATTACCTATGAAAAGGGAGGAAGCGCAGAATGGCTTATTTTGGAAAACGTCAACTGATTTTAGCGGCTTTGGTGGTTGCCTTAGGGACGGCGATATATTTGAATTGGCAGTTTTCTTCCAACAGAGATCTGACCGACACAAATGTTGCCAGCAGAACTAAGGAATTAGGAGAGGCACAATTTGTCAATAATAGTCTAGAGGGCTCCTCGAGTGATGAGAAAAGTGAGAGTAGTGACTCGAGCACGAAAATAAATTATTTTACAAAAACGAGGCAAGAGCGCAAAGAATCGCGTGCAAAAGCGACAGAAGTCATAAAAGAGATTATGAAAGATGCGAATATGGACGACAAAGCTAAAGAAAAGGCCATACAACAAGCGGGAGACATTGCCTCTATTATTAAAATCGAAACGGATTTGGAGGCCTTCATTAGAGCAAAGGTGGATTGCAAGGATTGCTTGGTTTTCCTTATGGGTGATTCCTGCAGCGTTGTGGTTGGTAGTAATATAGATCAAAAAGATGCGGTCCTTATAAAGGATATTGTGATAAATCAAGCGAATGTTGTGCCCGAAAAAATTAAGATAATCGAGTCCGTTTAGCGTGACAAAACTATGCGAGAATGGGCTTAAACTCTCACTGACAACAGGGGGAGTTTGGGCGTTTTAGCTGCTTTTGTCCTTGCTGAAGATGAGATGTTTCTTCTATGTTTTTTAAGGATTGTTAATTTTTTAAATTAACGTTGACATTCAATAATATACATAATGTTATTAAGAATCTTGCGATGAAAGATTACTAACAATTTTAAAGGGGAGATTTCAAAGTAAATTTTCCCTGAATACATTGAAATCTTTCAACATTTTCAACAGAGTTTTCAACAATTTAGCGTGTAGTTTTCAACAACTTTTCGTTTTAAAGAGAATATACTTCTCGTAATTGATTCTTAGCAATAAATGGAATTACTGCAAAAGCCTGTTTTTAGCTTTTCTTTGACAGTCCGCGCCGCTTGATAAGCAAAATTGGAAAGCTTTTGCCTCGAGCAGAACTCGTGAGCAAAAGCGTCAAATTACGACCTTCTGCCTCAAAATAAGTCTCTGGGAGGACTCGTGAGCAAAAAGCATTTTTTTCTATCAGAAGTTTTTGGTGTAATTTTTATAGCAACACTGGGAATATTTTTAAAATGTCTCCCGAATGAACTTACAAATTCAGAAGTAATGCAATTAATAGTGCCGATCAGAATTAGCGTTTGGGAAGAAATTAAAGTTTTTATAGGTCCGTATTGCTTCTGGTGCATGCTACAATTGTTGGCAATAAGGCCGCCTAAACGCAAGTTTATTGCGACAAAAGTTTTTAGCCTTTATTTTTTTATTTGTTTTATTTTGGTTAGCTTTGAAATCTCAAACAATTTAAACAAAGAAATGTGTTTTTTACCAGATTTTAGTCTAATTTTTCTATCACTTTTACTTTCCCAACTTATCTCATATCGGATAATAGTTTCAAGATTATTTCTAGATCCGTTTTTTTTCATATCTTGCATCTGTTTAGTGCTGTTTTGTTGTTTGTGTGTGTTATTCACATTTTTTCCGCCGAGATTAGAAGTTTTTTACGATTTTAGTTGATTAAAGTATAAATTTAATCAGACAGTTCTTTCTTGTTGGAGTACCCGCTTTTAAGGATAATAACAATATCTTTGATAAGTGTTAGTTGAGGTTTGATAAATTTCCCGTTACTAAAAACAAACGTTGGTTGCCGGTCGTTTTTGAAATAGAACTGTTTTTTGTTCTTACTGTCAAGGTTTTGCCAAGTCTCTTGTCTTCTCAAAAGCGTATAGTTCTTTGCTAGCTAGGCATACAGCCTATTCCTAATGTGAGCTTATAATAAAGATCGGAAAAATATTTTCAATATCTATCTTCTGTTTTGCAAGCCAGGAGTTTAAATCTGTAGCTTTTTTAAATATCATATTGTTTAAACTTCGTCTTCGTGTTACTATTGCAATAGGGTAGGAACAAGGGTTTAAGAACTGTACGCGGGGCACGATGCGCAAAATATAAACTAGAGCGATGCGGGCTGTCTTTAAAAAAAGCCAGAGTTTTTGCGCGTAAATCGCAAGCAGCAAATTATAGCAAAACCCAGACGTTCAGGTTTTAGTATTTAAAGTTTAAAATTAAGCGTTGGTTGGTGGTATTATGAAATCTGGCCAATTCTCTAGGATTTTTTTATTTTTAATATTTTGTGGGACAATTCTATTTGTCTTTGGGTGTGATTTTTTAGATACGTCCGATGACAGCGTGGATCCCAACGATTTTAATTTGCCGATTAGAAATCAAGAGTACGACCTTTTATTGTACAATTCTTTGCACGATCGCGAGGGTGATTTTGAGCAGATATGCAAAGAATATGAGCTCGAAACGGGAATCAAGATAAAGAATTTTTCCGTAAAATCAAATCAAGACTATGAAAATGCGCTCAAATCTCAAATAGAATCCGACAATAAACCAGGGATATTTTTAGTTCGTAATTTGCCAGAGCTTTTATTTTGGGAAAAAGAAGGAGTGGCCCTGGACCTATCCTTAAATCTAGAGCCCGAATTTAAGGATTTTGTCAATAGCATGCACAAAGATTTTTTGCTCACATCGAATGACATTAACAGTTTTGGGGTTCCTTGTGGAATCGATTTAAATGGCTATCTGGTAGATATAAGAATGATAAATGACCTGGTTGGAGAAAAGAAAGCTCGCTCATTTTTAGACGATTTTACCCTGTGTTCTTACAAAGAATTTGAAATTTTTATTAAAAATTTAGCTACTTATATAAAAAATCCCAGAGGAATGACCGTTATTCTTAATAAAAAAAGTTATGAAATCTACGAAAAAAAAGAAGGTAGACTAGATAATCTTGCGGGGATTTTTTCTATGAGAAATAAGCCAGAATATTTTATAGACTCTGTTTTTTCTGTGATATTTAGTTCTC
Source organism: Oscillospiraceae bacterium (assembly GCA_031255515.1). GTDB lineage: Bacteria > Bacillota > Clostridia > Oscillospirales > Acutalibacteraceae > JAITRE01. Next base: position 1,880 of record JAIRSI010000044.1, on the reverse strand, counting down.
CTCTTGAGGCCTGCCGAGCTTCTTATCAGCAGCTTGATTTTTCTAAAAAGTCCATGGTTTCTTTTTTAAAACTCCTGGATTTTGAGAGTGCCAATGCTGCTTTGCCTGGCGACGGTGTTGGCAGAGGAGCTGAGCTGTTTGATATGATATATAAAAATCCTGAAAACGACACACTTACCGATTTTTTGAACGGTAAATCATTATTTTTGCAGGGTTCGAGCCATGATTTTAACAGTATTCCCGACGACTTATTACCGAATATTAGGATTCTCCCTAAAAAAATGCCCCCGCTTGAAAACGTTGATAAGGGTTACAACTTGAAGTCTGAAAAGTTTAACACTTCGGTTTCTGCTTTAGTTAACAGTTATTTTGTTATAAATTCTAAGATCAGCAAAAAAGAGCAGAAATTTGCATTAAATTTTTTAATGTGGCTAAATACTTCTGAAAAGGGCAGAAAATTTATCGCCGAAAATCTTAAAAAAATTCCATGCAGTGGAGATGCGAAAGGTTTGTGCAAAGCTTTTATGGATTATAAAGATTTTGCCAAGACGTCCCGCGGGGTTTCTTTTGGCGTTTCTGAGCCTTATTTTGAAGAAGTATCTAAAAATCATGAGCTCAGGGAATTTTTTAAGAAAATTAATATAGAAAGTAAGGATTATGAGGATGTAGCAGGTAGTATTGCAGAATCTTTTAAAAATATCAAAAAAGCGGGTTAAATTTTTTGGGGAGGTTTTTGGTATTTTTGTGTTTTATTGCAGAAGTACGACAAAAAGAATCAGCGCTGAGTGGCTGCACTAAAGATTACGAAGGCGCAGCAGACAGCGCCAGCAGAGACTGTATTTTTGAAAGACTTTTTGGAAACAAAAAAAATATAGACATTACAAAGTCTTTTCTGTGTGCTATTTCGGATTTAAGCTGGGTTATTTGCCATACTCCAATGTATTTTACTGGAAGGCAGATGATTTTATTTCTCACGAGTCCAGTAACAATATTCATGTGTTTTAATTTTTGTCCTGACTTTGGCAAATATAGACTCTTTTTTCTTATTTCTAAAACGTTCATATCCGCTAGCCATATGCTTGTTTATCTTACATTCATGGATGCCAAGCAAACGTCAATTTTGAGGCGAAATTTCGGTCAGAATTTCAGATAAATTTTTTGCACTTTTCTCCAATCACATTCAAAGTAAAAAAGGTCTCTTTGTTAAAAGTTAATCCAGATACGCTCCAAAGCGCCAAGAGTTCCCGGTGCTAAATTATCAAAATGATCGGAGAAAAGCTAAGTGCTTATTTTAATGTTCAAGTTTCTTGGGTATTTTTTTTGCAAGTACCACCCCTTTTGCCAGTCATAAAAATACCATTCCTCTTATGTCTTTTGAACATGCTGTTTTCCTGTATTCTGCTGCAGTTTTTTAGAGAAAATAGCCATAATATTACAAGCGTCAAAGCTCGCGAAGGCACTATAGATAGCGCTGCAGAATCTTCTAAAAACATCAAAAAACGAACCAATTCGATCGATATTTTTAGCTTAATATCTTGCAAATCTTGTTATCTACAACATATTGCATTTTTTAAGAATAAACCCAGCAATCGCCATGAGGATAGCAGAAAGAACAAAGGGAAACCACATCACATTGCTAAATGGAAGATCTGGCCTCATATTCATTCCATAAAATCCAGATATTACTGTGGGTATTGACATACTCGTTTAAAAGTTTTTTTATTCCTTCATTGTGCTTATTTTAATGTTCAAGTTTCTTGGGTATTTTTTTGCAAGTACCATCCCTTTTGCCAGTCATAAAAATACCATTTCTCTTAGTCTTTTGAATATGCTGTTTTCTTGTATTCTGCTGCAGTTTTTTAGAGAAAATAGCTATAATA
>JAIRSI010000018.1 GCA_031255515.1 Oscillospiraceae bacterium | reverse complement strand
AACTCAGTAACCTAACTCAGTAACCTAACTCAGTAACCTAACTCAGTAACCTAACTCAGTAACCTAACTCAGTAACCTAACTCAGTAACCTAACTCAGTAACCTAATTCTGTTTTACATCTTCTCGCTGTACGCCGCACAGCAAAACGTAAACCCTCTCCTATATCAATGGGCGTAATAAGTTCCACTCCTAATCCTGTTTTATATCTTCTCGCTGCACGCCGCGTGGCAAAATATCCGTATTGTCGCCAGCTCCAGTATAGCTGAATAATCTCATCAAACTAACTGTACACTCAACTTCAAAAGGAAGTAAAATGAAAACTCACTTGCCATTTCTTTAAGATCCGAATAATCATAATAATGTTCAGACTGATTGTGAATGTTAGTTTTTGCGGATAAAAAAGCTAGAACCTAATTTTTTGCTTTTTGAAAAACTAAGCAGGCGTGACAATAATCAAACCAACTGCACACCCAAATTTATAGGTAGAACGAAACAAAGAGAACTTACTTTTTCGCTCTTAACTCTACTAAGACTCAACAGACGTAACAACGCCCGAACCAACCGTGCGCCCACCTTCACGAATAGCAAAACGTAAACCCTCTTCTATAGCAATGGGTGTAATAAGTTCCACTCCTATATCTACGTTTTCTCCTGGCATGCACATCTCCACACCCTCAGGCAAAGAAATAACTCCGGTAACATCCGTAGTTCTGAAATAAAACTGAGGTTTATAATTGCTAAAGAATGCCGTGTGCCTACCACCTTCATCTTTCGCAAGAACATATACCTGTCCTCTAAATTTGGTATGAGGATGAATCGTACCTGGCTTAGCAATAACCTGGCCCCGCTTTATATCTTCTCGCTGTATACCACGCAGCAAAATACCCACATTGTCACCAGCCTCAGCATGGTCAAGCAATTTTCTGAACATCTCCACGCCAGTGATAACCGATTTCTTGCGCTCTTGAGACAAGCCGACAATTTCAACTTCTTCAGAAATCTTAATTTGACCGCGTTCTACACGACCAGTGGCGACAGTTCCTCTACCAGTGATACTGAGAACATTCTCAATTGGCATCAAGAATGGCTGGTCTGATTTTCTCTCAGGCGTAGGAATAAAGGAATCCACTGCTTTCATCAACTCGTGAATGCACTTGTATTCTTCAGCTCCTGGGTCAGTAGAAGAGGACTCAAGCGCTCGAAGGGCCGAGCCCTTAATAATTGGCGTATCTTTACCTGGAAAACCATACTTGGTCAGAAGATCTCTGACTTCTTCTTCAACCAACCCAACAAGATCTTCATCATCAACTTGGTCAGCCTTATTCATGAACACAACAATATGTGGAACATCAACCTGCCTCGAAAGAAGAATATGCTCTGCCGTCTGAGTCATGGGACCATCTGCCGACGAAACAACAAGGATGGAGCCATCCATTTGAGCTGCACCGGTTATCATATTTTTGACGTAGTCAGCATGTCCGGGGCAATCGACGTGAGCATAGTGTCGACTCTCTGTTTCGTACTCGACATGAGCTGTATTTATAGTAATACCGCGCTCTCTCTCTTCTGGAGCATGATCAATGTTGGAATAGTCAACAAAAGCTGTACTTCCATCCAAACTTAAAACTTTAGTAATCGCGGCGGTAAGGGTAGTTTTACCGTGATCGACATGCCCAATTGTACCGATGTTAACATGAGGCTTGGTTCTCTCGAACTTCTCTTTTGCCATTTTAAAACTTCCTCCTTCAAACTTTCAGCTAATTATATTTAAAAATCGTGCCCCATGAGGAGCTACATTAAAACTAAACTTAAAAAATAGATTTTAAAGCACACTTTTAATAACTAAACAAAGAATAAAATCAAGGGACTGATATATAAAATGTTAATTCTTTTTCAAAAAACACACTCTGGACGGTTTATTTAACTAAAATCAAACCCGCTGCCAACAAACTACAAAACACGCGGCACAAACCAGAATAAAACGAGTAACCATCACTCAAGTTGCCAAGCACAAAAAATAATTGTCAAGCCACCTGCCAACACCGAGAACTACAAGGAAATGTTTCGAGAACCTCGATAAATCTTAAATAAGCTACTGATGTAATTTTAACTCACTGATACCAATTTGTAAAGCCCTAATTTAAAATCTTAAAAAATAGTTCAAAACAGACCAAAAACAAATACTTCTTCAAAGTGTCAGAATAAGCAACAAACCGCACCAAACACCACGGACAAAACACTCTTACTTAATAGAAATACCACCTACTTTAAAAACAAATCTTAGAAACTTAAAACCAGATGAAATGGAAGATACGGGAAACTCAAAAGTCTAAAAACACCGTTGGCAAAACATAAAAACCGCAAAAATACCTTCGCAACAAGCCACTAAACTCATGTAAAGGAAACCTGCATAATACGAACACGCCCCACTAGATTTAATCTTATCAGCTAGGAAACAAAAAAGCAAGAAAGAAATTTTGAATTTTAAACAAATCGCAAACCACCAACGACGCGCTGAATAGCCTTCGATAATCTTCAGAAAAAAATACACACACCAAGGCTCTTAAATTTCTTTGCTTTAAAAAATCTTAATGAGAAAGGTGCCCTGTACTTTATTTTTGATTTAACATTTTAAAATTATCCCTGATTTTTATTTTATAAAAAATAAACACATTCTGCAAGCCTAATTTATGTTTAGCGGGTTCGTTTCCTAGCTTCTAACAAGTCCTGCAAGTTTAATCTACACCCGGTGGACTCGTCTCCTTAGACAATTTCTTCAGATTAATTTCCAAACAAATCCCGCAGATTCAATTTATCTCGAGGAATCCATCCGTCTTAGACAGTTTCTGTGAGCTCTCAGCAAACGCTGCAGACCCAATTCATCTGAAGCGAGGTTATTACTTTAGAAAAATTTTTGCAGACTGACTTTTAGCGAACGTATCCTACAGGTTCGTCATCTTAATAAACTCATTCCTTTGGAAAATTTCTTTAAATTAATTCCTGATAAACAAATCCCGCAGATTCAATTTGTCTCACTGGGATCTTTTGTTGCAAGTTTTTGAAAAACAATTTATTTAATTTTTACTCCTCAGCGAAATAATTTTTTCCGAGACAGATTTAGGAACTTCAGCGTAGTGGCTTGGTTCCATGGTGTATTGCCCTCGTCCTTGAGTTTTAGAGCGCATATCCGTAGCATATCCGAACATCTCGGAAAGCGGTACTGTCGAATTGATTCTCTGAGCACCAGATATAGACTCCATGCCCTGAATTGTACCTCGCCTCGAATTTATGTCTCCGATTATGTCTCCCATGTATTCTTCGGGAACCGTAACGGTAACTTTCATTATTGGCTCTAAAAGAACGGGATCCGCTTTACGTAAAGCTTCTTTAAAAGCTATAGATCCGGCAATTTTAAACGCCATATCAGAAGAATCGACATCGTGGTGGGAACCGTCATACAGATTAACTTTAACGTCGACAACATTGTATCCCGCTAAAACACCCGAAAGCATAGCGCCCTTGACGCCGTTGTCAACAGCAGGTATATACTCTTTTGGAATATTGCCTCCGACAACTGAACTTACAAATTCATAGCCCTTTTCGGGGTTCGGCTCAACTTTAATCTTCACATGGGCATATTGACCATGGCCACCAGTTTGCCTTACATATTTGTAGTCCACATCTGCGCCGCCGCGAATCGTTTCCTTGTAAGCCACCTGCGGTTCGCCCACATTAGCCTCTACTTTAAATTCTCTAAGTAATCTGTCCACTATAATTTCAAGATGCAGCTCGCCCATACCAGCTATTATTGTCTGGCCCGTTTCTTGATCTGTGTAGGCCTTAAATGTGGGGTCCTCTTCAGCAAGTTTAGACAAAGCAACGCCCATTTTTTCTTGTCCAGCTTTAGTTTTAGGCTCAATTGCAACACGTATAACTGGGTCGGGAAACTCCATAGACTCCAAAATTACAGGATCCTTTTCAAAACACAGAGTATCTCCGGTCGTAACATTCTTAAAACCAACGGCGGCGGCAATGTCGCCCGCGTAGACGTTTTCTATGTCCTGACGATTATTAGCATGCATTTGAAGAATTCTGCCAAGCCTTTCGTTGCTATCTTTCGTAGCATTGTATAGAGTCGTGCCAGTCTTAACAGAACCTGAATAAACTCTAAAAAAACAAAGCTTTCCGACAAATGGATCGGTGGCAATTTTAAAGGCGAGGGCTGAAAACGGCTCGTCATCGGAAGAATGCCTCTTGACCTCCTCTCCCGTATCAGGATTAATACCAGAAATAGGCGGCACATCTTTCGGCGACGGCATGTAATCCATTATGGCATCCAGAAGCTTTTGTACACCCTTGTTTTTATAGGATGTCCCACAGGTCACAGGAACCATTGTTCCGGCAATTGTCGACTTTCTAACACAATCCTTTATCTCTTTTTCGGTGGGCTCTGATCCTTCCAAATATCTTTCCAGAATATCATCGTCCTGTTCGGCTACATGATCTAAAAGATTGGCCCTATGCTCGGCAGCTAGTTCTTTTAAATCGTCCGGAATTTCTTCCACTCTGATATCTTTTCCAAGATCGTCATAATAGACATACGCTTTCATTTCTACCAAATCCACTATGCCAGTGAAGGCATCCTCGGCTCCGATAGGAAGCTGAATCGGCAAAGCATTGGAACCAAGTCTGTCTCTCATCATCTTCACAACATTGTAAAAATCAGCGCCCATTATGTCCATTTTGTTTACGTAAGCCATACGCGGAACGTTATACTTATCAGCTTGCCTCCAAACTGTTTCAGTTTGCGGCTCCACTCCACCCTTGGCGCTAAGCACCGTGACAGAACCATCAAGAACACGCAAAGAACGCTCGACTTCAACTGTAAAATCCACATGCCCGGGAGTATCAATTATATTGATCCTATGACCCTTCCAAAAACAAGTGGTCGCCGCGGAGGTGATGGTTATACCTCTTTCTTGTTCTTGCTCCATCCAATCCATCGTGGCAGCGCCATCGTGCACTTCTCCTATCTTGTAATTCACGCCAGTATAAAATAAAATTCGCTCTGTGGTCGTAGTTTTCCCAGCATCAATATGAGCCATAATGCCAATATTTCGGGTCAAATCTAAAGAAACTTCTCGTGACATCATTTACTCCTTAACAAAAACAATTAGTTGAACATTACTCTTAGTACTTATTGTAAACATTATTTACAGTTTTAAACAAGTTTGAAATAATATAAAACTTGCCCTTTTAATACATTCGCAGTTTAGAGAAAATTTGCCAAACACCTACCTCTTACCAGTAACAATGAATTAAAACAGGGCATGTATAGTATATCAGCAGAGGATTAAAGATGTCAAAACAAAAATAAACCAATCACATTAATGCACGATATTTGCAAAAAATAAAGAGGAAAAATACAACGCCAAGTACCGCTAACTTCAACTTCTTTAGCGCAAAAATACACATCGTAAACTAGCTCTCATGCACTTTGTCCATTCGAAGTCAACGCATAAAACCAGCACATCCTGCTTCTTATTTAAAGTATCCAAGCGCAAGATTTTAAAAAATCTTATAAAATTAAACATTAAAATAATATTAAGCTAAATATCATATAAAACATTACTTAAAAAGACACGGCACTCCAAAATTAATTATCAAAGGCAATATCAAGTTCTCAAAGTGGCACGCAAAACATTCCTTATAAAAAACACAGCACTTCAAAATTAATCATCAAAGCAATATCAAGTTCTCAGGGTGCCACACGAAACATTCCTCAAAAAGACACGGCACTTCAAAAAAGCAACACTAAATTAAGCGACGTGTAATTCTCTAAAAACGTAGGTATTTTAAAGATAATCATTAAAGCAATATTAAATCCTAGGCCGCATGCAATTTTCCAGCAAAGAACACAAGACACCTCGAAGCAACACTGAACTCCAAGTGGCACGTAAAGCATTTCTTAACACAAATTATAGATGCTTCAAGAAAACAACACCACAGCCAAAGCAACATGCAATTTCTTAACATGAAAAATGTAGACACTTTAAAGTTAATCATCAAAGCATAAAGAATGTGGACACTTTAAAGTTAATCATCAAAACAATATTTAAGTTCAGACAACAAAGAATGTAGGTACTTTGAAACAATAACCGAACTCCGGATAGCGTGTAAAACATTTCTTAAAAATGCGGGCACCTCTTCGCATTAAAGCCATATCAAGATCTGACTACTGCCAGTTGCCTTGCCTTTATCTTTCTATGCGGAGCCCGCAATTTAAAAGAACACAGAGGTAACGGCTCTTGCGCTAAAGTTACGCCAGAGCCTGACTACTGCCAGTTGCTTTGTCTTTATTTTCCGACTGAAGGCGCAATAATTGAAGCCGCAATTTGTCGGAAATCATGGCTATAAACTCACTATTTGTAGGTTTGCCGCGCCCACCGTGAATAGTAAACCCAAAATAAGAATTTAGAATATCCACGTCGCCACGATCCCACGCAACCTCTATTGCGTGACGAATTGCTCTTTCTACCCTTGAAGAAGTCGTGTGAAACTTCTTGGCCACCGACGGATACAGTTCCTTAGTGACAGCATTAATTATTACAGGAGTTTCTACGGATGTCAAAATAGATTCACGCAAATATTGGTAGCCCTTTATATGAGCAGGCACCCCTATTTGGTGAAGCACATTCGTTACCCTCATCTCTATGCTCTGGTTTGCCACATCTGGATCCATAAGTGCCTTTCTGGCCGCAACCACTAGCGGATTAGGAGGCGCCGTAGCAGCAGGATGCGATGAAAAACCCTCCTTTTCAGCAAATGACGTAAGACTCGAGATTCTTTCAGCCAAATCGTGAATACTAAAAGGCTTAATAGCAAAATACGAGGCTCCCGCCGAAATTGCTTCTTTTTCTAGAACAGAATTGTCGAAACTTGACAAAACAATGAAAATAGGGACACCGGAAACATTTGCCCTTTGTTTAACGGATCGAATTACTCCAATAGCATCCATCTCTGGCATAAACAAATCAAGAATTACCGCTGCAGGTTTGTGTTTTTCGACTGCATCTATCACGCGCACCCCATTCTTGACCGAAAAAACCGGATCAAATCCAAACTTCCTCAACACAAAGACATTTTCCTCGCCAAACTCGTCACAATCTTCTGCGATTAACAACTTTTTTCCCATATTTCTCTTCCCCCATCTATCTTTTAATGAGAATATGTTACCATATAATGGAAAGAATTTCAACATCTTTTTATTGGTAATTCTTTTTATTTCTTTTTCAGCCAAAAATATTTCAACAAGATGGCATGTTTAAAGCGGCTTTTGGCGATAATACAAAAGATAAAAATAAAAGCTACATTAATCGGCAAATCACTTCGACATTTAAAAATATAGCATAAAATGTTGACCCGCGGGAAGAAATTCTTTACAGAAACCCAAGACACACTTATTATATGAGAACATTGCCTCTTACAACTCCATTGATAAGATCCACACCAGAAGCTAATCACAAGCACAAATTATGCACTTATCTCCCGAAACTATTTTTTAAATTTCAGACAAATTTCACAATAGCCTCCAAGCACAAGAATTTTACTTTCACCACTAAATAACACCAACGCACGACTCCATGTTAAATGTTTTGCAAAGTTTAATCAATAGTAATTGTAAAATATTTCTGAAATTGCAAGTAATATTATCTTTTTTTACCATTTTGGTCAAAACAAAGTACCAAGTTTAACTAGCAAATGCGTAAAATCATTTAAATTATCTCATTCCTCCTTTTGAATAGCCACAATGCAACAGATAAAGGTAAAACTCGCTTACATATTAAACTCATCACAAATATATACCTTTCTCTTCACAAAAGCTCGAAATTTACCTCAAAAACTTAAACTTTTTAGAATTTTCGTAGTTTGCAAGAAACTATTTCCAAACTAGACGGCCGCGAACACCTACTTTCTATTTTTAATTTGTTTGAATATGTTCCTGTCGTTACACGGAAACACCTAAAATTTGCACCTGCACAACAAAAATATCACAATTATGGAAAGTTCGTCAAATAAAATCGTACCAATTTTAATAAAAAAATCCATTTTATAAAAATTAAAACATTGAATGGACACTAAAAAACGCGAGGCTAGCCTAGTGTTTGAGTTGAATTTCAAGCATAACTTGTAAATATTAGAATTTATTTACACAAAAAGTAGATCGTGAGAAAATACACACTTAAATTGGATTAATATTGCCAATTTTATCAAAAAACCCTGTCTTATTTTATCGCGCGGCGGCCACTGCTAAACTATCTGCTGCTGAATTTTTTTTGCTTCTTCATCGCCTTTTAAATATTTAACTATCTCAAGTGCAAAATCTATAGCACTTCCCGGGCCTCTACCCGTTATGATATTGTCATCTCTGCAAACGGATAAACTTAATACCTGGGCGCCCGACAATTCACCCTCAAATCCTGGATAACACGTTGCCTTTTTGCCTTTTAACAGCCCCATGTGTGCAATTATGGATGGTGCTGCGCAAATTGCGGCAATAAGCAACAATTTTGACGCACAAAAATCTACGGCGCTTCTCACAATTTCTGAACCTTCCAAGTTTGTGGTTCCTGGCATTCCGCCGGGTAAAATCACCCCTTCGAGATGCGAAAAATCACTGCTAACATCGTGTTCATCGGTCATCACTTTTAATTTGTGCGCGCCAGATATAATTTTGCCGCCTACCCCCACTATTTTAACCGGTATCTGAGCGCGTCTTAGCACATCAAGTGTGGAAAGAGCCTCAATTTCTTCAAAACCCTCCGCTAAAAAAAGATACAACACAAATAACCCCCCCTTACATTATTAATCGACAACACTGTAACGCAATAAAATCAATAATATGACGAAATTAACATTTTCTCACATATTGACAACACTGTAACGCGATAAAATCAATAATGCGGCAAAATTAACACTTTTCTCACATATTGATTTCTAATTGCGGCGCTGTGAAAATTGCTAATCTTTTTTGTATATCGGCCCCCTTGCAGTGCTGTGAAATTGCTCTTTAATTATGACACGATAAAACTAGCAAGCTTTTTTATATATCGACCCTTGACTACGACGCTATGAAATCGCCAACTTTTTTCCATATGTCGACTTCTATTTCTTTTTTTGACCTTAATTTGCCAAATTCATCACAACAGTTTATGAATTCCCATCCCAATCTTTTACCAGAAAAAAATGCAGATTCTCTGCAAGAAGATAAAAAATCAACATTTTTCTCATGAATATCCCTCTTTGATAGCTCGCCCTTATAACGGTCTAAAATTAGTTTCTGTGACATTTTTAGAGGAACATCAAGATATATGGTCAAATCGGGTCTTGGAAGCAATAATTTGTCGTACTCGTAATCGCATAGCCAATTTAAATAATCGCCCCAGCAAACTTTAGGAAGTTTTGAAAGTTGATAGATTGCATTAGAAGTGGTGTAACGATCGGCCAAAATCACACGGCCTTGCTCGTAGTCTTTTTTCCAGCGTCTGACAAAGCTTGCAAATCGATCAACAGCATAAAAAGACGACGCGGCAAAAGCATTGACATCTTCTGGTTTACTGCCAAAATAAGAGTCGAGATACATTTTAACCAAAACAGAAGAAGGCTCATCGTAATCAGGAAAACTAACGTGTAAAAAATCTACATTTTCTGATGCAAATTTTTGAGACAAAATATCCGCCTGAGTGGCTTTTCCACTCCCATCAAGCCCCTCAATGACTATCAACTTGCCCCTCGCATAACCCACGCAATATGCCCCTTCCCGCCGTCATCTTGAATAAGTTGTCGTCGTCACAATTAGTATAGTTGCGACAATTTATAATAACTTCCTTTATTCCTCATTAATTCTTCATGCGTCCCTTGTTCGGCTATGCCGTTGTTCCCGAGAACTATTATCCTCTGTGCTTTTTTTACTGTTGAAAGCCTATGTGCGATAACTATGGTTGTCCGTCCTTTCGAAAGTTTTTCCACAGATTTTTGGACATATTCTTCGCTCTCAAGATCTAACGCAGACGTCGCCTCATCTAAAATTAAAACAGGAGGATCCTTCAAAAAAACCCTAGCTATAGCAAGGCGTTGCTTCTGACCACCAGAAAGTTTAGAACCTCTTTGGCCAATATCAGTGGCGTATCCATCGGGAAATTGCGCAATAAATTCGTGAGCAAAAGCGTTTTTGGCGGCAAGCATAATCTCTCCTTCAGTGCTGCCTGGTTTTCCGTATTCGATATTAGCTCTGATAGAATCTGCAAAAAGATAGACATCTTGCATGACAAAGCCTATATTTTCTCTAAGACTCTTGATTTTAATGTCACGTATATCCTTACCGTCAAAAGTTATCGTTCCACCTGAAGCCTCATAGAGCCTGGGAATCAGGCTGCAAAGGGTGGATTTTCCCGCACCAGAGGTGCCAACCAACGCAATGTATTCACCGGCTTTTATGTGAAAATTAAGATTTGAAAAAATTTCCTCTTCCTTGGTGTATCGAAATGAAACATTTTTAAAATTTATTTCACCCCTGACGTCTTTAAGCTCTACAGCATCCTTGGAGTCATTGATGCTAGGCTTTACTGCCAAAATTTCAAGAAAGCGCTGATATCCCGCAACGCTCTCCTGAAACTGCTCAATCAGCGATATGACGCCATACAAAGGCCCCATTACGATGTCGGCATATACAATGTAGGTTGAAAGTTCGCCCGCAGACATCAAACCATTTGAAATCATAAATAAGGACAAAATCAAAACAATCGGAATCACAGACATCGTAAAAGATGCAGTTAACGAGTAGAATCGACTAAAAGTTTTATAAGAATCCTTTTTACTCTCCAGAAAATCCTCATTAACTTTTTTAAATTTTTCAATTTCTATGCTTTCGTTGCAAAAAGACTTAACTATCTTCACGCCCGAAAGACTTTCTTCGGCTTGAGAGCTTATTACTGAATTTCGTTCATGTTCTTTGGTGAAAACTTTGTGTATCATCGGGACAAAATACAGCGCCAACACGCTTATAATCATCATGGCAAATGCGGCTATAGAAAAAATCACTTTATTTAGGGTAAATAGTATAACAAACACACCTAGCACCCTAATTCCCAATACGACTATTTCTTCCGGCGCATGGTGTAAGAATTCACTTATATTGTTTAAATCTGTTGTAATCCTAGACATAAGCTGACCTATTTTTTGATCATCGTAAAAATCAAGAGAAAGCTTTTGAAAATGAGAAAATAATTCCATTTTCATATCTTTTTCTATTTTAGCCCCCATAACATGCCCGTAATAAAGTATATATCGGCTTGAAAGATACAGCAAAGCAAAATAAACGACTATAAACGCGCTTAACGTATAGAGTGAATTCTGAGCTTGATCTCTGGGCATGTCCAGGATTAAATCTTTCATCCATAAAATCATAAGAGAAGCCGCCAGAGTCAATGATGAGCTGAAAATAGCGAAAAACAAATCTAAAGCTAAAGTTTTTCTATAAGGTTTGTAATACGACAAAAGTTTTTTAATTTTCATTTTTTTATTCACGATAGAGGCCCCTTTGTTTACCGGCTTTAAAAATAAATAATCTTAAAATTTAAACTCTAATTTTGGAATTTTTTAATATATCCATGAAGAAACTCTTAACTTCCTTTTCTCTCCTGCAAGACATTTTCCCTTCTTTGCAAAACGAATAAAGACAAGCTGGGCCTGCTCTAGAAAATAAATTCGGAGCAACTTCTAGCACTGATTTTAGCATGAGCAGAGCGAGCTCGCGGATCTCCCACTGTGCACGATTACAAAGACGTCGTCCAAAGAAATTCATCAAACTTCTAGCGTTAAAAGTACAAATCATCTTAGTTTTGCAAGCATTTGGCAAAACAAAACGCGCATCTTCTATGCTCATTTTTTGTGCAAGTTTCTGAGCCTCATTTGTATCCATTCCCCTAGAAATTAATTTACTCTGGTGATTTTTTCTCAAAATAGATACCAAATTCTCGTAAGATTTTTCACATTCTTCCATAACTCTAGAAAAAACTTGATTAGCCTCTTTATCTTTTGATATTTCGGGTGGAATTACATAAGAAAAACCGCCCTCTTCACTTACATACCTCTGACTTTGGACACTAAAAGAAGCTATTCGATGCCTAGTGATTTGAGCCAGCAAAGCCCTAGAAACACCCTCGATTCCAAAGGTAAAACTCGCGTGCTCTATGGGACTCTCGTGTCCAAGTTTAGCCAACATGTCAATAAAACTGCTAATTTTAGAGGGCGTTAAACCCTCTTTTAACTTTGCAATCTCTTCTGAAGAATAGCAGAGCTTCGCGGCACACGCCACGATCAATTCGCTCTCTTTTGTGTAAGAAATAAGCGCGACTTTCGCCATATTGCGACCCTTTCACATTTTTAAATTTCAGACACCATAGAGGGAAATAATACAAAAAGCCAAAACACACAAAAGCTCAGCTTCGTATTTTGAAGCGGCGCAAAATTAACAAAACCGTAAGCTTCTCATTCTTTTATAAATTTTATTTTAAAGCCCTCTATCCTGTATAGTACTCGATGTTAAAAAAATATTCAACGCCCCGCCGCTTTAAATTTTAATAAAATAAAATAAAACCGCCCTGCTAGTGCAAACTGACCTACGCATTTGTCGAAGATGGCCTCTTGGAAGCTTGGTCGGAAAGCATCGCGTTTAGGCGCGGCTGGAGCGATGGGATTCATCTGACTCTAAGGGATCTTTCGCCCCCTAACAAAGGCATTCTTGAGATTCCTATTTCGCCAAGTATCACGTTTGGGCACGCGGGAACTCCTCTAACCCCTCGCCCCCCGCTAACCTTGCGCGCGGTTAGGGTCATTTCTAAGGGGAATTTTTATCAGAATGTTCCTTTTCAACTTCAGCATAATTTTCAGGAGTGTTTAAAAATATACTGGCATCACTCATGGAAATTAAATAAATCTTATCCTCTTCGTCAATCTTAAGATAAGCGCCACTGTCAAAACTTGTATTTTCCCCAAGCAATAAGGTCTTACTTGTAGAATCCTTAAAACTCACCTTAATAGTGGCTTTTGGCTCTTTAAGGCCATATTTCTCATCGTCTTGGGGATTTTCACTTATTATTTTGCTTGCCGAAAAATTGCACAAATCCTGAGCTAAATATTTTACTAGATCCTTCGAGGGGCTTTTGCCAGCTTTTTCGAGTGCTTCAAGCTTAAAATTTGGTTCATCGCCATCATCAACGACTTCTATTTTAAATTCTGAATCTTGATTTTTTACTGCAATTTCTTTTATTTCTTTTATTTCAGTTTTTATCAAAGATATAGAAGAAACACTCTCATCAGTGCCCGCAGTCAAATGAGATTTCTTTTTGTCGTCATCCTCGCTGGACAAAAATTTCAAAGCTAAAAAGGTCCCCAAGAGCGCGAGCATACAGCAAAAACTAATCGCCAAAGCCCTAATATTATTCTTCATTTCAAATTTACCTTCCGTTAAAGTTCAAAATTAAAACTTGGCACCACGCACCCAAAATCCTCAAAAACTAACCAAACCTAATTAAAATCAACAATTAAAATCCTAAAACCAAGAAAATAAATCGACAATCAAAATCTTAAAATTAAGAAAACAATTTGATGATTAAAATCTTAAAATCAAGAAAACAATAGGCTTCTTTACAAAACTGCAACTAGCACGTTCCGTCCAAATTGTTTTTTTATAAAAATTAACAAAAACAAGCTATAAATTCTTTCTTCTTACAAGAACCAACACACAAGCCAATAAAACTATACCAGGAACAAAAATGATAAACACGGCCGCAATGACATTTGCATCGTTGGACTTTATACCCAATTGCCTCGCTTCAAGAGACTTCGGCTCTATGCTAATTCGCCTCGATTCATTGCCAGACATCACCTTAAACATATTGACTAAATAAGCAGAATTATTGACGTAAGTAGACTCTAAAAGTTCTCTTTTAGCCACCACGTGAGAACCAAAAACAACCAGTCTAGACTTACCGTCGTTGCTGCCCTTTTCATCTTGAGACTTTCCAAACGATGAAATAAGAGCGGTTGGAATAGGGCCCGTAAGTTTGTCTTGCGAGATACGCCAATCGTCACTTCTATCAAGTGGCATCATACCAGATTCTTTCGAGCTCTGCATCAAAACACTAACTTTACTCTCATCAGTCACTTGAAGAGTTTTTGGAGAAGGAACGCAAACCTGAACCTTTGTAGACTTAATACCTTTGGTAAACGCTTCGTTGACGTAATTGCTAAAAAAACTAAAGCAATTCTGATTAGAAAGCAAGGCCTTGGCGTCGGTTTCAAAAGTTATTCCTTGCTCAAATTTTATACCATGTTTAGAAAAAACTGACTCTAAATTTGACAAAGATTTAGTCTGAGGATTAGCAGCATAAACTACACTTTTACCATAATTTCCATCATTGTACAAAAATTTTTCTATTCTTTCCACGGATTCTTTCATATAATCTCTATCGGGAGCTAAAATCACAACTACCTTAGCGTCAGAAGGTATATCAGAAGTAGAAATAGTAACCTCGTGGGTTTCGTAACCATTTTTATCTAAAAGATCTTTAAGTTCTGGCATTTCCTCTTCTTCGTACCCATTCAAAAAAACAACTTTTGGCTTATCTTTTTGAATTACATTAAGTATGGCGGAGGTTATTTCTGACTCTGCTTTCGACGAAGTCACTCTCTCTGAACCATCGGGCGCAGGCTCCAAATCAAAAAGCTCCCTTAAAGATAGCGTCACACAGCTTTCATCAGAAGGAGAACTTAACACTATCATATCGGACTCTAACTTTTGCTTGGGAAATTTGCTCGCGTAAGAAGGGTCCTTTTCAACATCTACAAAGTTTAATTTTATTTGGCTCGAATAGCTACTATATTGCTTTAAAATTTCGTAAACCTGGACGGTGTGGCCAGCTTTGGTTTTAAAAGTATTTTCATCTTGTAAAACATCTATCTCTACAGCTTTGTCTAAGGTTTTTAAAAAATCTATAGATTCATCAGAAAGTTCAAAAGCTTTCACGCTAGTTAAATCAAGCTTTAGCTGATATTTTTCTGAAAGTGTGTCCACAATCATGCTTAAAATCACAGCGCACACTACCAAAAAAATTGTCGTTCCCATTGCCACACTGCCATATTTAAAATTTTTGGACTTTAAAACAGTTGCAAAATAACCTTTTTTGCCCTTAATGTTGCCATTATTCGCAGAATTTTTATCATCAACTTCCCCTGGTTTTCGACTGTCTTCGCTGCGCTCTTCTCGGACATCTTGGGGATCACTGTCTGCTTGAGTCTTTTCAGTGTCCTGGGTAGTTTGTGGCTCTGCAGGGGTAGAAAACCCTTGAGAATCTTCGTCTTTGGAAACTTTCTCTTGATTATCATTTTGCTCTTTCAAAGAATTACACCTCCTAAATTTAAAAATTCTTTAACTCCATCTTCTCTTTTCAATTGCGCGTACTGTCAAAAGAGTGAAAATTACGTTTAAACTTACAAAAAACACCACATCTTTTAATTTAAGCATACCCATAGGAAAACTCTGGAAATAATGACTAGAAAAAGAAAGACTTTTAAAAAAGTTAGATATGAATTTAACAGGTAAAGAAGAACTTATGCCGTCCATAATCAGCACAACGATGTTTGTTACCAACGTAACGACCACCGCCACTACTTGATTTTCAGTTATAGAAGAAAAAAACATACCAATAGAAATAAAAGCCGAACCCACCAAAAACATCCCTAAAAAACTAGTAAAAACAATGGGCCACTCCAGTGCAGAAAATCCAGAAATAACCGCAGCGTAAACCAAAGTTATCGAAATACAAATAAAATACAGCAAAATAGCAGCAAAATACTTCCCTAAAACAATCGAAGAAAGTTTAATAGGCGAAGTCAAAAGTATTTGATCTGTCTTTTTATTCCTTTCTTCGCTAAATAATCTCATAGTAATAATGGGAGAAAAAAACGCCGCCAAGGAAAAAATCGAATTAAATGTACCGGATAAATTTGCACTATTTTCAAGGATAGAAGTGAAAAAGAAAAATAAAGCACTTAACATAAACATAAACGTCATTACCATATATCCTATGGCTGAAAAGAAAAAACTCTGTAATTCTCTTTTAAAAATCGTTAACATATCTTGAATTTCACCTGCTTTCTAATATTTGAGTTAAAAACACAAAATCTTCCTTGAGTTTTTAAGAAGATTCCTGTAAACTTTTTGAGACTTCCTCTTGTGGAAGCTTTTGAGGCTTTGAATTTTTTACAAGTTTTAAAAAGACCTCTTCTAAAGAAAAATCACAACTGCGCAGACCAAACAGAGGTAACTTGGCCTCGGAAAGAGCAAAAAACAAATCCCGCCGAATTTCATTCTCTGAACTAGCAGATATTTTATATTCAAACACGCCCTTTTGTGACTCTCTTATCAGCTCTACACTGGAAATATAGTCAACTGAGTTAAGTAGCGAAATAACTAAATCTTTGTCGCCCTCTATCAAAACAAAGAAGTTTTGCTTATTTTCTAATTGTCGAGAGAGATCCTTGGGAGCATCGTCCGCTATTATTTTGCCCTTATTTATGACTAGAACCCTGTCACACAGCGACTGAACTTCGCTTAATATATGAGAAGAAAAAATAACCGTGTGATTAAGTTTTAAATTCCCTATTAAATTCCTAATTTCTATAATTTGCTGGGGATCAAGACCAACTGTTGGCTCATCCAAAATCAATATTTTAGGGTCTCCGATAAGTGCACCAGCCAAGCCAACACGCTGCTTATAACCTTTGGAGAGATTTCTTATTATCTTGCCTCTCACATCGCCAATTGCAAGCTTGTCGACTATTTCGTCTATATGTTTTTCCATTGGTAATTTCGACTTTTTGATTCCAAAAATAAATTTTAAATACGAATCAACAGTCATTTCGGGATATAATGGCGGAATCTCAGGAAGATAACCGATATTTTTTTTGGCTTCCATCGGGTCTCTCAAAATGTCAGCACCCGCAATCTCCACACTGCCAGAACTAAAAGAAAGATATCCCGTCAGAATGTTCATGGTGGTAGACTTGCCCGCTCCGTTAGGCCCAAGAAAGCCAAGCACTTCGCCTTCTTTCACAGAAAAATTTACATCATCCAGCGCCAAATTGCTCCCATACTTCTTCGTAAGCCCTCGAACCTTTATCATTATTTTCCTCCACATTTTTTAATAAAAATTTAAATCAGTCTTACTAAAAGTGCCATCGCTCGCCCAACTTCTATCATAATATCACAAACTAGACACAAATCTCAAGTTCTATGGGACAGTGGTCACTGCCGAAAACATCGTCGTGTGTTTTGAAGTCAATTATTTTTCTGGTAGGTATCCCAAGAGTTAAAAAATAGTCAATCCTCCAGCCAACGTTCCTGGCCCTTGAATTTTTCATGTATGGCCACCAGGTGTAACAGTCCTTCTTGTCTGGATACTTGAATCTAAAAGTATCTATAAACCCTTGCCTTATGAGCTCTGAAAATTTCTGCCTCTCTTCTGGGGTAAAACCAGCGCTACAGTGATTCGATTGGGGATTTTTAAGGTCTATCTCTTCATGAGCCACATTAAAATCTCCGCACAAAATAACTGATTTTTTGTTGCCAAGAGACAGGACATACTCTCTAAAATCATCTTCCCAATTCATCCTGTAATCGAGCCTAACAAGCCCCCTTTTTGAGTTTGGACTGTAAACATTAACAAGAAAAAAATCTTCATATTCCAGAGTTATAAGTCTTCCTTCGCGAGGATGTTTTTCGCGCCCTGCTTTAAAATCATTAGAAGCAAAAATAGGCTCTTTTTTTGAAAAAACCAAAGTACCAGAATAACCTTTCCTCTCGGAAGAATTCCAAAACTGATGATATCCTCTACTAATAACGTCCGCTTGGCCAACTTGCATTTTTGTTTCTTGAACACAAAAAATATCACCGTCAACTTTTTCAAAAAAAGTAAAAAATCCTTTTTTAATACAAGCCCTCAGGCCATTTACATTCCAAGAAATCAATCGCATTTTTATCTTCGTGTTAACCTCCCACACACTTATGTTATCATAACTTATACATTCACCTCTAATGCCAAATTTTCTATGCTCAGACAGTCGGCCAATCCATATTTCACGACCACTTCTTTAGGAATTATTTTACCATAACAGTTAAAGATTTGCAAATGTAAATAATCCTCCAAATATCAGCGAAGAAATTACTTCTATCCCCGCGGCCAACGTCGCCAAAATAAAACAAAATCCAGTTCTAAGAAAATATAGTCTATTCACATACGGTCGCTTCGGCACCACAGCTACTTTTGGAAAAACTTGTGAAAAAATATTAAGAGAAAATTTTATAGACTCCCTAGCCAAAAGTAAAATGGAAAAAGCGCCCACAAAACAGCTGGGCAACAACGTCAATAGATAGAATCCCACCCCCTTCGCGCCGTACGTCATGCAGATATACCCCGCGGAAAAACCTATTCCAAATCCTCTAAAAAACAAAACCGCGGGAACCAACACTCCTCCCCATAAAGATAGACCTAAAAAGAATTCCAACATAAGGAATAAGAATAGAGAGGACAAAGATGCCACAAAAGTTTCAAAAAACGGCCCAGACGACACTTTTTTTAGGTTAGTAGTAAATAAAAGATCTAAACCTTTAATAACTTTGTCGTCCGCGTCGTGTATGTAAATACACCCAAATATTACGCCACACAGTAGAAACAAAATCATCATTGAAAATATTTGATTTTTTCTTGTGATGCCAAAAAATGACTTAATTTTATTTTTTTTATTTTGTTTTGCAATAAAAACTACACCTTTCATAGCATCCTCCCCAAGTGGAAATACGATATAAAAATCTTATGTTCCAAGGACTAGCTTTATTACTTCTATCCAAATACTAGCAATTTGTTAAAATAATCGTTGTGAAATTTTTATCCAAGTGTTACAATGGGTTTAAGGTGGTATTTGAGAGTGCTACTTGTGGGGGAATTTGATCAGCGGATGTTCAGCAAAGGCAATCGCGGAGTTATTGGGGTTTTAAAGGATTTTATGAAAAAAATTGAAATTTTTACGGACGGTGCGTGTTTGGGTAATCCCGGGCCAGGTGGTTGGGCGGCCATATTAAAATTCGGGGAACACGAGAAAGAAATTTCTGGTTTTGAGCCTGAAACTACCAACAATCGCATGGAACTAACCGCCGTGATAAAGGCTCTTGAAAAACTAAAAGAACCTTGTGAGATTCATCTGTACAGCGACTCGAAATACGTTTGCGACACTATATCTAAGGGTTGGGCCGAGAACTGGAGAGCAAACGGTTGGCACAAAGGCGACAGAAAACCTGCTCTTAATGTCGATTTATGGGAAAAGGTGTTGTTGCTAATCGAAAACAATAGAATTAGTATTTCTTGGGTAAAAGGCCACAGCGGGCACCCTGAGAATGAGCGCTGCGATGAGCTCGCTCTGACTCAGGCGGAAAAGATCAAGAAAAGAATTTTGAGACTATCAGAATGAAAAACACTTATTTTGACAGGTGCGCCTGATGATTGACATATAGTATTGGGGTAAAATCATGAAGAGATTTGTATACGCTAGCAGCGCTTCTACAATTAAAATGAACGAATCAGAATAAAAAACACTTATTTTGACAGGTGCGCCTGATGATTGACATATAGTATTGGGGTGAAATCATAAAGCATGAAGAGATTTGTATACGCTGACAGTGCTTCTACAACTAAAATGAACGAAAATGCAATAAAGGCTATGATCCCGTTTCTGTCGTGTAATTTTTCAAATGCCTCTAGTCTATACAGAAGCGGTAGGGAGGCGAGAAAGGCACTGGAGCAGTCTCGAGAGAAAATAGCAAAAATTCTGGGCGCTTCTCTTCCGAGCGAAATCTTTTTCACTTCTGGGGGCAGCGAAGCTGATAACTGGGCTATAAGAGGCGCTTGCAATATGCTAATAAAACAAAATAAAAAGCACATAATAAGTTCAGCTTTTGAGCATCATGCAGTCTTGCATACCTTGCAGGCCCTGGAAAAAGAGGGGTACTCTGTAACTTATTTGGATGTGTATAAAGAAGGTATAGTCCGACCAGAAGATGTCGAAAACGCAATAAGAGAAGACACTGCGCTCGTGACAATAATGTATTCAAATAACGAAATAGGAACAATTCAGCCCATAGAAGAAATTGGGAAAATTTGTAGAAAAAACAAAGTTCTGTTTCACACGGACGCCGTCGGTGCCCTCGCAAACGTCCAATTCGACCTTAAAAATCAGAGCATAGATATGCTTTCTGCTTCAGCGCATAAGGTACACGGCCCCAAGGGAGTTGGAGCTTTGTATATCAAAAAAGGTCTGAATATCTCTAATTTGATCGAAGGAGGCGCACAAGAGAGAAACCGCAGGGCGGGCACAGAAAATGTGGCCGGCATAGTTGGTTTTAGCGTTGCCCTAGAAGAAACCCACAAAAATCTAAGCGAAAAAAATAAAAAGCTCTCGGCACTGCGAGATAGGTTGATAAAAGGGATCTCAAAAATCGAAAAAGTCGTCTTGAACGGCCACCCTACTGAGCGTTTACCCGGGAATGTTAACGTTTCTTTTGAAGGAATTGAGGGCGAATCATTACTTTTGAGATTGGACAGCGAGGGAATATGCGCTTCGTCGGGTTCCGCTTGCACATCTGGCTCTTTGGAACCAAGTCACGTTTTACTTGCAATAGGATTGTCCCACGAAGTTGCTCACGGATCCCTAAGATTAACCTTGGATGAGAATAACACAGAAGAAGATGTAGATCATATTCTTAATCGTCTTCCGGGCGTTGTTTTTGAGCTTAGAAATATGTCTCCCCTCTGGGAAAAAATTAAATGTAAAGCTTAGAAGTTTGCATATCAGACGCGCCTAGCCAAGGGGAATCAAAAAGCTTCTCTTTAGCAATGATTAGAAGTCTCAAAAGGCATAATTTGACGCGGGCGATCTCCGCCCAGAGGCACCACAAAGTCTCTCCTTGGACTTTAGCGACGGTTAAAAATCCTCGGGCATGGTTTGTTGACGGGAAGCGATAGGCTTTGGCAATGATTAGGGATTTTCGAATATGATTTGACGGGTAGTTATCAGGCGCAGTTTTTCTAAATCTTAACAGTGATTAGAAGTCCCCCAGGGCGTGATTCGATAGGGCACGATCTGCCTGGGCGCGCATTGGTTTCTTCTTCGGATTTTGACAATGATCAGAAATTCTCAAGGCGTGATTTGGCACGATAGAAATTCGCACATCGCGGTTTTTCTAGCTTGATAATAGAGGCCCCTTGGCGAAATAATTCACATAGCGCGGTTTTTCTAACTTGATAATTAGAAGTCCTTAGGATATGATTTAGCAGAGTAATTCACACGGCGCAATTTTTATAACTTGGCAGTGGTTAGAAGTTCTCGGGCGTGATATGATTTGGCACGGTAGAAATTCGCACGTCGCGGTTTTTCTAACTTGATAATTAGAAGTCCTTGGATGTGATTTGACAGAATGATTTACGCGGCTCAGCTTTTCTATCTTGATAATAGAAGCCCTTTGGCGGAATAATTCACGTAGCGCGGTTTTTCTAACTTGATAATTAGAAGTCCTTAAGATATGATTTAGCAGAGTAATTCACACGGCGCAATTTTTATAACTTGGCAGTGATTAGGAGTCTCGGGCGTGATATGATTTGGCACGGTAGAAATTCGCACGTCGCGGTTTTTCTAACT
>JAIRSI010000054.1 GCA_031255515.1 Oscillospiraceae bacterium | reverse complement strand
TCTTAGAGTCAATTTTTAATCGAATTTTTAATTTTTATCAAGCCTTTTGTCTAAAATTTCTTTTATAGATTCATATCCTGCTTTGCCAAGAAGCGCAAACATATTTTTTTTATAACTTTCAACACCCGGCTGATCAAACGGATTGACCCCCATTATGAGGCTAGAAATGGCGCAGGCCTTCTCAAGAAAATAAAAAATGTATCCCAGCGTGGCCTCGAATGCGTCCCTTGCGTGCAACACGATAGTGGGCACAAAGCCATCGGAATGAGCAATCGCCGTGCTTTCGAACATCTTTTTATTTATCCAGTTCATTGTTTTGCCCTCTAAAAAATTAAGACTCTTAAGCTGATTATCGCCCTTTATGGTTATGTCCTTTCCCACGTGATTTACAAAAAGTATGGTCTCAAAAATATTTTTACTGCCATCTTGTATAAATTGGCCCATGGAATGAAGATCTGTAGAAAAAATCATCGAGGTTGGGAAGATACCCTTGTGATCTTTGCCCTCGCTTTCTCCAAAGAGTTGTTCCACCCATTTGCCCAAGAATGAAAATCTTGGCTCAAAAAAAGCCATAACTTCGATTTGTTTTGCCTTTTTATAAAGAATGTTTCTGATGGCTGCGTATTTGTAGCATTGATTTTTTTCTATATCCTCTTTGAGTAAATCATCGTAGGCGCAAGTTGCCCCTCTCATCAGTTCCGAGATATCAGCGCCGCTAACGGCAATTGGCAACAGCCCGACCGCCGTCAAAACAGAAAATCTGCCTCCTATGTTCTTTGGGATGACAAAAGTGTCGTATCCATTCTCGTCGGCAATGGACTTTAAGTCCCCGTCTTCCACGTCCGTGGTGCAATAAATGCGCGACCGAGCGTGCTCCTTTCCGTAATTTTTTTCCATAAATTCCTTAAAAATACTAAAAGCGATAGCTGGCTCCGTTGTCGTGCCGGATTTAGAAATTACATTCAGAGAAATACGCTTACCCTTGCAAAGTTCCAGCACATCAGAGAGCGAGGACGCGCTGGCACTGTTTCCCACAAAATAAATGTCGGGCGTGTTCTTTGGCAGGTTATTGTAAAGATCACTTTTTAAAAATTCAATAGCAGCTCTGGCTCCTATGTATGAACCTCCGATTCCCACTACCACAAAGATGTCGCTGTCTTCCTGAATTTTTTTCGAAACTTTTAATATTTTTTCAAATTCCAAAACATTATAATTTTTCGGCAGACTTACCCAACCTATGTTGTCGCCGAAAGAATCTTCACTGTGCAAAAACTTGTGAGCATGCTCTATCTGAGGTTTAACAGCTAAATACTCGTGGGGACCTATGAAATTCTTTAAATGTTTACAATCTAGCGTAAGCAACGCAAACCCCCATCCTTTCTTTGACGCAAAAACTAATGAGTGATTTTTCTAGAATATGCTGCTAGCTTAAGCAGCGTCCCCATCATATCATAAAAGCTGTATTTTTAAAACCCCTTTTTTATTGAGACTAAATTTCGACCGCGCTGACTTTAATTTTAGACCCCGATTTTGATTTTATTCTCTGGCTGTTTTTTATTGAGACTAAATTTCGACCGCGTTGACTTTAATTTTAGCCCCCGCTTTTGATTTTATTCTCTGGCTGTGCCAATTCTATTTTAGCTGTGCTAATTTTGACTCTAGCCGTGCTGGCGATTTTCTGGCCAAAACGCAAATGAGGGCAAAGCCTTTTTTGGCCTTGCCCCCATATGAAGCGTGTGTTACACTGAGTCCCCAGAGGATCCCCCGGAGCTGCCGCGTCGCATCCTTATTTTAAAACCTAGAGTTCTAAAAATCATATATAAAGCGGCTCCTGCCAGCGAAAAACCAGAAATCGACAACCACAGCAGAAGATTCCCCAAACTTTTGCCGTCTCTTGTATTCACCACGGAAGCTTTTTCCATTGGGCTTTTGTATTCGTGCTGCGCCGGTTCAAAAAATTTTAAGGTGCTAACTTGTGAATCAATTCTACCGCTATCTGCTCCTGGTTTTTGAGCAGTTGTTTTGATATTTAGGGTAAATCTTTGCTCATTTTCTTTTTCGGCGTATTCAAATTTAGACTCTAAAATTTCTTCTTGTTTATTGGGATCAGAATTAGATTCTGCATTTAATGGATCAATGCTGTTTCTTTGATTCCAGGCACAAAACAAAGCTTCTTTGTTCTCAGGCCCGATTTTTGTCAAATATCTTTCTTTTGTTTCATCCCAGGTCAAATTGGATTCCATGAAACTCAGTAGATAATAGGCATTGTTTTTTTGGCGCCAAGCGCAAAGAAAATCTAGTTCATTCTCAAGTTTGTTTTCTACCAAGTGTTTTTCTTTTATTTCGTCAAAAGCTAAAAACAGAGCTTCTTCGTTTTCAAATCCGATTTCTGGCAAATACCTCTCTTTTATTTCCTCCCAAATTGGAGTTTTCTTAGCTTGCTTCCACCATTCGTCAAGCAAAACCATACGCTTATTCTGCCAGGGTTTAAGTCCTGCGTAATGAATTATGGTAGGAGAAATAAGCGCGTTGTTCCATTCCTCCTCACTAAAAGCAAAAGAATCTATGGCTTGCGCGTATGGTAGATTGAGACGAATGAAGGTTTGAACATTATAAGTTAAGGGCAAATCTTTGATATTACCAGCAAGAGTACAGTTCATAACGCTTTGATCGACAAAAGGTATTTCCTTGAATTTGCCTTTTTCTTCTATAAATTTATTAAATAAAGAAGAAACGTTATCTTCTCTCATTTTTTTGAAATTCATGACCATAACTCCCGAATTTACATAGCCAAATAGATCGCTTACTCCTAAATACTCTTGATAAATGTTTAGATTTTTTAGCAATGAAAGCGCCTCACCCTTCTCGCATGGCGCCACCCTTAAACCGCCGTCCGGCACCGCTCCCAAATAACAATTTCCCAAATCGGAATTAAATAAGCTGCCTAAATCCTTTTTAATTACAGTATCCCCGTCAAGATATATGCCCTTGTCAAAGTTTGGAAAAAATTCTTGTATTTTAAGTCTTTGGTAGGCACAGTTAGAATACCAGGGAACTTTGGGTAAATTTTCAAGATTATTATCTATACCAATTACATTTATCTCACAGTTTTCAGGGCGTAATTTTTGAACCTCTTTGATTTTAAACCTATTTTCATCACTAAAATTATTTGGCACTATCACGTAAATCTTATAAAATGTCCCGGGATTTGCGTTTTCAACGACAGAAGTTAGAGAAACGACGGTGGGGAGGGTGTAGCCATTGTCAATTGAAAAAAATATGGGAATTTCTGTTTTGTTGTTTAAATCAGTTGTAACAGGCGCTAAGGTTTGTGTTTTGCTGTCCAAATCGACCGAAATGTCCGGAGTTTGTGTTTTGCCCCCTGAATCCTTTGGAATAGATATAGAGCTCTGTGTTTTATCCCCAGGACTGTCTTCAGAATCGCTTAGAATTAATTGAGGTCCCCCTTCTTTGCTATTTGCAGCAAAGGCATCGTTGTCCACAAGAGTAGAATAACAAAAAAACAAACACAAAAAAACAGACGAAATTTTTTCAAGTGTCTTCAAAAACACCACTCCCTTTATTTTTTTAAATATGACCTGCGCAAAATAGATAAATCCTTTCTGTTTATTTTTTAATATGACCTACGCAAAGCAAATAAACCTTTTGGAAAAGTTTGTTGTCTGCTTATTTTTTAATACGACCTATACAAAGTAGATAAATCTTTTCGGAAGAGTTTGTTATTTGCTTGTCTTCGATTAATGTCTATGCTGATTTTTGGGAAAAAATTTTTAAATCTTATTCAAAAATCAAAATCACTCCTTGGTATATCATCTTCCGTCGGCAGTGTTTCATCGCCCGGCGAAAGTAACGGGATGTCCAGTAAAGTAGAAAAAGGCGTTTCGACGCCCCCGCTTATCAGGTCAAGGCCGCGCGAGGAAATGTACATCTGATTTTCACTTTCAAATTCTATATAATCTCTCATTTCGAATTTGTACCCTAAAGATTCGGCAAAGGGAATCAGTTGATTTTCCACAAAATCGTACGCCTCTTCTTGCGACAAAAAATCATCGCAATATTCGTGTTTAAGCTCGTTTAATTCTTCCACGAGATCTGGGTTATCATTTAAATCCAAATAAAATCTCTTAAGATCGTCTTTCATGCACGATTTTTCCTTTCCTAAATTACTTTAGCGCGCGGGAGGATATTTGCTTTCATATTGTTATTGGCAAATTTATTCATTTAAATCACTTTGCAGAATATTTTTCTTTAAAAATTGCCTTTTTTGTGCGAAAGATAAAGCCAAGTTGGGATTCTTGCCTTTTATCAAAAGGACAAGTTAAAATAATAGAAAGTTATTTTTAGTTTTAAAGGGGAATTTAAATTGAATATTTTTGCGGTGACGCTAGGGTGCAAGGTAAATCAATACGAATCTCAGGCTGTACTCGAATTTCTTGAGAATTTGGGATATAAAATAGTAAAAAGTAAAACCGAGGCTGATGTGATCGTAGTGAATTCTTGTACCGTCACGGCCAGAAGCGACCAAAAGATTAGGCAAACGCTTAGCAAATTAAAAAGAGAAAGTCCTCACGCAATTCTCGTTTTAATGGGATGCATGCCGCAGGCATTTCCAGAAAAGGCAAGTAAAATATCCCAGGCGGATATAATTATTGGCAGTTTAAATAGAAAATATATATCCTGCGCCATAGAATCTTTTGCAAAGAACAGACAAAAAATTTTTAAGGTCGAAAAAAATCTAAAAGCTGCCGAATTTGAAAATTTAAGCATAAGTAGATTTTTGAAAAGAACCAGGGCTTTTTTAAAAATTCAAGACGGATGCGAAGAATTTTGCTCCTATTGCATAGTTCCTTTTGCCAGGGGTAGGATCCGCTCTAAAAAGATTGACGACATACTTTCAGAGGCTAAAAAGTTGTCGGATTCTGGCTACAAAGAAGTAGTTTTGACGGGAGTTAATCTTTCGCTTTACGGCAAGGATTTTGGCGCTAATTTAATTGATGCGATTGAAGGTGTATGTTCTATCGAAGGAATAAAAAGAGTTAGGCTCGGGTCGCTTGAACCCGGCGTTATCAGTGATAAATTTTTGAGCAAAATAACGTCTTTTAACAAATTTTGTCCGGATTTTCATCTTTCTTTGCAAAGTGGCTGCGATCGAATTTTAAAAATTATGAATAGAAAGTATGTATCCAAAGAGTATTTTGACACCGTAAAAAAATTGCGAAGAGCTTTTGACAGCCCATCGATAAGTACTGACGTGCTGGTTGGATTCCCCACTGAGACCGACGAGGATTTTGAAAAAACTAAAGAATTCATCCAAAAAATAGGATTTTCAAAGATCCATGTTTTTAAATATTCAGAAAGAGCTGGCACAAAATCTTCGAAGATGAAAGATGATGTGAGTAGCGCTGCAAAAGAAGAAAGGAGCATGGCTGTATCAGAAATTGCCGCAGAATCTTCCGCCAAGTTTGCTACGAGTCAGCTAGGGAAGATTATGCCCGTTTTGTTTGAATCGGCTTTAAAAGAGCCAAATTATTATCAAGGATTTACTCCAAATTGCGTGAAAGTTAAAGTAAGGTGCGATCGGTGCATTAAAGGCGAAATAATTTACACTAAAATGAGAGCTGTTCAAACCGATGAAAAAAGCCCCGTGATTCACGGCTTGCTACTTGCAAGGGGAGAAGAGCAAGGCATGAAAGTGTAAGTCTTTGCTGCTTTCTTGTATTTTACTATAAAATAAGAGCTGTTCAAATCGATGAAAAAAGCCCCGTGATTCACGGCTTGCTACTTGCAAAAGGAGAAGAGCAAGGCTTTGCTGCTTTCTTGTATTTTGCTATAAAATGAGAGCTGTTCAAACCGATGAAAAAAGCCCCATGATTCACGGCTTGCTATTTGCAAAGGGAGAAGAGCAAGGCATGAGAGTGCAAAGCTTTGCTGCGTTTTACTACTTGCAAACAAGCGGCAATCTAATATGCGCGGTGTTTAATTCATTTTGAGAATCGTCGTAATATTTAAACGCCATGGTTGTGTTTTCGTGAGTTCCCGTGGACACCGAAGAGAGATCATTCGAAAGCGGAACGTCAATTTTGCCGCCAGGGGGTACTATATCTGATTCGTATATTTTTTTACCGTCTTCTAAAGTGATCAAAAGTTTATACGAATATTCACTTTCTTGTGGATTGTCAAAATCAGTTATTAACTGACCATCTTCTATTATTATGTTCTTTACGACTGGAACTAACATTCTTGCGCTTGGGTCGTCAAAAAACTTCTCATTTTCGATAAAATCATTCTGTCCGCCCGATCCCAAACGCTGTTGATTTTGCGTCGTGCTATTCGTATTGAACGTTATATTTCTGCCCACAAAGAATGAAACAAAAAATAGACAAACTATGGCGCACATTTCCACTATTCTCGACGGCAGTACATTTTTTAACAAAACTATATAATTTTCTGTACCGTCGCACTGAACATATCCACTCTCTTTGTGGCCGAAACGACTGTGGGATTTGTAACCATATATCGGAAAAGTTTTGCCTGAATACTGTGGTGACTCAAATTTTCCCACCGCTATCCCGAGAGTTTTGGTTTTTTCGTCTTCTAAATCTGCCTTTGCGTACTCACCGATGAATTCTATCGTTTTATCTTTAAACTTTGATTTGAGCTGCTCTTTTGAAGAACAGGGAATTTGTTTGTCTTGTGTTAATTCGAATGTACTATCATAATCTTCAAGTTCTTTAATTAAATACGGTTCATTGTCCATGGCGGTGACTCCTTTTAAATTTTTAGTTATGTGAATCTCTTACTATAAAGAGAAGGTTTCCTACGTGTCTGACTATTATTAACGGTTTTGCAAAAAAGATTCATACAACATTTTTCACAATCAGGATTTTGCGATTTACAGATCATCTTGCCGTGAAGAACTAACCTGTGGCAGAATTTGCAGGATTCTTGCGCGGGCAATAGCTTTTTTAGCGATTTTTCTGCTTTTGCAGCGGTTTTTTCTTCCTGAATTCCAATTCGTTTTGTGATGCGAAAGCAATGCACGTCTACTATAACCGCGGGTTTGCAAAAAAATTCACCCAACATAAGATTTGCAATTTTTCTTCCTATTCCTGGCAGTTTTACAAGATCTTCTATATTATCCGGAATCTGTGAATTAAAATTCTCTCTTAAAGATTTACACATATTTATAATTTCTTTGGCTTTTGTCCTGTAAAGGCCACAAGGTTTGATAATTGACTCTATTTCGTCTTGTTTCGCATTGCAAAAAGATTCAAGAGTTCTAAAACGCGCGAACAAATCGCGTGTTACAATGTTAACTCTGTCATCTTTACACCTCGCAGAAAGCCTGGCGGCAACGAGAAGTTCCAAGCCATTTTCATAATTGAGTGAACATTTGGCGTTTTCGTATTGATTTTTCAAAGACTCTATAGCTAGCGCTAAAATTTCGGACTTTTTCATTCAATGTCCATCCTTCTTTCTATCTTTCTTTATTCAAATAATGTCCATCCTTCTTAAAAAATTTTAAAGAATCAATAGCCTTCTTTCTATCTTTCTTTACTCAAATAATTTTAAAGAATCGATAGCCTTATTTCTATCTTTCTTTGCTCAAATAATATCCATCCTTTTAAAAAAATTTTAAAGAATCGATAGCCTTCTTTCTATCTTTACTCAAAAAAATAAAGCTTCCCGATACGCATATGTCAGCTCCAGCATCTTCTAGCTCCTTGGCTACGCCCGCGTTAACCCCGCCGTCCACCTCGATAAGCACGTTGTGTCCAGAATTTTTTATAAGTTTTTTAATTTTTGACACCTTTTCTGTGGTGTCAGATATAAATTGTTGTCCGGAGAATCCAGGTTCCACGCCCATAACGACCACCATGTAAACCTCATTTAAATAGTTGATGATTTTTTCCGGCGGGGTTTTTGGATTTATTACAATACCGGGTTTTTTGCCCTTTTCTTTTATTAAATCTATCGTTTTTTTTGTGTCGCTTTTGGATTCTATATGAAAAGTGATAATGTCGGCGCCAGATGAGGCAAGCAGTTCTACGTGAACGGTGGGGTTCGTCACCATGAGATGCACGTCAAACATAGCGTTTGAAAATTTTTTAAGGGGCCTGATTATAGCTGGCGCAAAGAAAATATTTGGCACAAAATGTCCATCCATAACGTCAAAATGGATGAATTCTGCCCCCGCGTCGCTTACGCTTTTAACTTCTTTTCCCATGCAAGAAAAATCACAGGCTAAAATAGATGGCGCTACCTTCATTTCATATCCCTCCCTTAAATTAACTGATAAATCCTAATTTTTCTTTAACTGTTTTTAGAGTTTTTTCTGCAGTAATCTTTGCTTTATCGCTTCCTTCTTTGTAACACTTCTTTATACGGTCTTCATTTTTTATAAGAACAGAAAAATTTTCTTGTATTGGCTTTAAGTCTTCATAAACGGCTTTAGCAATGATTTTTTTAAAAATTTTATGGTCCTTTTCCATTTGGATTTTTTTACCCGTAGCACAAAAATATATCTGGGCGAGATTATTTAGTGCGTCTTTGCTGAGCTTGCCGTCCGGCGAGTCTAAAAAAGCACTGGAAAATTTGCTAGT
Organism: Oscillospiraceae bacterium; assembly: GCA_031255515.1. Lineage (GTDB taxonomy): Bacteria > Bacillota > Clostridia > Oscillospirales > Acutalibacteraceae > JAITRE01. The sequence continues at coordinate 2,481 of JAIRSI010000054.1, read as the reverse complement.
TATAGTGTTTTCGTCGTCAAAAATAGAGATTCTTGAAAGCTCGTTTTTATCTGATTTAGACATTTTTTTAGAAGGATTTTGCAAGGACATAATTTGGGAGCCGGTTTTGGGGACAAGAGGCTCGGGCGAGGTAAAAATTTTCCCGTACATCTTGTTAAAGCGTTTGGCAATTATTTTTGCTAGTTCCACGTGTTGCCTTTGATCTTCTCCCACAGGGACTAAATTTGTATTATAGAGTAAAATGTCGGCTGCCATCAAACTTGGATAGGTAAAAATTGCAGAATTTACTAAATTTTGGGCATAGTTTGACTTTATAAATCTAAATTGATCCAAATTAAAAAGTTCATCAAATTCTAAATGGCAGTTTATTATTTGACTCAGCTCTGCGTGGGCGGCAACGTCACTTTGCACAAAAAGGGTACTTTTTTGGGGGGAGAGGCCGCACGCGATCAAACACGCGCAGGTGCGCAATATGTTTTGATTAAAAATCTTGGGAGTTTGTCTTATCGACAATGAGTGAAAATCCGCGACAGAAAAACTGCAATTAAATTTATCTTGTAATTCTACCCATTTTTTTATTGCCCCATAATAATTGCCAATAGTAATAGTTCCGCTTGGCTGGACGGCGGCAAAGACATTTTTTTTAAGTGAAAGCACTAAAAATCCCCTTCAAAATTTAGTATATATATCTATAATAACATAACTTTGCAAAGCAAAGAAATTCGCCGACGTAAATGTTAACAAAATAACATAATAATACATAATATTATTAAAGGTATTTTGAGTTTTAGAGTATAAGCTTTGAGAGTTTCAATCAAAAGAAAAGTGATTTTGTGAATTGTTCAGATTTTAATATAAAAATTGTTTACACAGGCGACATACATGGCAGATTTCTCTACGATGAAATCAATAAATCAGTAGGGGCTTCTAGATTGGGCGGCTACGTGTCGGATCTGAGAACTTCTCGTAAAAATATTTTGCTAGTAGACACGGGGGATCTTTTGCACGGGGAGACTATGGTGACGACTTCCAGAGGAGATGCTGCTGTGCGCCTTTTTAATCTTATAGGCTATGATTACCTTGTCCCCGGCAATCACGACTTTAATTATGGCTATCAAAGGCTTATAAAGCTTAGCAGGGCCATGAAGGCAAAAGTTTTGGCCGCAAATATCATTTTTTCAAATGGCAAATTTTTATTCAAACAAAACGACACAGTAAAAATCGATGGCAAAAGAATAGGAATATTTGGTCTTACTACACCAGAGACGGCAATAAAAACTAACCCCAAAAACATAGAGGGGATAACATTTTTAGATCCAGTCCGGGTGGCCGACGAGCAGGTGAAAAAATTAAGAGAGAAAGAAGTTGACCTAATAATTGCCATTACTCATCTTGGGGTGGATAATGAAAGTTTTGGCCATAGATCTTATGATGTTCGAGATAAAGTTTTGGGAATAGACTTAATAATAGACGGGCATAGCCACACGGAGCTAAAAAAAATCAGGCAAACTCCTGCCGCAGCTCAGATTGTTTCCGCGGGAGCTTATCTTGAATACGTTGGTGTCGTCGGTATTTCTATAATTAATGGTCAAAAAATTATAACTCCAAAATCAATTCATTTTGACGATTTAAAATCGCAAAGGCCAGATATGGCTCTTGAAAAAGTCATAGTTAACATAAGCAAAAAAATTGCGCATTTGCTGGATAAAATTGTGGGAGAAAGTAGAGTTTATCTAGAGGGTAAAAAGTCAGCTGTTCGTACCAGAGAGACTCATTTGACAAAGATAATCACTGACGCTGTCTTAAAAGAAACCGGTGCCGATTTGGTTTTTTTAAATGGCGGGAGTTTCAGATCTTCTATAAATTCTGGCAGCATTACAATGAATGATGTTCTTTCGGTTTCGCCTTTTAATAATTTTATCGTGACAAAAAAAATAAAAGGTCTAAATATTTTGAAAATGCTCGAATGGGGTCTCGATAAATACCCGTCGCCGACTGGTAGTTTTCCACAAATATCGGGAATGTACTGTGCTTTTGACGATAAGGCCAAGGCGGGTCGGCGGGTAAAAATTATACGAATTGGAGATTTGCCGATAGATTATACCAAAGAATATACTGTTGCCACCAACGATTTTATTGCTCACGGAGGGGATGGATACAAGGTGGTAAAAGATTCTTTGGAAGCTGGAGAATATTCGGGTCTGAACGAAATTGTTGCAAATTATTTGCCGAGTATTAGTCCTATAACGCGGGACGATTTGCCGCCGAGAATTGTTTGTATTGCGCGTTTGAATAAAATGTGACGCGGTTCTCTCTACCTTTGAGCGAATATTTTTAAATTTTGTGTACATAATATGCTCTCGAAGAAATTCAAGTTAAACGCCCTATTAGAATTTTAAAGTTCAAAAGGGCAACCAAAATTAAAGCATATTTTATTGATGTTAAAGGAGTTTAGTCTAGGTGAAAAAAGATCTGATAGCT